>NZ_VFYP01000001.1:332836-665673 GCF_006443685.1 Rhizobium glycinendophyticum | reverse complement strand
ACGGGCCGCTCGGGGGCTTCGGCTCCGGTTTCGGTCATCCGCTGGCGGGACCCGACCACTTCCTTGCGATGCTGGCGGTCGGGCTGTGGGGCGCGCAGATGGGCGGGCGCTCGGTCTGGACCCTGCCAGCCACCTTCCCCCTTGTCATGTGCCTTGGCGGCGTTGCTGGCATGCTGGAGATCCTGCCTTCCAGTATCGTACAGGCCGGGATCGCGATCTCGGTGCTGACGCTCGGTGCTGCAATCGCGGCAGCCTGGAAAGCGCCGGAATGGGTGGCGCTGGGCCTGATTTCCGCTTTTGCCATCCTGCACGGCATCCCCCACGGCGCGCTGGCCCCGAGGGCCAGCGACCCGGCCGCCTTTACCGTCGGCTTCGTCGTTTCGACCGGCGTCATTCACGTGGTCGGGATCGGGATCGGCGCTGCTCTCAAATCCGTAGCCCACGGAAAACTGGTGCAGGCGCTCGGTGCTACGATTGCACTTGCCGGCATGTGGTTCCTGCTGGCTCTCGTCCTTGGCTGACCGAAGCGCTCCGAGCCACGGGAAGCCCTGCCAGCAGCCGCATTTTGCTGCATTGCAGCCATACGGTTTCAGTTGACAAACGGGAGCGGAACCGCACAAACCACGGCATCGTCCGGCCGGAGCAGTTTCCGCCTGACACCGCGAAACCGTGAACATCCAGGCACAGGCTTTTCATGACCACGAATACCGCAGAGCTCGACTTCCATATCGTACCGAATGCCGCTCCCATGCCGGAAGCCGAGCGGCTAGCGGCTTTTGAAAACCTGGGCTTCGGAACGCTGTTCACCGACCACATGGTGGTGGTGCAATGGCATGCCGACAAGGGCTGGCATACGGCCGAAGTGAAGGCCCGCGGCCCATTCCAGATCGATCCGGCTGCCAGCGTATTGCACTACGCCCAGGAAATCTTCGAGGGCATGAAGGCCTACAAGGGTGCGGACGGTCGCATCACCCTCTTCCGCCCGGAAGAGAATGCGCGGCGCTTCAACCAATCGGCCGAGCGCATGGCGATGCCGGAGATTCCGGAAGAGCTGTTCCTGAAAGCTGTCGAGGAACTGGTCAAGATCGACGCGAAATGGGTGCCGGAAGGGGAAGGGAGCCTTTATCTTCGCCCGTTCATGTTTGCGAGCGAAACCTTCCTCGGCGTTCGCCCCTCGCGCGAATACATCTTCAGCGTCATTGCTTCCCCGGTCGGCCCCTATTTCAAGGGCGGTAGCAAGCCGGTCACGCTCTGGGTCAGCGAGCATTATACGCGCGCTGCCCCTGGCGGCACGGGTGCTGCCAAGTGCGGCGGCAATTATGCCGCAAGCCTGCTTGCCCAGAAGGAAGCGTCCAGCCGCGGTTGCGACCAGGTGGTTTTCCTCGACGCTGCGGAGCACAAGTGGATCGAAGAACTGGGCGGCATGAACGTCTTCTTCGTGATGGATGACGGCACCGTCGTCACCCCGCCGCTCTCAGGCACGATCCTGCCAGGTATTACCCGCAACTCGATCATCAAGCTTGCGGGCGACAACGGTTTGAAGGTCATCGAGCGGCCCTATTCCTTCGACGAATGGATGGCGGACGCCAAGAGCGGCAAGCTGCGCGAAGCCTTTGCCTGCGGCACGGCCGCCGTGGTCGCAGCCATCGGGACTGTGCGGCATCCGGACGGCGAATTCGTCATCGGCAATGCCGGTACCGGCATGGAAACGGAAAAGCTGCGCAACCAGTTGACCGGCATCCAGCGCGGCACGGTGGCCGACCCTTACGGCTGGGTGAAGGACGTCACCCGCATCTAAGGCAGCCGAACGAAAAAGCCGCACAGCAATCCACCTCCTCCCCGAGGCGATCGCTGTGCGGTACCAATCCGGAGGTCAGGACCGGATGGGGGATATTGGTCTGCGGGATCAGGCCGCGTTTGCGCCCTGGGTCACGATGACGGGGATCAACAGATCACCCCAGTTGCCGTCGCCGCCATGGTGACGGGCCGAGCGGACGAGTTCGACCGAGACACCGGCATCGACGGCCTTCATGATCGAATGATTGAGACGGTGCAGGTCATTGGCCAGCATGCGGATCATCGCCTGCTGATCGGTACTCATGGCCGACGACTGTTCTTCGGCGCGTTCCTTGACTCGGGTCTGGGGTGTCATGGCATTTCTCCTCTTGGTGTCTGGGGTTTTTGAAGTCACCTCCCCCTTGAGGGGGGAGGTCGCAGCGTAGCTGCGGGTGGGGGTGAACCTTTGATGATTGCGGTGGTCACCCCACCCCGGCACTGCGTGCCGACCCTCCCCCTCGAGGGGAGGGTGCTATCCTTACTCAGCAGCCGGCTTGAACTGCTCGGTTTCGGTCGATTCCTTCATCGCGGTTGTCGAGGACTGGCCGGCAGTGATGGCGAGCGAGACGGCGTCGAAGTAACCCGTGCCGACTTCGCGCTGGTGCTTGGTCGCGGTGTAACCGTTGACTTCGGCAGCGAATTCCGCCTCCTGCAGCTCCGAATAGGCGGCCATCTGGCGATCCTTGTAGCCGCGCGCCAGTTCGAACATGCCGTAGTTCAGCTGGTGGAAGCCGGCGAGCGTAATGAACTGGAACTTGTAGCCCATGGCACCGAGTTCCTTCTGGAACTTGGCGATCGTCGCGTCGTCGAGATGCTTCTTCCAGTTGAAGGAGGGCGAGCAGTTGTAAGCAAGCTTCTTGCCCGGATAGACCTTGTGCACGGCTTCGGCGAACTTGCGGGCCTGTTCCAGATCCGGCTTTCCGGTCTCCATCCAGATCATGTCGCAATAGGGAGCGTAAGCGATCGCACGGGCGATGCAGGGCTCGATGCCGTTCTTCACCTGGTAGAAGCCTTCCGCCGTGCGGCCTGCATCATAGTCGACGAAGGGCTGGTCGCGCTCGTCGATGTCGGAGGTCAAAAGCTTTGCAGCTTCGGCATCGGTGCGTGCGACGATCAGCGTCGGGACACCCATGACGTCGGCGGCCAGACGGGCAGCGGTCAGATTGCGGATATGGGCCTGGGTCGGGATCAGAACCTTGCCGCCGAGATGGCCGCACTTCTTTTCTGACGCCAGTTGGTCTTCAAAGTGAACGCCAGCAGCACCGGCTTCGATGAAGGCCTTCATGATTTCGAAGGCGTTCAAAGGCCCGCCGAAGCCTGCTTCCGCATCGGCAACGATCGGGGCGAACCAAGTATCGACCGACAGCCCCTTGCCTTCCTGCGTCTCGATCTGGTCGGCGCGCTGCAGCGTCTTGTTGATGCGCTTGGCGAGCTCTGGTGCAGCGTTCGCCGGATAGAGCGACTGGTCCGGATACATCGCGGATGCCGTGTTGGCGTCGGCTGCAACCTGCCAGCCGGAGAGATAGATGGCCTTCAGGCCGGCACGGACCATCTGCATGGCCTGATTGCCAGAGAGAGCGCCAAGCGCATTGATAAACGGCTCTTCGTTGATCAATTTCCAGAGGCGATTGGCGCCCATTTCGGCGAGCGTGTGCTTGATCTCGACCGAACCGCGCAAGCGCTTGACGTCTTCTGCAGTGTAGGGACGATCGATGCCGTCGTAACGGCCCTTGGGTGCGTTCGGAACGAGATTGTAAAATTCAGTCATATGGGATCTCCCTGTTCAATTCCGGATGCGGCTCAAGCGATCGCTGTGCCTTCGCTTCGCCCTTCTGATGTGACTATATTTACATCGCACTGCAAAAGACGGCCAGATAATTCAATAAAACAACGAGATGAAAGAGGTTATGCTGTCTTGCCTTTGACAGGAGCGGCGTGTTAATTTGTAAATTATGTCACAATGCTATCTTGAGATGGATTGGCTTCACTTGTAAGGATCTGTAAATGGCAGAGCGCAAGATCTTCGCGGGACCCCGTGTGCGCCGAATCCGCAACGGCCTTGGCCTGACGCAGACCGCCATGGCAGAGGCGCTGGAAATATCGCCGTCCTACCTCAACCTGATCGAACGCAACCAGCGCCCACTCACCGTGCAGCTGCTCCTGAAGCTCGCCTCTGTCTACAAGGTGGATCTGGATGAGCTACAGGGAGAGGCCGGAGGGTCGGCGAGCCAGCTGCGAGAGGTCTTCGCCGACCCGCTGCTCTCCGGTGAGCTGCCGGGTGACCAGGAACTGATTGAGGTGGCGGAAGCGGCCCCCAACGCGGCGAGCGGCATCGTCAAGCTTTACCGCGCCTATCGCGAACAGGCGGCGCGGTTGTCGGACCTCGCCGATCTCCTGGCACGGGAAGGACACGAGACATCCCTGTCCGGCGCGCGGCTGCCGATCGACGAAGTGCGTGAGGCCTTCGAGCGGCGAGCCAACTACTTCGACAGGCTGGACGAGGCGGCCGAGGCATTCCATGCGAGCCTTGGCCTCGCCGCCGGCGACGACCTCGCCGTGGCGTTGAAATCCTGGTTGCGCAGCACCCACGGCATCGTGGTCCGAACATTGCCGGTCCAGACCATGCCATCGCTCAGGCGGCGCTATGACCGGCACTCCATGCGGCTGTTTCTCTCCGAGCGTCTTTCTGTCTTCGACCAACTGCGGGAAGTGGCCATGGAGGTAGTGCTTTTGGCATTGAGCGAAGCGCTGCAGGCCGAACTCGATGCGTTGGAGCTGAGTTCGGGCGAGGCGCGCCGGCTCGGGCGTTTCGAGCTGGCCCGCGCCGCCGCCCATGCGCTGATGATGCCCTATGGCGCCTTCCTTTCGGCGGCCATCCGGGCGCGCTACGATATCGACATCCTGAGGGCGCGCTTCAATGTGTCGTTTGAGCAGGCGGCGAACCGGCTCACCATGCTGCAGCGGCCGGGGGCACCGGGACTGGCCTTCTTCATGATGGAGATCGACAATGCCGGCAATCGTTTTCGCCGGGCGGGGGCGCAAGGCTTTCCCCATGCGAAGTTCGGGGGTGGCTGCCCGAAGCTCAACATCCACGCCGCCTTCGCGCAGCCGGGGCAGGTTCTGGTGGAACAGGTGGAAATGCCGGATGGCGCCGGCTTCCTGACGATTTCCCGGACATTGGAAGGACCTCAAGCCGGCTTCGGGGAGCGGGTCCGGCGGACCGCACTCCTGATCGGCTGCGATATTGGACACCGTGACGAGGTGGCCTATGCGGCCGCCCTGCCCGACAAAGCTGTGCCGCCGATCGCCATTGGAGCGGCCTGTCGGCTTTGCGAAAGATCGGGTTGCCTGGCACGTGCCGAGCCACCGCTCACACGACCGCTGGGGCTGGATGAAATGGTCACAGGCCTCTCCGCCTTCGATTTTCAATGAATGTAGGGAGTCCAGGACTTGGCTCCAGACCCCTTCGCGACTGCGAAGAATTTCGCTTGTCGCCCGTCCAATTCCTTTCTAGTCTCTTAAAAAACAACGGGAACGGTAGCCGGAGATGCAGGTCTTCGAGCTGGAACAGGAGAAAAAAATGAAGGCTCTTTTCATTCGTACGGCGTCAGTGGCCCTCACGACGATCTTCATCGCGTCCGGTGTTCAGGCGCAGGAACGCGTCGTTCATGTCTACAATTGGTCGGACTACATCGACGAATCGGTGCTTGAGGAATTCACGAAGGAAACGGGGATCAAGGTCGTCTATGACGTGTTCGATTCGAATGAACTGCTGGAGACCAAACTGCTCGCCGGTGGCTCCGGCTACGATGTCGTCGTGCCGACGGCACCCTTCCTCGCCCGCCAGATCCAGGCTGGTGTCTTCCAGAAACTCGACAAGTCGAAACTGCCGAACCTGAAGAACATGTGGCCCGACGTCTCCGAACGTCTGGCGAAGTATGATCCCGGCAACGAATATGCCGTGAACTACATGTGGGGCACGACCGGCATCGGCTACAATGTCGCCAAGGTCAAGGAAGCGCTCGGCGCCGACTTCAAGGTCGACAGCTGGGATGCCATCTTCAAGCCGGAAAATGCCGAGAAACTCAAGGGCTGCGGCATCAACATCCTCGACGCATCAGACGAGACCTTTGCCATCGCGATGAATTATGCCGGCAAGAATCCGGACAGTAAGGAAACGGCCGATCTCGAAGCAGGCGGCGAGGTCTATTCGAAGATCCGTCCCTCGGTGCGCACCTTCAATTCCTCGGCCTATATCGACGATCTCGCCAATGGCGACATCTGCTTGACGATCGGCTGGTCTGGCGACATTCTGCAGGCGAAGGCGCGTGCGGAAGAAGCCAAAAACGGCGTCGAGATCAACTATGTGATCCCGAAGGAAGGCACCTACATGTGGTTCGACAACATGGCGATCCCCGCGGATGCCCAGAATGTTGCCGAGGCGCATGAGTTCATCAACTTCCTGATGAAGCCGGATGTCATCGCCAAGGCCTCGAACTACGTCCAGTATGCCAATGGCAATCTCGCTTCGCAGTCACTGCTGGACCCGGCGGTCAAGGATAATGCGGCCGTTTATCCGCCGGCTGACGTCATGGCAAAACTCTTTACCATCTCGCCCTACGGCCCCAAGGAACAGCGCGTGCTGAACCGGGTCTGGACACAGATCAAAACGGGTAGCTAACAATTGATTTGAAACCGCCGGGTGCCTCAAGCATCCGGCGGTTTTCTTCGTGTCTGGGGTCAATCAAAACACTACGGCTGGGATCGGGTAATGGCGAAGTCATTGGGGCCTGTTAAACGCAAATTTTCTCCTTGGATGGATCCTGACGCGGTCCCGTTTATCCGCTTCGAGAACGTGACGAAGCGGTTCGGGGATTTCGTCGCCGTTGATAATCTGACGCTCAACATTTACGAGCGCGAGTTCTTCTCGCTGCTCGGCCCATCCGGTTGCGGCAAGACGACACTGATGCGCATGCTGGCGGGCTTCGAACAGCCGACCAGCGGGCGCATCCTGCTGCAGGGCAAGGACCTGGCGGGCACACCGCCCTACAAGCGGCCGACGAACATGATGTTCCAGTCCTATGCGCTCTTCCCGCACATGACGGTGGAGAAGAACATCGCGTTCGGCCTTGAACAGGACAACCTGCCAAAGGGCGAGATCGAAGCGCGTGTTCAGGAAATGCTGAAGCTCGTGAAACTGGAGAGCTTTGCCAAGCGCAAGCCGAACCAGCTTTCCGGTGGCCAACGGCAGCGCGTGGCGCTTGCCCGTTCTCTCGCCAAGCGTCCGAAGGTGCTGCTACTCGATGAACCGCTCGGCGCGCTTGATCGCAAGCTGCGCGAGGAGACGCAGTTCGAACTGATGGACATCCAGACGAAGCTCGGCCTGACCTTTCTGATCGTCACCCACGACCAGGAGGAGGCGATGACCGTGTCAGACCGCATTGCGGTGATGGACAAGGGCATCCTCGTGCAGGTGGCAACGCCTGCGGAAATCTACGAGGCTCCGAATTCGCGCTATGTCGCCGACTTTATCGGCGACATCAACATCCTTGAGGGCAAGGTCGCTTCCAAGGAGGCGGGGATCAACGGTGAGCTTGTCAAGGTTGACTGCGAGGGCGTGACGATCGCCGTCGACCAGAGTTGCGACGCTACAGTCGGAGACAGCGTCGCCTTCGCTATCCGCCCTGAGAAGGTGCGCATTACAACCTCGAAGCCCGAGGAAGCGACAACCAATGCCCTGCATGGCGAGGTCTGGGACATCGGCTATCTCGGCGATTTTTCCATCTTCATCGTCAAATTGGACGATGGTCGCATGTTCCGTGCCGCGCAGGCCAATGTTTCCCGACTGGTTGACCGGCCGATCACGTTTGGTGACATCGTTTGGCTGTCCTGGCCGGCCGATGCCGGCCTCGTTCTAACCCGCTGAGGAGAGCGACATGGCCGAACCCGTCGCCGCCGCCACCAAATCCGGGCCAGCCCGCTGGCTGGTCGTCCTCATTCCCTATTTTTGGATGGTGCTGTTCTTCGTGGCGCCGTTCCTGATCATCGTAAAGATCTCGATGTCGGATACGGCGATTGCCATGCCCCCTTATACGCCCGTCTTCGAAGGGCTATCGGCGATCGGTGACTTCTTCAGCCAACTGGACTTCGAGAACTACAGCTTCCTCACGGAAGATCCGCTTTATTTCAACGCCTATGTGTCGTCTCTGCGCATCGCGCTGATCTCGACCGTGCTGCTGCTTCTGATTGGTTATCCCATGGCGCTGGCAATGGCGCGCGCCTCGGTCACCATTCGCCCGACACTGGTGATGCTGGTCATCCTGCCATTCTGGACCTCGTTCCTGATCCGCGTCTATGCCTGGATCGGCATCCTGAAGCCGGAAGGTCTGCTGACGGTGCTCCTACATTCGCTGGGCCTGATGGACGAAGGCAATCAGGTGCAAATATTCCGTACTGAAATCGCCGTCTTCATCGGCATCGTCTATTCCTACCTGCCCTTCATGGTGCTGCCGCTCTATTCGGCACTGGAGAAAATGGATGGGACGCTCCTGGAAGCCGCGAGCGACCTTGGATGTCCTCCGTGGAAAGCCTTCTGGAAAATCACTTTCCCGCTCTCCATTCCGGGCGTGATTGCCGGCGCGATGATCTGCTTCATCCCGATCACTGGCGAGTTCGTCATTCCGGATCTTCTGGGTGGTGCCCAGACGCTCATGATCGGCAAGACGTTGTGGACCGAATTCTTTGGCAACCGCGACTGGCCACTGGCCTCTGCCGTCGCCGTTCTCCTCCTTCTGCTTCTGGTCGTTCCGATCGCGATCTTCCAGAACCAGCAGCAGAAAGCGTGAGGAGCGGCCAATGAAACCTGGTAAATTTGACCCGACGATCCTGACTATCGGCTTCGCATTTCTCTACATCCCGATCCTGATCCTGGTGATCTACTCGTTCAACGATTCCAAGCTGGTCACTGTCTGGGGTGGGTTCTCGCTCAAATGGTATGGCGAGATGTGGCGCAACGAAGGCCTGATGAGTGCTGCCTGGGTGACGCTGCGTGTTGGTCTGCTGAGCGCCACGCTCGGTACCGTGCTCGGCACACTGACGGCGCTGGCGCTGGTGCGCTACGGCCGCTTCCCCGGTCGCTTGCTGTTTTCCGGCATGGTCTATGCGCCGCTCGTCATGCCGGAGGTCATCACCGGCCTGTCGATGCTCTTGCTGTTCGTCGCCATCGGCGTCGACCGAGGGCTGATGACGGTGGTCATCGCGCACACGACCTTCACCATGTGCTACGTGGCGATCGTCGTGCAGTCGCGGTTGCTGACATTCGATACCAGTCTCGAAGAAGCGGCCCATGATCTCGGCTGCCCGCCGGTCAAGACCTTCTTCAAGATCACCCTGCCGCTCATCCTGCCTGCCGTCATTTCCGGCTGGATGCTGGCCTTCACCCTGTCGCTCGACGATCTGGTCATTGCGAGCTTCACGACAGGCCCGGGCGCCACCACGCTGCCGATCAAGATCTATTCGCAGGTTCGCCTTGGGGTCACGCCTGAGATCAATGCAGTCTGCACGATCCTGATCGGGATCGTCACGATCGGCGTGATCATCGCCTCGATCGGCACCAAACAGCGCGAGTTGCAGCGGCAGCGCGACGAGCATGTCGCAGCGCGCGGTCTGACGAGTTGAGGCCACTGAAGCCCGTCACCTGCCGTCAGGCTAACTTCGGGGCGGCAGCAACATATAGGTGACGAACCAAAGCGGAATGATCACCAACGCTCCCATCAGAATGCGCGGAGCCGTCCAGGCGAAGGCGGTGACGAATCCGTACTGAATGTCCTCGGGGGTCAGGCCCATGCCGTCCATCACCGCGCGCGGCGTGATTCCGAACAAGGACAAAAGCGTGCCCGCGATCAGCGAGGCCAGCGCCAACTTGATCAAGCCGGAGAGAAATCCCTGCACCGTCCGCGCCCCCAGACGTTTTGATTCGATCCATTGTAGCGCCTAGAGCTTTTCCGCGCCTCTCTGAATCGCGCAACCGCTCTAGCTCTCTGTTGTTGCGCGATTCCGGGCGCGAGACCCCTGCGCACTTCTTAAAAATTGCTCTGAGGACTTGGATGAACCGGCTCGCATCTGGCGAGCATGGTTCTTTATGGGCTGACGCTGCCGGAACGGGGAATGGGCGAGATCACGGGATCCGCAAAGCCGCCGCCGATGAAAAAGCGCAGGTCTGCCGGGGTGGCGACATTTGAGGTCGAGGGCGATAGTTGGCCGATCAATGCCAGCGCCTTGCGGCTATACGGGACGATCCCTGACAGGGACAGAGATTGGTCGTTGCCGACGAAGAGGCATCGTTCGACTTCCGCTGAGCCTTCGGCGAAACGTGCGGACATGTCGAAACGATCAAAGGCAAAACGGCCACTGCCAGCTGCGCTCAATTGGAAATAGGAGCGATCGGCAGCCAGCTGTCGCACCCCCTCTGCGTTGAAGCCCTCCAACTGTCCCGAAGTGGCGGAGATCCGCAGTGTGCCCGACATCGCCTCAAGATTGCTGCGCCAGCCCACGCCAGCAAGCTTGGCGTTCAAGTCGACCGAGCCCTTGGCGGTGAGGACCGGACCTTCAACACCGAGGCCCTTGGCGAGTTCACTGAGACGGGCATCGATGATGGTCACCGCAAGATCGGCTCCTTTGCTGAAGCCGTCTCCACTGCCGCTAATGCGGGCGCTCAAAGAGCCGCCGAGAAAATCGCTGTCGGCGATCACCAGTTTCAGCGCGTCCCCACGCCCGATGACGCTGGCACCGACTTCAGCCAGTTCGAAGGGCGACAGGGCAGCCGTGGTTGCCGACAGCCGCAGGTCGAAATCCAGCCAGCGGGTGAGGCTCGGCAAACGAACGTCTGCCCTGTCGCCGATCTCGATCGACAAGGACTGCAAGAGATCCTCCAGTTCGAGGTGGGCGAGCGCGAGTGTGCCGCTGAGCACAGGGCGTGTGCCGGGCGTATGCCGGAATGCGAGAAAGCCGTTGCCACGGCTATCGTTAACCTGGAAATCCAACCCTTCCAGGCGCCACTCGCTGTCAGCCGGGATCAGTTGCGTCTTCAGCGCCGCGCTCTTCCAGCGTTCCGTTCCCGCGATCCTAAGCTGGGCGAGGCCGGCGACGGTCGGGATATCTGTGACCGCCAGTTCGATATTGCTGGTTCCGGTCAGACCCTTACGGAGGCTGACGCCCCCCTTCAGCTTGCCGGTTACGCCCGGCAAGGCCGCAGAAATATCGACATCAGCCTTTTGGCCACCGATCAGCAAGAGCGGCGCATGGGTGTCGAGGGTGAGGGTAACAGGCAAGGCGTCATAGGTGAACGTGGCCTTGCCGGAAAGCGGCGCGGAAAGCTTTGGCCATTCGATCTCGGCGTTCACATCACGGGCTTCGAATTCCCGTCCGCTCGCGGCGTCGATCAGGATGATCTCACCGCCAAGAACGGCAACGCTGCCGACTTCAGCATCTGCATCGGCCTCGATCTGTTGGCCGCCAGAGGCACTGGGGGCAACGGAACGTACAGCTTCGCTCAGCAGCCCCTCATTGCTCCAGTCGAGCAGTCCGTCGATGTCGCGCTCGATACGGATCCTCGGCCGGGTGAATTCAAAGGCATTGAATTCAGGCTGCCCCCGCAGGGCTGAGAGAAAGCTGAACCGAGCTGAGAGCGCATCGATCTCACCGAGTACCTGCCGCGCGGACCCCTTACCCCGGCTGACCGTCACGCCGGTCAAGGTGACCTGCGGCTCCGGCCAGAACGTGATCTCGGCGACATCTGCAATGGAAACGTCATGTCCTGTCCAACGCGAAACGGCAGAAGCCAGCGCCGCCCTGACCACTGAACTCGATATCAGATGGGGTGCTGCCAGCCGCAGAGCCACAGAGCCCAGAACGAGAAGAACCGTGGAGACGAGAACAAGTCTCAGCAAGCGGCGCCAATGCAACTTGGCCGCAGGGTTCTCGTCCTGTCGATAGGGGCGGTCGGCTTTTGACATCCATGCTCCTTTACCGGGTGCAGGGACCGGCTGGCAAGCGTTCTGCTCGATACCTACTCTCGTCGCAACGAGGAAAGTAATGCCTTGGAAGCGCCGTGAACGGCGCTGTATATCGCACTGCAATATGTTATAAGCCTCGCCACCTGCGGAGGACAGTATCATGGACATCTCACCCCTTTGGGTTCCGACGGACGCTTTCAAGGCTGCTCAGCCGCTGACGCAGTTCATCGAGTGGTGCGGCTCGACCCTGGGCACACCTTTTCCGGATTATGAGGCCTTCTATGACTGGTCGATCCGCGACCGGGGTGCCTTCTGGTCTGCGGTGTGGGATCATTGCGGCGTGAAGGGCAGCAAGGGGAGCATCGCGCTGGCTGACGGCGATGTTATGCTGAAGGCGCGCTTCTTTCCCGAGGCTCAACTGAATTTTGCCGAGAACCTGCTGGTACATGCCGGTGAAGGCGATGCGCTGATCTTTCGCGGCGAAAACAAGGTGTCAGATCGGTGGAGCTGGCAGCGCCTGACGGCCATGGTCTCAAGGCTGCAGCAGGCGATGCAGGCCATGGGGATTGGCGCCGGCGACCGCGTCGCCGCCATGATGCCGAACATGCCGGAGACCATTGCGTTGATGCTGGCCGCCAGCTCGCTTGGCGCCATCTGGTCGTCCTGCTCCCCGGACTTCGGCGAACAAGGTGTGCTCGACCGCTTCGGCCAAATCGAGCCCAGCCTGTTCATCGCCTGTGATGGCTATTGGTATAATGGCAAGCGTCAGGATGTGGCCGACAAGGTGGTGGCAGTCGCTGAGAAGCTCGGCGTGCCGGTGCTCGTCATTCCTTATGCCGGCGAAACGGCTGCGCTCGTGGAAAGGCTTGCCGATGGCCGCAGCCTCGACCAATTCGTTGCGCCATTCTCCGTGCAGGAGATCGTTTACAAGCAACTGCCATTCGCGCACCCGCTTTACATCCTTTTCTCTTCGGGAACGACAGGCGTACCGAAGTGCATCGTGCACTCCGCCGGCGGCACGCTGCTGCAGCATCTGAAGGAGCACCGTTTCCATTGCGGGATTAGTGCCGGCGACCGGCTCTTCTACTTCACCACCTGCGGCTGGATGATGTGGAACTGGCTAGCCTCAGGGCTCGCCTGTGGGGCAACACTCTGCCTCTATGACGGCTCGCCCTTCTATCCCGACGGCAACGTGCTCTTTGATTATGCGGCGCAGGAGAAATTCGCGGTCTTCGGTACTTCGGCAAAATATATCGATGCCGTGCGCAAGAGCGGACTGACACCGAAGACGACCCACGACCTGTCGAGCCTCCGGCTGCTGACCTCGACCGGATCGCCGCTGTCGCCTGAAGGCTTTTCCTTCGTCTATGAAGGCATCAAGAACGATATCCAGCTGGCGTCTATTTCCGGCGGCACTGATATCGTTTCCTGCTTCGTGCTGGGCAACCCCTTGAAGCCGGTCTGGCGTGGCGAGATCCAGGGGCCGGGCCTCGGGCTTGCGATGGATGTGTGGAACGATGACGGGCAACCCGTTCGCGGCGAGAAGGGCGAACTCGTCTGCACCAAGGCCTTCCCGTCCATGCCGATCATGTTCTGGAACGATCCCGACGGTGCAAAATACCATGCAGCCTATTTTGATCGGTTCGACAATGTCTGGTGCCATGGCGATTTTGCCGAATGGACCGAGCATGGCGGGATCATCATCCACGGCCGCTCGGATGCCACGCTCAATCCGGGCGGTGTGCGCATCGGTACGGCGGAGATCTACAACCAGGTCGAGCAGTTGGACGAAGTGATCGAGGCAATCTGCATCGGCCAGGACTTCGATGACGATGTCCGCGTCATCCTTTTCGTGCGGCTGGCACCCGGCGTAATACTGGACGAGGCACTGGACAAGAAGATCAAGGCCAAGATCCGCACGGGTGCGTCTCCGCGCCATGTTCCGGCAAAAATCATTCAGGTGACAGATATCCCGCGGACGAAGTCGGGCAAGATCGTCGAACTTGCCGTGCGCGAGGTGGTGCATGGACGTCCGGTGAAGAACAAGGAGGCGCTCGCCAATCCGGAAGCGCTCGACCTCTTCGCCCATCTGCCAGAGCTGCAGAGCTGACGCGATTGTGTATCGAAACCTGCCGCAGCCCGACCCGACACCTCAATTCTAGGGTATTCCGCAAGCCCAGGCGGTAAGGATCTGTTAAGGCGGGTTTGGCAAGACTGTCGGCAACTTGGAGACGCACAATGAAGTGCGAGTGAGAGCCGGTTCCGGCTTCTTAGACATGATGTCGATTGCCTTCTTCTCCGGTTCGACAGCATCTACTGTGGGCGGCTTCGGGCCGCCCTTTTTTTTTGCCTTAGTGCTTGTCGTCCAGCGAGCGCGATACGAGCAGCACTGGCACCAGTCCCGCCAGAATGATGATGATTGCGGCAACGGCCGCATCCTGGGCCATGCCGCGTGAAGCATCCTCGTAGACGAGTGTGGCTAGCGTATTGAAGTTGAAGGGCCGCAGCAGGATGGTGGCGGAAAGTTCCTTCAACGTCTCGATGAACACCAGCAGGCCCGCCGTCAGAACAGCGGGCCGAAGATTGGGTAGCAGCACCTGGCGCAGCGTTTGTGGCCCGGATCGGCCGAGCGTACGGGCGGCCATGTCGAGATGCGGGGACAGCTTCTGGAAGCCCGCATCGATCGTTCCTTCCGACATAGTCAGGAAGCGCACTGTATAGGCGTAGACGATGGCAAAACCGGTCCCCGACAGGAGGAGGCCTGTCGAGACGCCGAAGGTCTGGCGCAGGAACCCATCGAAGGCGTTATCGAATGCGGCGAGCGGGATGAGCACGCCGATACCGAGCACTGTGCCTGGAATGCCATAACCGAGGGAGGCGAAGCGGCTGGCACTACGGGCGAGCCGCGAACGTTCGGTGCGGGCGGCATAGGCAAGCACAAATGCAAGGAAGACCGTGATCACGGCCGCCGTGGCCGACACGAGCGTCGAATGCCAGAGAGCATCGAGGAGCCTCGGTTCAAGGAAGTCGTCGACACGCCGCAGAGCAAAGCCGCCCAGGACGATGAAGGGTATGACGAAACCGAGCAGGATCGGCAGAAGGCAGAAAAAGGTGGCGAGCGCACCCTTCAGACCAGACAGTTTCAACCGCACGGCATCGGAAACAACGGCTGTCGTCTTGTGACTGGTAAAGCGCTGGCGCTTGCGGGCTTGGCGCTCGACGAAGAGCAGCAGCGCGACGATTGCCAGCATGACGCAGGCAATCTGGGCGGCGCCTGCGAGGCTGCCACGGTTGAGCCAGGTGTCGTAGATCGAAAAGGTCAGCGTCTGGACGCCGAGATATTCCACCGCGCCGATATCATTCAGCGTTTCCATCGTCACGAGCGTGAGCCCGATCATGATGGCGGGCTTGGCCATCGGCACCTGGATGCGGGCAAAAACGCGCAAAGGGCTCGCGCCCAGCGTTCGCGCCACATCGGCGGCGGCGCGGCCCTGCATCAGGAACATCGAGCGGCAGGCGAGATAGACATAAGGGTAGAGTACCGACGACATTACCAGTACGGCGCCGCCGAGAGAGCGGACATCGAAGAAGCTGTAGTCTCGTGCCGAGGTATAGCCGAAAATCGCGCGATACAGTGTTTGGACCGGGCCGGTGAAATCGAGGAACTCGCCAAAGGCATAGGCCGCGAGATAAGACGGGATCGCGAGCGGCAGGACGAGAGCCGGCGAAAAGACGCGGCGCAACGGGAACTCGCAGGACGCCACAAGCCAAGCGGTGCCGATGCCGTAGATGGCGGTGACCAGGCCGGTGAAAAGCAGGAGCCAGAGCGTGCGCAAGCCGGCCCGCGGAATGACGTTAGTCAGCATGTGCTGCCAATTGCCCGGATCGGACGACAGACCGATGACGAAGATCGCGACAATCGGCATCACGACGACGAGGGCCACGACCAAGGCGGCGCGCGTTGCTGGCCCCATGCTGCTGCGAAGAGGTCTGGTCGATGGGGCTGTGCCCGAGCGCGCGTTAGAATACAAGCTGTCGGCCCTTGCGGATGGGGAGGCTGGTTTCCTCTAGCGCAAAGGCCTGCAGAAGGGAACCGCCCGGATCAGCGCAGGGTGAGACGCGCCGCAGACGATACCGTCTCTCCGACAAGGCGCAGGCCGAGCCCACCAATGACCAGAGCAGCCAGACGATCGATACCGATCTTCCAACGGAGATAAACCTTCTGGGCGCGCGGCGCCGAAAAAGCGATTGCGACCACTGCATACCAGGAGGTCTCGACCGCGAAGATCGCCGGCGGCAGGACCAGAAGCATGGCAAGCGGCGGGGCGGCCGGCATCAGGGCCGCGAAGATGCTGGCGTAGACGACGGCGGTCTTGGGATTGCTGATCTGGGTGGCAAAGGCAAGGCCGAGGCTGTGCCAGACAGAAGCGCCCGTTCCGGCGGCCTCACCGCTCCCTGCGGCAACCAGCGGCGTCTTTGCGCCCTGCCAGATCCGGGTGGCGAGATAGACGAGGTAGAGGCCACCGCCGAACTTCAGCAGCAGGTAGAGCCATTCGACCTGCTGCAGCAGAGTTACCAGACCCACCAGAGCAAGTGTCGCGAAAAGCGCACCGCCGAGACCCATGCCGATGGCTGAGGCGAGCCCATGCAGGCGGGAATGCGAAATGGAGACGCGGGATACGAGAACGAAGCTCGGTCCGGGGCTCATGGCACCTATTGCGATTGCGAAAAGAATGCCTGTCAAGATGCCGATCGTGGCCATGGTCGTTCCGCCTGTACTTCGTCGTTCCCTAGAGCGAGCCCCGGCTTGCCGGGGCACTAACACGAGGCCTATTGACGCGGCACGCCCGCCTCAAGCCTTAAGATTTGCGGGTGCCTCGCCGCAGCATCGGCGTTCAATCCGCCAGTACCCGTGGTGACGGGAAGGTCACTTCCACCAGCGTGCCCTCGTTGGGTGTTGAGGAGATGGCGAATTGGGCGCGGTTGGCGTCAACCATAGCCTTGGTGAGGGGAAGCCCAAGGCCTGTGCCGTCGCCGCGGCTGCGCGGCGTGCCGGTGGAGACCTGACGGAAGGGCTTCATCGCCTGCTCTAGCTCGCTGCGTGACATGCCGATGCCCGTGTCGCGGATACGCAGGGTGACGCTGCCGTTTGGCTCATAGGATGTGGAGACAATGATCTGCCCGCCTGAGGGCGTGTAGCGGATGGCGTTTGCCAGGATATTGAGCGCGATCTGCTTGATGGAGCGGCCATCGGCCACGACATTCGGGACGGCTTGAGACAAAGCGGTGCGGATGATGACACGCTGGCTGTTGGCCTGCGGCTGGACGATCGATACGGCCGCCTGGACCATGTCGTTCAGGCCGACAGAGGCGAAATCGAGTTCCATCTCGCCTGCTTCGATCTTCGAGATATCCAGAAGGTCGTTGACGATATCGAGCACATGACGGCCCGAGCGGACAATATCATGCGCGTATTCGCCGTAGCGCGGGTGACCGACCGGACCAAAATGTTCGTTGGCCATCATGTCGGCAAAGCCGATGATCGCGTTGAGCGGCGTACGGATCTCGTGGCTGACGCGGGCGAGGAAGTCGGTCTTGTGGGCGTTTGCGGTCTCCGCGGCCCGCTTGGCGTTGCGCAGTTCCTCTTCCGTGCGCTTCCACTGGGTGATGTCGCGGATGACGGCGCAGTAGCCATTGGACGAGTTGAGGCGGCCGATGGTCATGAATAGCGGCAGAAAGCCTCCGGAGGCTTCGCGGCCAATGACTTCGCGTCCGTCATTCAGAACACTCGCCACGCCATGGCCGGAAAGGCCGTTCAGATAATCGAGGATCGACTTCTGGCTCTCATGGGCAAACAGCATCACGAAGGGTTTGCCGCGGGTTTCCATGTCGTCGAAATTGAACAGGGCGCTTGCGGCCCGGTTCATCGAGCGGATGTCGCCATCGGAATCGAGGATGACGACGCCGTCTGTCGCGGTCTCCAGGATCGACCGCAATTCGTCGACCTCGACCTTCAGGCGCGCCAGTTCACCTGGATTGACTGGAGCCTCGGCAGGTTCCACCACGTGTTCCTGCGCCTTGGCGCCGTGGCCGGGCTGAGCGATGAGGGCGAGCATCAGAGCACTTGCGTCATCGAAGCGCACCGATTGCAGGCGGGCCGTAACCGGCACAAGTCGATCATCGGCACAGACGGCAACAACACCGCCGCCCGGCTCGCCATTTTCATCCATGTCCTGGCGCTGGATGAGCGCATCAAGTCCGCCGACGGCCTGCAGATCGTTGAGCGAAGTGTAACCGGTGAGCGCAAAGAATTCGGGATTGGCGTGGATCAGCCGGTCGCCGACATGCACCAGCAGGGCGACGGGCATGAGATCGACGATCTCGGCGGTCAAACTGCGCTCGCGGCGTGACGGCAAGCCCTCAAGGACAGTCGCTGCCGGCAGGTCCACCGGCGGCGTTGCGGGCGTAACCGTTTCGGTCGGCGTGTCCGTCTCCGGGGTGGCCACGGATGCGGGCTTGTCAGCGGCGGTCGAAGAGGCGGAAGCTGCGGCGGTTTCGGCTGCGGCCGGTGACGGCGAGGTCGGCGGAGCCGTGCTGAGGGCCGGCGGGGCGGAGGCCGCCGGGTTGAGCGATTCCTCGACGCGGGCCCTCAGACCCAGCGGGTCGAGCTTCCGGGCAATCTCGCGGAAGGCTGCCTGTTCACCTGGCGTCAGGTTGTCCCGACTGCGGATGCGGTGTTCTTCCAGCTGGATGACCTTTTCCGGCAGGCTCGGCTTCGGTGGCTGCATGATGCGCAGCACGGGAGGTTCATAGCTTGGCGGCGACGTGGACGGCTGTTGCGGTTCAGCCGGAGCCGTGGCGGGTTCTTCTCCAGAAGCAGGTGCGTCGGCATCCCCCTCGCCCATATCCGATGTGGTGTTGAACTCTTCCCCGTCTTCGTTGCCGCCGATCACCCAGGTCTCGACATCATCGAGATCATGATGATGCAGCTGGTCTTCCTCGAAATCCTCCGGCGGATGGCCCTCGCCTTCGCTGAGTTCGGACAGGAATTCTTCGAGATCCTCGTCGCGGGTCGGTTCGCGGCTGTCGATCGGATCAGATGCTGCGGCCGCGGCAGATGCCATGGAGGGCACGAAGGTCAACCCTGTGGCATTGGGATCTTCCTGCGCGTCGGCGACCCGAACGATGCCGAAACCCCGGAAGCCATCGAAATCACGGTTGCGGGTATAGGTCGGAAGGGCTGCCAGATCGACCGGGACGACAAGCGTCGTGCCCTCGACCGGCCAAAGGATGGTCTTGCCGGACCAGGTGTCGCGCTTCTTCAGAAGTTCGCCGATCTTTCCTTCGGGATCGAGATTGAAGAGAGCGGCGAGATCGGAAAAGGCGACCCCGTTGATATCGGCCGCATGAGGGCCAACGGCCTGGGCAAATTCGGGGGAGACGTCACTGAAACGGCCTTCAGCATCGATCTTCCAAACGAAGCGCGTTGCGCGACGGCTGCGATCGAAGGCAAAAGGTGCAGCACTGGAGCTCGGGACCGTGTTGACGATGGTTGCGGCGACGGCCCGTTCCGGGCTTGCCGCCTGCGGTGCAGCCGGCGTGTATTGATCGAAGGCGTCGGACTCTCGGGAGGACAAGTCAGCCGCTTGCTCCCCAGCGAACTCGCTGGCGTACACGGGGCCAACCACCTCTGGCGTCAGGCGCTCATCGCCCACTTCAAGAGACGCCTGCGGCTCATCTGCAGGATCCGCTTCAATGACATCTTGGGCGTCCGGTTCAATCTCTTCGATCGCGCCGATCGCATCGATGACGGCGTCGAAGGGCTCCGATACGGGTCCCTGCTCGGCAACGATCGGCTCCATCGCGCCGACTTCATCCGCCTCTTCCAATTCACCCGTATCGTCGGCCCGAACTGGCTCGGCAATTGCGACGGGCAAATCACGCTCGGCCGTGACCTCTGCGTCTGCAACGTCAGCGATACCTTCCAAAGGGTCGGCTTGGGCATCGTCTTCGAAATCGTCGCTCGGGTCCATCTGACCCAAAATCGTCTCCACCGCAAACAACAGGTGCAGCGTCGGATCGTCGGAGATCTTGCCGATTGCAGCCGGCAAATACCCCCGACCCGTCGGGATGGGACGCTTAACCAGGCGGTCGGCATCGGCCTCGACAAGATTGATCAGCATGCGCGCGGTGGCAGCCGTTACGCCCAGACGGGCAAAGTCGGCGGAACCGGCGACGACGGTTCCTTCCGCATCGAGAACCGCCATATGGGTATCCGGATCATCGAAGCCGCTCATCAGGTCCTGAGCGCGCTCGGCCAGACCAGGGCGACCCTTCGTGAGGGACGGCACGGCCAGAAGGACAACGGGATCGGCGGCGCGGATCTCCACGCGCTCAACGGCAGCCGTGACCGGCAGCTTCTGAAAGCCCGAGGTGACGCGCAGCATCAGGCTGCGGCTGTCGCCGGTGTTCGCCAACTGGCGTGCAGCGGCATCGATCTGACGGAAGGTCACGTCGCTGCGGTCGGGGCCCTCCTCCAGAAAATCGTAGATAGAAGCCTGACCGAAGAAGCGCGCACCCGCACCATTGCACCACAGAACCCGATCGAGCGACGGCGAAAACAGCACGAGCGCCTCGCCCTGGGCAAGCCTCGGGCGGATCAGATCATGCACGGCGACGTCGATGAAGGGATACTGGGCGGGCATTGCTGAACCTGTCACGTCATGGCCTCAAAAGGCAAATTAACAGATTTTTAATAGCTAGGGAGGGCCTTTGGGTCCAGAAAGTGTCCCTTGTTTCGGTCGATAAGGTTAACCGGCCAGAGTTGCCCACATGCAGCTTTTCTAATTGTGCACTGCACAATGATGTTGCAACGCACCATAAACGGTGCTATATAGTCCTCATGCATGTACGAGCGGCCCGCACGGCCCCACCGAACAAGAGGAAATACGCCATGAACACCAAGGATATGTTCTCCTTCTCGACCTTCGATCCTTCCAAGATGCAGGAAAGCTTTCGCGACTTCGCCGAAAAGGGCGCTGCCCAGTCGAAGGAAGCCTATGCCAAGATGAAGGCTGCGACCGAAGAAGCCACCAAGACCGTTGAAGCCACCGTGCAGACCGCCCAGGCCGGCACCGTCGAGCTGGGCCTCAAGGCGATCGACGCACTGCGCACCAACACGGAGCATTCGCTCTCGCATCTCGAAGCCCTGCTCGGCGTCAAGTCGGTTGCCGAACTTTTTGAACTCCAGACGTCCTTCATCCGCAAGCAGGCTGAAGTGACGATCGAACAGGCCAAGTCCATCCAGGAAACCGCAAAGAAGGTTGCCGAATCCGTCGTCAAGCCGGGCAAGGAAGCCGCTGAAAAGGCCGCTTCCACCTTCAAGGCCGCCTGATCCCGTCTTCTGACGCAAGATCCTCCCAGAACAGAGGGCCGGGCTTTCAAGCCTGGCCCTTTGTCTATCCAAGCGCATTTTGCATGATCCGCAGAAAGGGCTTGAAAAAAAATCCGACTGCTCGTATGTGACCCCTCGACGGCGTCAGCGACGCGGTCATGTGCGGTTGTAGCTCAGTTGGTTAGAGCGCAGGTTTGTGGCACCTGAGGTCGGAGGTTCGAGACCCCCCAACCGTACCATTTTTCACTTTTTCTATATCTGCACACGAGACGTGGAAACGCGGTCCTAGCTCGTCTTGCTCGGTCGACGCCCTGCGAACAGGTCCTTGTGTGCGGAGAGCAGCTTTGCCATGCGGTCGACAACCGTGCGAATCTCGCGGCGATGGCGGTCATCGTTGTTCATCACGATCCATTGCCGGTGACGGAGCGCTACGATCTCTTCGCCACTCCGCTCAAGGGTTGGATCAAGGTCCCCGACGAAGCAAGGCAAGATCGCCATACCGGCTCCGGCCCTGACAAGATCGCGCAGCGAGCGCGGACGGTTGACGGTAGTGACGATCCGGTCCGGCTTGTTTTCGTGCGGCCACCGTAGATAGTTCGAGACTGCATTTTCCGTATCCACAGCCAGCCACGGCTCGGCGCCGATCCAGTCACGATTGCTGGCGCGATAGGCTGCATAAGCCACCTCGCCTGCGGCGACGGACGCTAGGTTCGCCTCCTCCGGCTCGAAAGCGCGGATGCCGATATCGCTTTCGCGGTGGGCCAGACGTGCCCGCTGCTCGGCGATATTCAGATCGATACGGAAAGCATCCCGGTCAGTGCGAATCGCGTGCATGTTCTGCGCTACGAGCCAGGCGATCCAGGTACCGAGACTGATGCGCACCAAGGCTTGCCCGACTGTGCCACGCCGCCATTCCTCGACCTTGCGCGACGCCGCCTCAAGCTCGGACAACTGCTCCAGCAGCTGCCCTCCGTCGGGCGTCAGGCGATATCCGGTTTGGCTGCGCAGGAAGAGTTCGCGGCCCAGCCGCTGCTCAAGGTCGACCATGCGCCGACCTAGTGTTGCGGGGCTCATGCCCGTGACATCAGCGGCAGCTGTTAAACCGCCCTGGCGGGCAATCACGATGAAAATCTGATAAGCGTCCCAAGCGATATCTTTCATGACTGAAAAACATACTGCAAAATTGCCGGTTTATACAGCTAAATTTGATCGATAGCCTCTCAAGTCGAGACATTGACGAGGAGCTTTTTGATGACCGAACATTCCATGATCCTGGCCTTTCTTTTTCTGCAGAAAGCGTCGCGGGCTTACAGCGCCAAGGATGAAGATGACTTCTACCGGCAGTATTCGGAGCCGTGGTCTTTCCGACTGCATTGGAACTGGTCGCATCTTGATCACTGGCTCTCCAGGGTGAGAGCCGCGACCTGCGAGCCAGCCGGACGTTCTCACGCGGCCGCTGCACCGCATACCTGCAGGTAAATGCAGAAGAGCCCGGTGACGTCACCGGACTCTTCTCTATTCCTGTTGCGGAAATCTCTGCTTACGCAGCTCTGACCGCTCCCTGCCCCCGATCCGCCTCGATGCGGAACTGCTGCAGGAGATCGCGCAGCGCATCGGTCTGCATCGACAGATCCTGCGTGGCCGCCGTCGCCTCTTCCACCATCGCGGCGTTCTGTTGAGTCATCTGGTCCATGCGGCCGACGGCGCCGTTCACTTCCTGCAGTGCGCCGGACTGTTCGCGGCTGGTCTCGGCAATCTTTTCGATATGCTCGCTGATCGCCGAGATCTGGGTGCCAATGCGCGACAGGACCTCGCCGGTCTGCTGGACATGGGTTGCACCGCTTGCCACTTCGGTTGCCGATCGGTTGATCAGGCCCTTGATTTCCTTCGCCGCATTGGCGGAGCGCTGGGCGAGTTCGCGGACTTCCTGGGCAACGACCGCAAAGCCCTTGCCGGCTTCGCCAGCGCGGGCGGCTTCGACGCCGGCGTTAAGGGCCAGGAGGTTCGTCTGGAAGGCGATTTCGTCGATGACGCCGATGATGTTGGAGATCTGGCGGGAGGCGTCCTCGATCCGGCCCATGGCCGAAATCGCGCTACCGACCACGACGGCGGATTCGTCGGCGTTCTTCTTGGCTTCTCGCACGACGCCGTTCACCTGTTCGGCGCGCTCCGAGGAGGAGCGGACGGCAGCGGTGATTTCGTCGACGGCAGCGGCCGTTTCCTCTAGCGAGGCGGCCTGCTGTTCGGTGCGGCGGGCAAGGTCGAGCGCCGACTGCGCCATCTGCCGGCCGTTGTTCTGGATCTGGTCCACATTGCCGGAGATCTGGTGCATGGTGTCGCGCAGGCGGGCGAGCGACAGGTTAAAGTCGGTGCGCAGTTGTTCGAGGCGGCCGTGGAAACGATCCTCGATCTCGAAGGAGATGTCGCCGACGGCGAGCCGTTCCAGCGCCTGGGCAAGCTTGCCGACGGCATGCTCGATCTGGCGGTCCAGAGCCTGCTTTTCCTCGTCATTGCGCCGCCGCTCGGCCTCCGCCTCGATCTGCTCGCGCTGGCGCTGCATTTCGATCTCGATCTTGGTATGGGCGTTGGTCTTGAAGACGCCGAGTGCGCGCGCCATCGCACCAATTTCGTCGCCACGCTTGTCACCGGCAATGCCGGCTTCGAGGTCACCTTCGGCCAGACGCTGCATGGTGGCAGTGATGCGTGCGATCGGGCGCTGCAGGGTCAGCACCAAAGCAAAGCCACCGATGATGGCGAGGATCACACCGGCGATGGTTGTGCCGATCGACAGGCGGTTTGCTTCCTGGCGTTCGGTGCCGGCTGCATCCTTCTGCAGGTCGGCAAAGGAGGTGAGCGAGGCCCATATCGCATCCATGGTGCGGCTCGCATCAGCGAAGCTTTCCGCGCGGGCACTGCTGGTCTTGACCAGCGTCTCTGAATCGCTGGTCAGCGAGGCCAGCAGCGGCTGGATTGCGCCCGTCAGGCTCTCGTAAAAGGCCTTGTCAGCAATGCTGCCGCCGAGCACGACGAGGTTGTCGCCGACAAGCTTGATCTGCCGCAGCAGGGGCTCGCGGCTCTTGTCGTCCTTCACATTAAGGAAGTTGGCAGCGACGAGGCGCAGGTCATAGACGTCAGCGACCAGCATACGGCTACCGGTCTGGACGTCATCGGCCTGGACGGCGCCCGTCTCGACAGTGGAAAATTTCTCGACCGATGACGCGTATTTCTCTTTTGCGCCCTGCTCCAAGGTTGCGGCAAAGCCGCGGAAACGGGCGACGATGGAACCGAGCGCGCGACCTGCCTCCAGGCTCGTGTCACCGGTCGCAATCTGCTTTTTCAGATCGTTGATGGCGGCCTGAAAATCTTTCCCCATAGGCTTCAGTTTGGCCGGCAGGGCATTGGCGATCTTGCGCTGCGTCTTGACCAGTTCAGGTAGCTGTTTTTGCAGATAGGGGACCTGCGCTTCGGGAAGGCCGGCTGCAAAATAACCGCGAGTGAATTCGGCAAGCTGCGTGCCGGCAGCCGCCAGACGGTCGGCTTCGCGCAATGCCGCCTTGGCATCACCTTCACCGCTGACCACGGCGCGCTGCAGCTTCTGCGCTTCGTCGGCAACGCGGATCTGCTGGGCCATCAGACCTTTCAGATGCTCCTGAATGGCGGCAGCCGTCTGCACCTCCGACTGGTGCAATTGCCACAGCGCATCGATCTTCTGATTGATCGCGCCAGTGCCGGCAATCGCTTCGTCAAGGAAGTTGCGCCCCATGCCACCTTCACCGATCTCGGCAATATTGTCCTTCAGTGTCGCCTGCTGGACGTCGAGTTGCGAGACGACGGCAGTGCGGGTTTCTTCAGACGTCTCGTTCAGGAAGCGGGTCATGGCGGCATTGACGCTGCGGAAACCGTTCAGCGAACGCATAGTACCGTTGGAGATCTCCATTCGCTGCTGCAGCAGACCGGAGGCATAGAGCCCCATGAGGCCAACAGCAGTGATCGACAGAACAAAGGGCAGCACGAAGGCCATGACCTTGGTCGAAATCGAAAATCTGGACAGTATCTGATCGATCAAAACGCATCCCCCATGACGGGAAGAGACCGGCATTTTCCGGCACATCCCTTGATTGCCATGCGGGTTTCTCCGCATGGGCGTTACTCCACTCCGATGACGAGGATTGCGCGAAAAGTATCAAGACCAGGTTAAACAGCGACAGCTAAAGGCTGGACCTCAACTGATCTGGTGGATCCCATGGCAGGGACAGACATCCGCCGATAGCGCGGCAAGCCCGATCCGCCCATTGGAAATCGGGCACAGAGACAGGCGCTCCGGCTCGAGTCGCTCCGGTTTCAGCGGTTCAGCCGAGAAGAAGACCGGTGGCAAGGGTTGCCAGCATGCTTGCAGCAAACAGGGTGCTGATCAGAAATGCGCGGAGACTGCTGCGTTCTTCATCCTGCCGGCGGCTAACGGCGATGGCAATGGCGCGGGGCTTGCGGTTTTCAGGGGTCATCCATGCAATCCTTGAAACGGTCCGTGACGAGAACATGCCTTTCGGCTCGCCGGCCTGACCTCATGTCGCGGCTTCGTTTGCATGCCGGCATTCAGTCAGGATGGCCGACGCATGTTAACAAGTTCTGAATTACCCCCCGAAGCTTGCCCCTAACGGGCGAAAAGTTCAGACGCCTTCGCCCGCCGCATGACCGGAGGCCCAGGCCCATTGAAAATTGTAGCCGCCGAGCCAGCCGGTGACGTCCACGCACTCGCCGATGAAGAAGAGGCCGGGCACGTCCTTCGCCTGCAGCGTTCGGCTATCGAGGTGTCGGGTGTCGATACCGCCTAGGGTCACTTCCGCCGTGCGGTATCCTTCGGAGCCGGCGGGCTTCAGGCGCCAGCCGCGGATTTGGTCGGCGAGCGCCACAAGAGCCTTGTCGGGGAGATCGGCGAGCGGACGCCCAAGCTTGTGCGTTTCCGCCAAATACTGGGCGAGACGCTTGGGCAAATACTGGGCCAAAATCGTCTGCACCTGCTGACGGCCGTTGTCGCGCTTGGCTGACCTCAGGATGTCGGCAAAGTCCCGCTCCGGCTCGAGCGACAGCACGATCTCGTCGCCCTCACGCCAATAACTGGAGATCTGCAGGATGGCGGGGCCCGAGAGGCCGCGATGGGTAAAGAGCATGGCCTCGCGGAAATGCGTCTTGCCCTGAGCGATGTCGGCATCGACGGCAACGCCGGAAAGATCGGACAGGGACGCGAGCAGGTTCGGCTCCAGCGTCAGCGGCACGAGTGCCGGCCTTGTTTCGGTGACGGAGAGACCAAACTGGTCGGCGATGCGATAGGCAAAGCCGGTGGCGCCCATTTTAGGGATCGACTTACCGCCGGAGGCGACCATCAGAGTGCGGCCGATGACCAGGCCATCGGTCGTCTGCAAGCGGAAACCATCGATCCCTTTGACGACCTCGGAGATCTCACAGGACAGTCTCAGTTCGACATCAGCCGCACGCATCTCGTCGAGCAGCATACGGATGATGTCCTTGGCGCTGTCATCGCAAAAGAGCTGCCCAAGCGTCTTTTCATGCCAGGCGATCTTGTGCTTGTCGACGAGCGCGATGAAATCGGCAGGCGTGTAGCGGGCGAGCGCAGACTTGGCGAAATGCGGGTTCTGCGACAGGTAGTTCTTCGGGCTGGCATGTATGTTGGTGAAGTTGCATCGGCCACCGCCGGAAATGCGGATTTTTTCGCCCGGAGCTTTAGCGTGGTCGAGCACGAGGACGGAGCGACCGCGCCGACCTGCTGTAAAGGCGGCCATCATCCCGGCTGCACCCGCTCCGATAATGACGGTGTCATAGGTCATGGCCATGCCACGTCTCCTGTCCAATTGCCGCCTGTCTCGACAAACTTATGATCAAAGTCAACGCTTCCCCCTCGCCATCGGGGAAAGTCTGGCTATGATGGAACTCACCAACAACCAACTGGTGAGACATGCCTCCGAAGAAACCGATGAAGAGACCCTCCAACGTGACCTCCAAGAAGGCGAGCATTCCGCCGGACCCTGGATCGAAGCGTGGAGTCTCCAATTGGAAGGAGGCTGCGAGCTGGCTGAGAGCCCGCGGCATCGAGGATATCGAGTGCATTACGCCTGACCTGGCCGGCGTGCCACGCGGCAAGATGATGCCGTCGTCGAAGTTCACGTCGAACACGTCGCTCGCTTTGCCCTCGGCGCTCTATCGCCACACGATCTCAGGCGAATATCCTGATGAGACGGAGAACTTCCGCTATGAGCCGCGCGATAGCGACCTGAAGCTGGTGCCCGATCTTTCGACGCTCTCCGTGGTGCCGTGGGAGACGGACCCGACGGCGCAAGTGATCTGCGACATCGTCAATGTCGATGGCGAGAACGTCTCCTATACGCCGCGCAACGTCCTGAAAAACGTGCTTCGTCTTTATGAGGAGAAGGGCTGGAAGCCGGTCGTCGCGCCGGAGATCGAATTCTATCTCGTGGCGATGAACGACGACCCGGACTATCCCCTTCATCCCCCAAAAGGGCGCTCGGGCCGTTCGATCGTGGGCGGTCAAGGCTACTCGATCGCCGGCATCAACGAATTCGACGAATTGATCGACGACATCTACCACTTCTCGGAAAAGCAGGGTCTCGAGATCGATACCCTTATTCACGAGGAAGGCCCGGCACAGCTGGAAATCAACCTGCGCCATGGCAATCCGATTGAGCTTGCCGACCAGGTCTTCATGTTCAAGCGAACGATCCGCGAGGCGGCGCTCAAGCACGGCATCTACGCCACCTTCATGGCAAAGCCGATGCAGGGTCAGCCAGGTTCGGCCATGCACATCCACCAGTCGGTGGTCGATATCAAGACCGGGAAAAATGTCTTTTCGAAGCCGGATGGTTCGGCCTCGCAGGAGTTCTTCCACTTCATCGGCGGCATGCAGAAATATGTGCCGAGTGCGTTGGCGATGCTTGCACCATACGTCAATTCCTATCGCCGCCTGACGCCTGACATGGCGGCGCCCGTCAACAATGCCTGGGGCTATGACAACCGCACGACGGCGTTTCGCGTGCCGGTGTCGGATGCGGCGGCCCGGCGTGTCGAAAACCGTCTGCCGAGTTCGGATGCCAATCCGTATCTCGCGCTGGCGGCCTCGCTCGCCTGCGGCTATCTCGGCATCATCAAGGAAATCGAGCCGACTGCCGCCGCCGAGGGTTCCGAGAATGAGGGTTCGGTGGACCTTCCGCGCGGTCTCCTGGAAGCGGTCTCGCTCATGGAGAGCGAGCCGGACTTCCTTGATGTCTTCGGTCGCGAGTTCATAGGGCTCTATGCCGGTGTGAAACGCGGCGAGTTTGAGACCTTCATGCAGGTGATCAGCCCGTGGGAACGGGAATTCCTCCTCTTGAACGTATGAGAAGCACAGCATGACCTGGCAAAGCCCGATCGCCCCAGGAATATCCTGGTATCAGGCCAGTGTCGGCGAGCGGCCGGACTACCCGGCCCTTGACGGCTCGGTTTCCGCTGACGTCGCCATCATCGGTGGCGGCTTCACCGGCCTGCAGGCCGCTTTCAATCTCGCCCGTCTCGGCGTCTCTGTCGTCCTGATCGAGGGCAGCCGCTTCGGCGACGGCGCCTCCGGCCGCAATGGCGGACAGCTCGGCACCGGCCAGCGCGCCTGGCCCGCCGAACTGGAGGAGGAACTGGGGTTCGAGCGATCGAAGGCGCTGTTCGACCTCGCGGAAAACGCCAAGCGATATCTCCTGGATTTCGCCGAGCAGCACGCCATCGACATCGAGTACATGCCCGGCCAGATGAATGTCGCGCACAAGCGCGGCTGGGAAAAGGATTACCGGCATGACGCGGACGTCATGGCCGAGCGCTACGGCTATCCGCATGTCTCTTTCATGGACCGGGAAGAGACGCAGGCGCGGTTGGGATCGACGCGCTATCATTACGGCGTGCGCGACGCCGGCACCGGCCACATCCATCCGCTGAAGCTCTTGGTGGGATTGGCGCGCGTCGCCGCCTCTGCCGGTGCAAAGATCCACGAAATGACGCCGGCCAGCGCCATTCGTCAGATGGGCGGCAAGACTTTCATCGACACGGCTAGGGGCACGATCACTGCGGACCGCGTGCTGATCGCGACCAACGCCTATATCGGCAATCTCGAGCCGGTGACGGCAGCCCATGTCATGCCGATCCGCTCCTTCATCGGCGCGACGGTGCCGCTCGAAAAGTTCCCGCAAGTTTTGCCGGGATCGGAAGCGGTTGCCGATAGCCGCTTTGTCGTGCGCTACTTCCGCAAGACACGGGATGGACGGCTGCTGTTCGGCGGACGCGAGGCCTATACCTCTGACAGCCCGCGCGATATTTCGAGCCATATTCGCCGGCAAATCGCGGAGATTTATCCTGCGCTCGCATCCGTGGAGATGACCCATGCATGGGGCGGCTCTGTCGGGATCACGATGCCGCGCAAACCGTTTGCCCGCGAGGTCCTGCCAGGTGTCACTTCGCTTGCCGGCTATTCCGGCCATGGCGTGATGCTGTCGAACTATTCCGGCAAGATGTATGCGGACACGATTGCCGGCAATGCCAGCGAGTTGGACGTGCTCAAGGATCTGAAGATCTCCCCGTTCCCCGGAGGCGCGCGGCTGAGAAAGCCCCTGCTCTTCCTGGCGCTCACCTGGTATGCCCTTCGGGATCGATTCTGAATCCGAGCCGCGATCGAGTGTCGCAGACAAGGCTTTGTTCATCCTTTCGACGGCATGGATCGACAAAATCCCTGGCCGCAGGGTGGCTTTTTTAAATCGATTAGATTAGAACCTGTCCAACGAATTTGCGAACGAGAGATGCCGCATGAGCAGCCAGATCATCCCTGTGGAACCCTTTGACTACGTCGTCTTCGGCGGGACCGGCGACTTGGCCGAACGCAAGCTTTTGCCCGCGCTCTATCATCGCCAACTGGCCGGGCAACTTACGGAGCCAACCCGCGTAATCGGCGCCTCGCGCACCGCCATGACGCACGAAGAGTACCGCAACTATACGCTTGCAGCCCTCAAGGAGCATCTGAAGGCGGAAGAGCTGGAAGAGTCTGAGGTCGCTAAGTTTCTCGGGCGCGTTTACTATGTCTCGGTCGATGCCAAATCCGATCAGGGCTGGGACGATCTCAAGAAGCTGCTGGATACTGGCAAGGATACGGTGCGTGCCTTCTATCTCGCCGTATCGCCCTCGATCTTCGGTGACATCGCCGACAAGATCCGCGACCACAAGCTGATCACCAAGTCGACGCGCATCGTCGTCGAAAAGCCCATCGGCCGCGACCTCGCCTCGGCCCAAGCGCTGAACGACACGATCGGCAAGGTCTTCAAGGAAGACCAGATCTTCCGTATCGACCACTATCTCGGCAAGGAAACGGTGCAGAACCTGATGGCACTGCGCTTCGCCAATGCCCTTTACGAGCCGCTGTGGAACTCCGCCCATATCGACCACGTGCAGATCACGGTCGCAGAATCTGTCGGTCTGGAAGGCCGCGTCACCTATTACGACAAGGCCGGCGCGCTGCGTGACATGGTGCAAAACCATATCCTGCAGCTTCTCTGCCTCGTGGCGATGGAAGCACCGTCCTCCCTCGACGCCGAGGCTGTTCGTGACGAAAAGCTGAAGGTGCTCAGGTCGCTGAAGCCGATCACGCCTGCGAATGTGGAGAAGCAGACGGTGCGCGGCCAGTATCGCGCTGGCGCCTCTGCAGGTGGTGCTGTCAACGGTTACCAGGAAGAGCTGGGCGCAGTATCCGACACAGAAACCTTCGTCGCCATCAAGGCCGAGATCAACAACTGGCGCTGGGCCGGCGTTCCCTTCTACCTGCGCACGGGCAAGCGTCTTGCCGCCCGCATGTCGGAGATCGTCATTGCCTTCAAGCCGATCCCGCATTCGATCTTTGGCGAGAGCGCCGGCCGGATCGAAGCCAACAAACTGGTCATCCGCCTGCAGCCGGATGAAGGCGTCAAGCAGTGGCTGATGATCAAGGATCCGGGCCCGGGTGGTATGCGCCTGCGCCATGTCTCTCTTGACATGAGCTTTGCCCAGGCCTTCGACGTACGCAATCCCGATGCCTACGAGCGCCTCCTGATGGACGTCATCCGTTCGAACCAGACGCTCTTCATGCGCCGCGACGAAGTGGAAGCGGCTTGGAAGTGGTGCGACCCGATCCTGAAAGCTTGGGAAGAAATTGGCCAGAAGGCTCAAGGGTACACGTCCGGCACCTGGGGTCCGAGCCAGGCCATCGCGCTCATCGAGCGTGACGGTCGCACCTGGCACGAAAACGACTGAGGCCGGGGAGATGGGGCATCAGATGCACAGTTTCGAGACTGCCCCGGCGCTTGCCGAGGCTCTCGCCGATCGCGTGGCGGCGGCTCTTTCGGCGGCTTTATCTGCCCGCGGGGAAGCCACGCTCGCCGTTTCCGGCGGATCGACACCAAAGGCTTTCTTCGAAGCACTCTCTACCCGGGATATCGAGTGGCCGAAGATCAAGGTGACACTGGTCGACGAACGCTTCGTGCCGGAGGACAATCCGCGCTCCAACCATCTGCTGGTGAAGACACATCTTCTCAAGAACGCCGCCGCGATGGCGCAGTTCGTACCGCTGTACCGGCCCGAGGCGACCATCGAAGAGGCGGCGATCACGGCTTCCGGCATCATTCCGGGCATGACGGGGCCGTTCGATGTTGTGATCCTCGGCATGGGGACGGATGGCCATACGGCCTCCTTCTTCCCCGGTGGCGATCACCTCGCCGCCGCACTGGACCTTTCCCTGCCTCGCCGCGTCATGACCATGGAGGCACCGGGTGCCGGGGAAGCGCGATTGACGCTCTCCTTCTCTGCGCTGCAAGATGCCGGCCTGCTGATCGTCCATATCGAGGGCGCGGAAAAGAAGAGCGTGCTGGACAAGGCAATTTCCGGCACAGACGCGGCGGAAATGCCGATCCGCGCGGTGCTGGAACGGGCCGCGACAACGCCTGAGATCTACTGGGCACCCTGAACCGGTGACCCTTCGCCGTGCCGTGACCGATCACGGCTGGCCTGATGCGCAAGAACCTGATGTCCGGGCCCGGGAGGCCCTGCGCGCGGCGTGAGCTGATGCGCGCTTTTAGAGGAGCGAAATCCGATGAGTGCAGACAGCCGAATCGAAGCCATCACCAAGCGGATCGTTGAGCGTTCCAAGCCGACGCGCGAGGCCTATCTCGACCGGACGCGCCGCGCGATCTCCAAGGGCGTACACCGCTCCACTCTCTCCTGCGGCAATCTCGCCCATGGCTTTGCCGTCTGTTCCCCCTCCGAGAAGGCGGCGCTCGCCGGCGATGTGGTACCCAATCTCGGCATCATCACCGCCTATAACGACATGCTCTCGGCCCATCAGCCCTTCGAGACCTATCCGGCGCTGATCCGCAAGGCCGCGTCTGAAGCGGGTGGAGTTGCACAGGTCGCCGGCGGGGTTCCGGCAATGTGTGACGGGGTCACTCAGGGCCAGCCCGGCATGGAACTCTCCCTCTTTTCGCGCGATGCGATCGCCATGGCGGCCGGTATCGGTCTGTCGCACAACATGTTCGATGCCGCAGTCTATCTCGGTGTCTGCGACAAGATCGTGCCGGGCCTGATGATCGCGGCTCTGACCTTCGGCCACCTGCCGTCGATCTTCATTCCCGCCGGCCCGATGACCACAGGCCTGCCGAACGACGAGAAGTCGCGCATCCGTCAACTCTATGCAGAAGGCAAGGTCGGTCGCGCAGAACTGCTCGAAGCGGAATCGAAATCCTATCACGGTCCTGGCACCTGTACCTTCTACGGCACGGCCAATTCGAACCAAATGCTAATGGAGATCATGGGCTTCCATATGCCCGGCGCATCGTTCATCAATCCGGGCACGCCGCTGCGTGATGCGCTGACCAAGGAAGCCGCCAAGCGCGCGCTTGCGATAACGGCGCTTGGCAACGAATTCACCCCGGCCGGAGAGATGATTGACGAGCGCTCGATCGTCAACGGTGTCGTCGGCTTGCACGCCACAGGTGGTTCCACCAATCACACAATCCACCTGATCGCCATGGCGCGCGCCGGCGGGATACAACTCACCTGGCAGGATATCTCGGAACTCTCGGATATCGTGCCGTTGCTGGCACGCGTCTACCCGAACGGCCTTGCCGACGTGAACCATTTCCATGCGGCCGGGGGGATGGGTTTCCTGATCAAGCAGCTCTTGAAAGCCGGCTACCTGCACGACGACGTGCGGACCGTCTATGGGCAGGGTCTTGCAGCCTATACGATCGATCCGAAGCTCTCCGAGGACGGCACGGTCTCGCGCGAGCCGGCATCCGACGTGAGTGCAGATCCGAAGGTGCTGACCACCATCGACAAGCCGTTCCAGTCGAATGGCGGCCTGAAGATGCTCACCGGCAATCTCGGCAAGGCCGTGATCAAGATCTCGGCGGTGAAGCCCGAGCGTCACGTCATCGAAGCGCCGGCGATCGTCTTTCACGACCAGCAGGAACTGCAGGATGCGTTCAAGGCAGGCAAACTCGACCGCGATTTCATTGCCGTCGTGCGCTTCCAGGGGCCGAAAGCCAATGGCATGCCGGAATTGCACCGTCTGACGCCACCGCTTGGCGTGCTGCAGGATCGTGGGTTCAAGGTCGCGCTGGTGACCGATGGCCGCATGTCCGGCGCATCCGGCAAGGTGCCGGCGGCGATCCACGTGACACCGGAGGCGGTGGATGGCGGACCCATCGCCAAGATCCGGGATGGCGATATGGTGCGCTTGGATGCCATTGCCGGCACGCTCGAAGTTCTGGTCGACGCCGTCGATTTCGCTGGCCGCGACAATGCCACAACCGATCTGGATGCAAACGAATTCGGCATGGGCCGCGAACTCTTTGCGAGCTTCCGGCGCCTTGCAGGTCCTGCGGATCGGGGCGCCAGCGTTCTGTTCTGAAACCGACGCGAATTTTGACTACAGCCAGGCCGCGAGCAATCGCGGCCTTTTTGTTCGCAACATGTATCGAGATATCGAAGCATGAGACTGATTAACGCATTCGCAACGGCTAATATGTACGATCCCCTCAAATAAAAGCCAACAGAATCAAGAAGATATACAAACCCAACCCATCTTCGAGAAATTCTGTCTTTTGTCTACCTTCGTTCCGGAGGAGCGGAGCTCTACTCGCAAAACTGGCAAAAAGGACCAGGACAGAATGTTTGGACAGTCATACAACACAAAGGCGCAGCTCGAGTCCCTTGAAGTGATCACCGCCAAAATCATGATCGCCGACGAGAAGCTGAACATCCGCTACATGAACGCCGCCGTGAAAGAGATGCTTCAGGAAGCCGAAGCCGACCTGAAGAAAGAATTGCCGCGCTTCGAGTATGCCAAGCTGATCGGCAGCAACATCGACATCTTCCACAAAAACCCGTCGCACCAGCGCAATATGCTGGCCAGCCTGAAAGTGCAGCATAAAGCCACGATCTGGGTCGGCCATCATGCCTTTGACCTGATCGTGACTCCCTTAAAGAGCGGCTCGAAAACAACGGGTTTCGTCGTTGAATGGGCCAATGCCAGCGCGCGTCTGCAAAATCTCGACTACCAGAACCAGATGGTCGCAATCAGTCGCGTCCAGGCCATCATCGAATTCACGCCTGATGGCGAGGTGGTCACTGCGAACGACAATTTCCTGAATGCGCTCGGCTACCGCATGGACGAGATCAAGGGCAAGCATCACAGCATGTTCGTCGATCCTGAATACAGCCGGACGAACGATTACCAGGAGTTCTGGAAACAGCTTCGTGCCGGAAAGTTTCAGGCGGCCGAATTCACACGCTACGGCAAGGGCGGCAAAAAGGTAGTCATCAACGCCTCCTACAACCCGATGCTCGATGATCGGGGCCGTGTGGCCAAGGTGGTGAAGTTCGCAACGGATGTGACCGAACGCGTTCATGCCGTCGATACGATCGGCGACGCCCTCATGAAGATGGCCGGCGGCGATGTCAGCTTCACGGTCGACCGACCGTTCGCGCCGGATTTCGAAGCCCTGCGCACCAACCTCAACGAAGCGCTGACACAGCTCGGCTCGACGCTCGGAGCCGTTGCCAAATCGACCGACCAGATCGACAGCGGAACTCGTGAGATCAGCCACAGCGCCCAAGACCTGTCGAAGCGGACAGAGCAGCAGGCGGCCTCGCTGGAAGAGACGGCGGCGGCGCTCGACCAGATCACGGTCAACGTCAACAATGCGTCCAAGCGCGCAGAAGAGGCCCGCACGTCGACCCAGCTGGCCGATACCAGTGCCGCTCGATCGGGCGAGATCGTCGCCGAGGCCGTCGGCGCGATGGCTCGGATCGAACAGTCGTCCAACCAGATCTCCAACATTATCGGGGTGATCGACGAGATCGCCTTCCAGACCAACCTGCTGGCCCTGAACGCCGGGGTGGAAGCGGCCCGCGCCGGTGAAGCGGGCAAGGGATTCGCCGTCGTCGCTCAGGAAGTGCGCGAGCTCGCGCAACGTTCCGCCCAGGCAGCGAAGGAAATCAAGGAACTGATCCGCAATTCCTCGGAAGAAGTGAAAAACGGGGTGAAGCTGGTCAGCGAGACCGGCGAGGCTCTGAAGACGATCCAGGAAAACATCATTGCCGTCAACGACCACATGCAGGCGATCGCAAGCTCTGCCCGGGAACAGGCGACGGGGCTTTCGGAGGTGAACTCCGCAGTCAACCAGATGGATCAGGTGACGCAGCAGAACGCAGCGATGGTGGAAGAATCCAACGCCGCCAGCGCCACGCTTGCCAACGAGACCGAAAGGCTCCGCCAGTTCATCGCCCGGTTCTCGCTCGGCCACCACTATTCCGGTTCGGCCCGCAAGCCCTCTGCACCAGTGAGACACGCGCCGCCCGCGGCGCAAAGCGAGCGTCGGCCCGCGGCACGGCCGATGTCCGTTCAGGGCAATACGGCTCTCAAGGAGGATTGGCAGGAATTCTGATCCTGCAGAGGCAACGGGCATGGGGCCGGCTGCATCCGCCGGCCTTCACCCTTCGCGCTAGAAGCCTCATCGCCTAATCGACCCTCGGTCTCAGGATCATAAGGCGCGCAACACAAAAGGCCTCCGAAGCAGAACCTCGCAGGCCTTCGATCTATGCGCTTGCGTCAAAGCATTGCGGTGTATTTCGGCAGTTCCCGCAGCGAGGGCACCACGATCAACGTGTTGACCTGACCCTGCTTGAAGGCATTCAGGAAGCGATTGTAGTCCTCAAACACAACGCAGCCCGAACTGTCTCCGCGTTTGCGCAGCAGATAGGTATGGGTGAGGAAGCCATCGCGATTGTACATCTTCGCGTCGCCGACCGGGGTCATGCGGATCGCCTCAACACCATGGAATCGGGCTTCACGCATCCGCAGTTTGTAGACGTTTGGCGGGGTCGGACCCTGGTTCTTCATGTGCACAAACTTCGGGTTGTCGCGCATATGTGCTCTTCCGGAATGGGCGCGAAGCTTCTCGCCATTCGGCATATGAACGGTGGCATCCTCGATCACATAGACCGCGATGCGGCTACCTGGACCGGGAAGCGAGTTCTTACGGCTGAAAAGTCCGCCTGCCCCGTCATCCGTGGTGATCGGATTATCCGGCTTGGCATAGGCCAGCATATTGGCCAGCGTCTTCCTCTTCGGCTTTTCCGGAGCGGTCGCGACGGGGGGCTCCGGCGCCGGGATTGCCGCCGCACGGGGCTTTGCCTGCGGCAGCGGGCCGTCGTCCGGCAAGTCGCCGTGCTCACTCGCCTGCGGTTCCGATAGAAGTTCCTGGAACGGCTCCTCGCGGGGATCTGTCGCCGCCATCACCGCATCCGCCGTTGGAGGTGCGGCATAGCCGAGCGCAGTCGGCGCGATCGTTGACGCCGGGGCAAGAGAGGCTGTCACGATGGGATCCACCGGCACGATATCGTCCGCACCTGTGCGCCGATCGCGGGTAGCGACGGCCAGCGCCGCCTGCTGACGTTCGGCCTCGAACTTGCCGAGCGCTTCGCGCAGCACGGCCATTGCCTGCGGATCGGAGAAGCTCTCGATGCGAGCAAGAAGCAGGCGGTCGGATTTCTCGACCTCGGCCAGACGCATAGCGGTCGGCAGCATCAGGAGCCCTAGACTGTCGGTTGCCGCGACCGCTTCTGCGAATCGCTTCCGCATGGTTTCGAGCGCGTGGAAGTCGCCTGACGATGCCGTCGTCGCTTGCGGTGTCAGAGGTTGCGCCAGGGCGAGACTTGGCTTCGGCAGGACGTGAGCGTTGTAGAGCGGCGCCTCAATCGGCGACGAGGCCAGCCCCTTGAACACGGCCAAACTGGCGGTCGTCCAGAAGAGACAGGCAAGTGTAACGCCCATGACCGTCGGCAGGCTGGAGCCGCGCTTGACCTTGCGCGACTGCATCTTCTTGACGGCGGACGCAGTGCCACCGGAGACCGGAGAGGTCGAGGACGCCATGATACTGAACTCGCTTACCAAACTCTTGGGAACCGGCACATGACAGTCAATGCCGGCTTTACTGGGACAGGAGAGGACTTTTTTGTCCTGTCGCTGGTCCTAAAGAATGAAGAAGTTTGGTAACCAAGTGGTTTACGCGGAGCGATTTGTTGTCACAAACAGCATTCCGCCGCTTCATTCAGGGTGATCTCAGACATGGCGAGTGAGCCCGCCGTCAACCTTCAGGTTCTGGCCGGTGATGTAGGCAGCGCCATCCGATGCGAGAAAGGCGATGGTCGCGGCGATTTCCTCGCTGGTGCCATAGCGTTTCATCGGCACCGCGTCGCGCCGTTCCTCGGTCGCCGGCAGGCTATCGATCCAGCCGGGCAAAACATTGTTCATGCGGATGTTTTCGCCCGCATAGGTATCGGCAAAGATCTTGGTGAAGGAGGCAAGGCCCGCGCGGAAAACGGCAGACGTCGGGAACATGGCCGAGGGTTCGAAGGCCCAGGCGGTGGAGATGTTGATGATCGTGCCGGACTTTTGCGCCTGCATGATTGGCGTGACGAGGCGGGTCGGGCGGATGACGTTGAGCAGGTAGACATCCATGCCGGTCGTCCACTGCTCGTCGGTTATCTCTAGGATCTGCGCGCGCGGACCGTGGCCGGCGCTGTTGACTAGCACGTCGATACGGCCAAAGCGTTCCATGGTGCCGTCGATGAGGCGGGCAAGGTCTTCCGCCGAGCGGTTGGAGCCGGTCACTCCGTAACCGCCCAGTTCTTCCGCCAGTGCCTCGCCCTTTCCGGAGGAGGAGAGAATGGCAAGCTTGAAGCCGTCGGCGGCCAGTCGGCGTGCTGCTGCAGCTCCCATGCCGCTTCCGCCGGCGGTCACAATAGCTACCTTTTCAATGGACATGTTCGTTCTCCCGTTGATGTGGGCGAAAGATCGAAGGTCCTGTATTCGATGTCCAGTCAGAAATGCTGAAGGCCGGTGCAGCCTTCGCTCCACCGGCCTTCAAAAATCCGAATGCCCTGATTACCAGCTGCGGACGTCGAGAACCCGGTCCTTGTGCGCCGGATGGGTGGAGAAGACGAAGATGCGGTCGAGTTCCTTCTGCGTCAGCAGGCGCAGGAAGCGGATCTCCGCGGTGTTGTTCGGGAAGGTTTTCATCAGGACTGCGCCAACCTTGTTGATACGGGCGTCCGGAATGTCGAGATAGAACTGCTTCGGGAGATTGACTTGGGTCAGCAGGGCGATCACCGCGCCGCTCATCGAGATGCGAATGACGTCGCAGCGCCGCGCCGCCATGTGGGTCATGCCGTTCTCGGTATATTCGAGACGCCCGGCATTCATGGTGTCTTCCATGCGGTACCGGTTCTCCCGGTCGTACATGAAGGATTCTTCCTTTTTCAGAAAGTGATTGCCACCTGCCGCTCTCATTGTTCTACCCTTGTCTTTTTGTCGTTTGTTATGGGTAAAAAGCTAGCAGTCACACCTTAACAGTCGGTATTTCACACGATGCCGAACATGGCTGCGAAAAGCCCCCGTTACCACTAGGGATAACGAGGGCTTAACAAATCAGGAGAGTTGAATACGGTTAGCGGCGGTAGGTCTGGCCAGCTGCGTCGAAGAGATGGAGCTTCGTCCGGTCGGCAGAGAAGCGCAAAGTCTGGCCCTTTTTCACGTCGACGATGCCCGGGAGCTTGACCACAATCGGTTCTTCCTCGACCGGGCCCATAACATAGAGAAGCGTGACTTCACCAAGGCCCTCAACGATCGACACCGTGCCTTCGAACAGGAATTGGTCCCCCGTTGCGATGGAAAGGTCTTCAGGACGGACGCCAAAGCTTGCGGTCTTGCCCTTTTCGGAGGCTGCCGTCTCGATATCGACGGCGACTTCAGAGCCGTCCTTGAGCTTGATGCGGGTGACGGCACCGGTCTCTATAATGGTGGACGGCATGATGTTCATGGCGGGCGAACCAATGAAGCCTGCGACGAAGAGATTGGCCGGACGCTCATAGAGTTCGAGCGGAGGGCCAACCTGTTCGATCTTGCCGGCCGAGAGAACCACGATACGGTCTGCCAAAGTCATAGCCTCGACCTGGTCGTGCGTGACGTAGATCATCGTGGCGTCGGCCATCTGCTCGTTGAGCTTGGCGATCTCGATACGGGTCGCAACCCGGAGCGCTGCATCGAGGTTCGACAGCGGTTCGTCGAACAAGAAGACCTTAGGGTCGCGGCAGATGGCGCGGCCGATGGCGACACGCTGACGCTGGCCGCCCGACAGAGCCTTGGGCAGGCGGTCGAGATAAGGGCCGAGCTGCAGGATATTGGCGGCCGAGCGGACGCGACGGTCGATTTCTTCCTTGCTCTCGCCGGCAATGCGCATGCCGAAGGCCATGTTGTCGTAAACCGTCATATGCGGGTAAAGCGCATAGGACTGGAAAACCATGGCGATACCGCGCTTGGAAGGCGGCACATCGTTGACGAGCTGGCCGTCGATATACATCTCGCCGCTGGTGATATCCTCAAGACCGGCGATCATGCGCAGCAGCGTGGACTTGCCGCAGCCCGACGGGCCGACGAAGACCACAAACTCGCCTTCCTTGATCTCCAGATCGATGCCGTGCAGGACCTTTACCTGCCCATAGGCCTTGCGGATGTCTTTCAGAACCAGACCCGTCATTTCTCTTCCTCCCCTGTCAGGCGTGGCGCGCGAAGAAAGCGCCCCAGGCCGGCAATTCTACCTTGTTGTCGTTGACGCTGCTGACGAAGCCGTGCCCCTCGAGCGCCAGCCACTCTCCCTGTGGCAAGGCGATCGCGGCAGACTCGGCATTCATGTTGAAGACGCAGAGCAGTTTCTCGTTGCCGAGCGCGCGCGTATAGGCAAGGCGCGTGTCGCTCGCTTCATGGAAGGTGATGTCGCCCTTGGCAAAGGCCGGATACTGACGGCGAAAGGCGAGGAAGCGGCGATACTGCTCCAGCACCGTCTCCGGCCTGCCGACCTGCGTGTTGACGGATTTCAGCACATGCTCGACCGGGATGGGCAGCCAAGTCTTGGCCGCTGTCGAGAAACCCGCCTGGGTGGCGTGGTCGTCCCAGACCATCGGCGTGCGGCAGCCGTCACGGCCCTTGAACTCAGGCCAGAACTGGATGCCATAGGGATCCTGCAGGTCTTCGAAGGCGATGTCGGCTTCGGTCAGACCCAATTCCTCACCCTGGTAGATGCAGACCGAGCCGCGCTGGGTGAGCAGCAGGGCCGCCATCATCTTGGCATAGGCGTCGCGGTCGAGCACGCTGGCACCCCAGCGGCTGACATGGCGCACGACATCGTGGTTGGAAAAGGCCCAGCAGGCCCAGCCTTCGGGGGCGGCGGCTGCAAAGGCATTCTGGGTGTTGCGCACGACTTCGGGCGTCAGCGGTTCCGGCGCCAGGAATTCGAAGGCGTAGCACATCTGCATCTTGTCGTTGCCGGACGTGTATTCACCGACGATTTCCAGACCGCGCTGGCTGTCGCCGACTTCACCGACAGCGGCGATTGCAGGATACTCGTCCAGCAGCGCGCGGAACCGCTTGAGGAAGGCGATGTTTTCCGGGCGGTTCTTGTCGTAGATGTGTTCCTGGAAATTGTAAGGGTTGACGGCCGGCGCGGTCGACGCGTTACGGCGCTCGGGCGCCAGCGGCGGATTGTCCCTGAGTTCCTTGTCGTGGAAGTAGAAGTTGATGGTGTCGAGGCGGAAACCGTCGACGCCACGATCCAGCCAGAAGCGGGTTGCTGCGAGCAAGGCGTCCTGGACCTCCGGATTGTGCAGGTTCATGTCCGGCTGCGAGGTCAGGAAGTTGTGCAGGTAATACTGCATGCGGGTCGGGTCCCACTGCCAGGCCGAACCGCCGAAGATCGACAGCCAGTTGTTCGGCGGCGTGCCGTCGGGCTTCGAATCCGCCCAGACATACCAGTCAGCCTTCGGATTGACGCGGCTCGAGCGGCTCTCGACGAACCAGGGATGCTGGTCCGAAGAGTGGGACATCACGAGGTCGATCATGACGCGGATGCCGAGGCGGTGCGCTTCGGCGATCAGGCCGTCGAAATCGGTCAGCGAACCGAACATCGGGTCGACATCGACATAGTTCGAAACGTCGTAGCCGAAGTCTTTCATCGGCGAGGTGAAGAAGGGCGAGATCCAGATCGCATCGGCGCCGAGATCGGCGATGTGCTGCAGGCGCGCGGTGATGCCCTTGAGGTCGCCGATGCCGTCGCCGTTGGAATCCTGATAGGAGCGCGGATAGATCTGGTAGATCACCGCACCACGCCACCAATCCTTGTCGGCGGGAAGCGCCGATTGCGTCGATGAACTCATAGTCAATCCTTGTGCATGTCTGAAGTTGAGCCGGACCGCTCAGCCTCCCTTGACCGAACCGGCGAGCAGACCCCGGACGAGGTAGCGCTGGAGGCCGAAGAAGACGAGGAGCGGCACGATGATGGTGATAAAGGCCGAAGCCGTGAGGATTTCCCAGTTGCCGCCGCGCGAGCCGAGCAGGTTGACGAGGCGTCCGGTCAAAACGAGTTCGTTGTCGCCGGTTCCCAGGAAGACCATGGCGACCAGCAGGTCGTTCCAGGTCCAGAGGAACTGGAAGATCGCAAACGAGGCGAGTGCCGGATAGGACAGCGGCAGGACGATCTTGGTGAATATCTCGAAATCGGAGGCGCCGTCGACACGGGCCGATTCCATGATCTCGCGCGGCAGGCCGGCGATGTAGTTGCGCAGCAGATAGATGGCGAGCGGCAGGCCGAAACCCATATGGGCGAGCCAGATGCCGAGATAACCCTTGGCCGGTACGCCGAAGAAGGCGCCGACGCCGTTGTACATCTTGAGCAGCGGGATCAATGACATCTGCAAGGGCACGACGAGCAGGCCGACGATGACGGCGAGCAGCAGCGCCTTGCCGGGAAACTTCATCCAGGCGAGCGCATAGGCGGCGAAGGCTGCAACAAGGATCGGGATGATGGTCGAGGGTATGGCCACCGTCAGCGAGTTGAGGAAGGACTTGCCGAGCCCCTCGGCGGTGAGCACCGTCTGGTAGTTCTCCAGGGTGAAGCGCGGCGGCACCGAAGCCGTAAAGAAGATACGGTCGCCGCGCGTGCCTTCGAAGGCGGTGGTCGACTCGATGCGGAAGTCGCCATTCTCCTGGATGGTCAGCTTGCTGCCGTCGTTGCGTTCCGCCGTCTGGCCCGGCTCATAGGCGGCAGGCGCGTTGATGTTGATGCCGAAGGCAGAGACATTGCCGGCGTTGCCTTCGAAAACATTGCCGGAAATGACGAAGACACCGTTTTCCTCGACCTGCGCACTCGGCGGAGGGGCTCGATAGATGGCGTTCTGGCTGGAGGTGCCAAGCGCGGTCCACCAACCCGATGCGACAATCTGGTCCTTGTCGCGCAATGACGAGATCAGAAGGCCCGCAGTCGGGAGGGTCCAGAGAACGACCAGAAGAAGGACGGTCAGATTGACGACGATCGTCAGCGGGGAAAGTTTCTTTGCGACCATCTCAGTGTCCTTCCATTTCCCGGCGGGCGTTACGAATGTTCCAGATCATGATCGGCACGACCATAACCATGATGACGACAGCGATTGCGGCACCCTTGCCGAAATCGCCGCCGCCGCGGAACATCCAGTCGAACATCAAGTTCGCCAGAACCTGGGTCTGCCATTGGCCGTTGGTCATGGCGAGAACGATGTCGAACACCTTGAGAACGAGGATGGTGATTGTGGTCCAGACGACGGCAATGGTCGTCCAGATCTGCGGCACCTTGATCTTGATGAAGATCTGCCAGGGATTGGCGCCATCGATGACGGCGGCCTCGATCGTTTCTTCCGGAATTCCGCGCAGGGCAGCCGACAGAAGAACCATGGCAAAACCCGTCTGGATCCAGATCAGGATGACCATCAGGAAGAAGTTGTTCCAGAAGGGCAGCGAGATCCAGATCTGCGGATCGCCCCCGAAGGCCATGACGATCGCGTTCAGGATACCGATCTGCTCGGAGCCGGCGTCGCGATAGTCGTAAACGAATTTCCAGATAACGGATGCACCGACGAAGGAGATCGCCATCGGCATGAAGATCAGCGACTTGGCGATATTGCCCCACCAGATCCGGTCGGTGAGTGCTGCGATGATCAGGCCGAAGAAGGTGGAGCCCGCTGGCACCACGATCAGCCAGAGAATGTTGTTGTAGATCGACTGGCGGAACTCGCCGTCGTTGAGCATCCAGCGAAAATTCGCGAGCCCGACATAGTTTTCACCGCCGCGATCCATGAAGGAATAGGCGATGGAGGAAAACAGTGGATAGACCAGATAGACGGTCAAGGAGATCAGCGCCGGCCCCAGGAACAGCCAGGGACGAATGAGCGCCGCGCGGCGCAAATTGCGGGACGCCTTGGCCGTATCGGCGATGCGGGATGGAAAAATGCGGTCCAGCAGCAGGTTCGAGCCGTAGAAATAACCGATCGCTGCGGCGACGCCGACGATGATCGTCAGCAATGCAAAGAGTAACTGTTCCAAGATGTCCCCTCCCTGTCGATCGCTCCGCGTCGCCTCGAGGCGCGGTGCACTTGTTCTTGTGTATCGACGACCGGGCCACATCGTCTCGATGCGGCCCGGCGAATTGCGGTCGGTTGCGGGTTTACTTAAGCCCGTCCCAAGCCTTCTGGATGTCGGCTGCAACATCCGCAGCGGGCTTGCCGCCGGAGTAGTCAACCATACCGGTCCAGAATGCGCCAGCGCCGATCTTGCCCGGCATCAGGTCGGAGCCGTCGAAGCGAAACGTGGTCGCGTTCAGGAGGATATCGCCCTGCTTGGCCATTGGCGCGTTGGCATAGGCTGCCTTGTTCGCGCCCTTGAACGGCGTCAGGAAGCTGGACTGTGCCATCCAGACTTCATGGGCAATCGGGGTCTTCAGGAACTCGATGAAGGCGCGGGCAGCCGGGCTGTCCTTGGCGATCATGGCAAGTGTGCCGGCGCCGAGGACCGGATTGCCGAGGTCTGCCTTGGAGGCATAGGGCGGCATGTAGAAGAAGTCTGCATCTTCACCCACCTTTGTGCCTTCCGGGAAGAAGGACGGGATGAACGAAGCCTGGTGATGGAGGTAGCACTTGGGCGGTGCGCCGAAGAGGCCCTTCGGGCTGTCGCGGAAGTCGGTCGAAGCGACGGCCTTCGAACCGCCATCGACGAACTTGTCGTTCTTGGCGAACCAGCCGAACTCATCAATCGCAGCAACAACGGCCGGATCGGTGAACTTCACTTCGTTGGTAACCCACTTGTCGTAGACATCAGCGGGCTGCGTGCGCAGCATCATGTCTTCCACCCAGTCGGTTGCCGGCCAACCGGTCGCACCGCCAGAACCCAGACCGATGCACCAGGGCGTGCCACCGTCGGCGACGATCTTTTCGGTCAGGGCCTTCAGCTCTTCCATGGTCTTCGGGACTTCATAGCCAGCGTCCTCGAAGTTTTCCGGCACGTACCAGACCAGCGACTTCACGTCGATCTTGTAGGGGAATGCGTAGAGAGCCGGAGCTCCGTCCTTGCCCTTATAGGTCGACAGGTCGACCCACGACTGCCCGGCCGAATAGTTTTCCAGGAGCCAGGACTTGGTTTCGTCGCCGAGCGGCGTCAGATGACCCTTCGACGCAAGGTCGGCGATCAGGCCCGGCTGCGGCAGGATGGCCACGTTCGGCGGGCTGCCGGCCTGGGTGTCGATAACAATCTGCTGCTCGTAGTTTTCAGAAGACGAATACTGGACGTCAACGCCGGTGGCGTCTTCGAAATAGGCCAGGACGCTTTCGAACAATACCTGGTCTTCGCCGCGCCAGGGGCCGAAGATGGTCATCGACTGGCCCTTCAAGGCGCTGTTCGCTGCCTTGTACTGTTCAAAGCTTGCCCAGTTGAATTTGGAATCCTCACCCGGCTTGAACTTCAGGTCTGCTGCGGCGGCAGTGCCGGCGACCAGCGCGGCTGCTGCCACGGTCATCAGAAACATTTTCTTCATGTGATTAACCTCCCATCACATCGGACGGCCAACGTCCTTCGGTCCGCACTTCTTCAAAGCGCTTTGGCGCCTATTTCATCCCATTGGGTTCCATCGCGAGTCAAGCGGCTTTTCTCCGTTTGCTTGAAAACGTCGCAACATGCCGCAAGGCAACATACGGATGCCTTGCTTTCAGTCAGTTTCCGCTTGTGAAGTCGGCCCGGCCTGAGCCATAGTCGAAGCGCTTTGAGCGCAATTCAGGAGGTTGCGCACGGGCCTGGGAGAGGAATGCCAGCAGTGAATCTCAAGGAATTGTCTCAGCTGCTCGGGCTGTCACAAACGACGATCAGCCGCGCGCTCAATGGTTATCCGGAAGTGAGCGAGGACACGCGCCAGCGCGTGTTGCTGGCGGCAAAGGAGACCGGCTATCGTCCCAATCGCGCAGCCCAGCGGCTGGCGACAGGCAAGGCGGGCTCGATCGGCCTGATCATGCCGATCTCGCCGGACCACAGCTCCGATATGCATTTTGCCGAGTTTCAGAGCGGTCTCGCGGAAGCTGCCATCACCCAGGATTTTCACTTCGTCATCATGCCGGCCAAGGCGAACCAGGAGGAAGAGGCCATCCGATGGCTCGTGGCGAGCGGTAGCGTCGACGGATATTATCTCGCTTATGTGCGGGAGAAGGATCCGCGGATCGCCATGGCGAAGTCTCTATCGCTGCCCTTCATCGTGCATGGACGATCTTATGGCATGGAGCTGGATTACCCCTATCTCGACGTCGACAATGAAGGCGCTTTCTTCGATGCGACGCGCTTCCTGATGCAGTTGGGACACAAGCGGGTCGCGCTACTGAATGGACCAGCCGATCTGGATTTCGCATTTCGCCGAAAGCTTGGCACCGAAAAGGCGCTGTCGCAGGCACAACTCAGTCTCAATCCAGCGCATGTCCGGCACACGTTCATGGGCGACGAACAGGGCTATCGTGGCATGAAAGAAATTCTGGCGCATCCGGAGCGACCGACTGCCGTGCTGTGTGCCAGTACGGTGCTTGCGCTTGGGGCCGTGCGCGCCATGAACGAGGCAGGGCTGAAGCTGGGCATCGACATGTCGCTGATCGCCCATGACGACGAATTGCCCTTGTTGAAGCCGGAGAATTTTACCATCCCACTGACAACCACGCGCTCGTCGTTGAAGGCAGCCGGCCGACGCGTGGGGGAACGGTTGATCGGGATGATCAGCGGGATGGCCCCTGCCCTGCCGGAGCAGGAATTATGGAAGGTGGAGCTGGTGGTCAGAGCCTCGACCGGACCGGCGCCTGCAGGCGCCTGATCCGGTTTGACGAGAGTCAGCGGTCAGAATCTCGGAGCAGCCTGTCCGGCGCGGCGATAGGCGGCGATCACGGTATTGGCCATCAGCATGGCGATCGTCATGGGACCGACACCGCCGGGAACTGGCGAGATCGCCTTCGCCACCGGCTTGCATTCGTCAAAGGCTACGTCGCCGACCAGCTTGAACTTTCCCTCACCCCTTTCCGGCGCATCGATACGGTTGATGCCGACATCGATGACGGTCGCGCCCGGTTTCAGCCAGTCGGCCTTGACCATTTCGGGACGCCCGACTGCGGCCACGAGAATGTCGGCCTGACGAGCAAGTTCCGGCAAGTCGCGGCTGCGCGAATGCCCGATGGTCACCGTTGCATTGGCGTTGAGCAGGAGCTGTGCCATCGGCTTGCCGAAGAGGTTCGAACGGCCGATCACCAGGGCATTGAGACCGGAGAGATCCTTGCCGTGAATCTGGCGCACCAGAATCATGGCACCGGCCGGGGTACAGGAGACAAGGCCGGTTTCGAGGTCACCCGTCGCAAGCTTACCGGCGTTGACGACATGCAGGCCGTCGACATCCTTTTCCGGCAGGATCGACTGGATCACGGGCTCGCTATGGAGGTGTTTCGGAAGGGGAAGCTGGACGAGAATTCCGTCGATGTCAGGGTCGGCGTTCAGCGAGGCGACGAGCGCCATCAGGTCGTCCTGCGAGGTTTGCTCGGGCAACGTATGCTGGATCGAGTTGAAGCCACACTGCTTGGCCATGCGGCTTTTCGCACCGACATAGGCATGGCTTGCCGGATCATCACCGACGATGACGACCGCCAGTCCCGGTCGACGATGTCCGTTCGCTTCGAGTTGTCCTGCCGCAGAGCTTACCGCTTCGACCACCGAGGCAGCCGCCGCTTTCCCATCAATCACCGTCGTCACTGTGCTTGTTCCTCGTCTCAGACTGCCGGCAAGCTAGCGCCATCACAGACGTCGCGTTTGCCTGTCCCCGTCCTATGCTGTCAAATTGCGGCAATTTGCAAGGGCGAAGCAGACACCGAACCGCACCCGAGAACGCCGAGCCTCGCTACAATAGCAAGGCTCGGCGCGAAGAGCGTAGATAGGTGGATTGCAGACGGTCAGTGACCGGAGGCCGGCTTTTCCTCGACCTTCTCGCCTTCGACGACCGTGGTCTTCGCCATGGCACCAGGAGCACCGTCGGCTGCCTTGCGGGCGGCGTCCTTGGACACGTAGTCGAGCTGTTCGATCATCACCTGGTCGACCATACCCTCACCGAGCCGGGCATTCATCTCGGTCTTCACCTTGTCACGAAAAGCCATCACATCGAAGGCGCCGACATTGGCAATGTCGACCATCTTGTTTCCGACGAGCAGGGTGAAGAGTTCGTCCGTCATCATCTCGGTGACGGGCAGCTTCTGGCCCTTGATCTTTTCCTTGTCCATCATGAAGGAAATGCGGGTCAGGAAGTATCCCTGCACATCACCGCCGGCGAGCACCGGAATGGTGATCGGCTCGCCGCGAACGAGTTCGAGCGCTGGCTTTTTCGCCTCATCGCTCGGTCCGGCCGGCGCCGTGGCGAGATAGATCGAGCCGTAGACCGCGCCGAGCGTCACGATGCAAACCCACAGACCGATTCCGAGTATCTTGCCCATCAGAACTCGCTGAACTGGAACTGTTCCTGAGAATAGGTGCCATCAGCATCGGCATCCCGCATGGCGTTCTTCAGGAGGTCGGCCACAGCACGGACGGCACCAAGATGCGCTTCGACACGGCGAGCATTGGTCGCGAGCTTTTCCTTCAGAGCATGCAATTGCTCGACATAGTTGACGGCGAATTCGCGCGGATCGGTGTCGCGGAACAGCATGGTCAGCTCATAGAGGCAACGGCTCTTGTGGGCATTCGATACCTTGAAATCGAACTCCGGATCCTTGCCGATCCGCTCGTTTTCGTTGTCGATGATGCGCTCCAGGCGGCTAAGCACCGTCTTGACCCGATATTCGCTCGAAACAACTTCCATGAAATTATACCTTGTTTTCGATCTTTATGGATTCTGGCTTTCGGCACTGGGGCCCAGGGTCCGCCGCTCGAGATCGGTCACCCAACTCAAGGCCGCGCCGCGATTGGTTTCGTCCGTCTTGGCATTCACCGTCTCGTCACCACGAGCGCGCTGCAAGGCTTCGTGATACATCTGATCGGCAATGCCGACGCCACCGGATTCCGACAGAACCGAGCCGATCTGTTCGGCCATCATGCTCTTCCACATCTCACCGGCATTGCCCTTGCCATAGACTTCCTCGCTTTCGCTCGGCAGCATGGTCTGTACGAAGTTGGTGAGATAGACGGCTTCGAAGTTGCGATAGACCTTGGGGACCTTACCGTCCTCGTCCTTGTGCTGGGCTGTCGCTTCCACACGGGCAGCATTGGTCGTGCGATTGAGGATATCGACCGTCGCGCCGAAGCCTTCACCCTTTTCCGCCAGGCTGGTGGCGAGGAAGTTGGCGCGGTTGGTCTTCATCTGCTCCTGGGCAGCGGCAACTTGCGACGGATCTGCAGCGCGGACGACGTCCAGCACGAGATCGCTCGGGGTTGATATGGCCACGATGACATCCTCGATGTTTGTTCGTGGCGACTATCACTCCCCAAGCTTGTCGGAGGCTGGTGTGGCAAAGCGGATATCGATCAGATCATAAATCGCGTCATCATCAGCGGCCCGTTCTTCAAGGGCGCGAGCATCCTTGCGGTTCTCTTCAAGCCGGTCGCCCTTGGCGCGCTCGCGCAGCAGCTTCATTTCCTGCACCTGCTGCAGGCCGTGAAGCTGTTTGTCGGTGTTGGACAGCCGATCAAACCGGTCGGCATAGTTCTGCGCAAAGAGGCGGTGAACGGGATCGAGAGAGCCGATGGCCTCCATCACCATGTCCATAGACCGAGCGTTCTCTTCTATGCGCTGGGCCGTGATCCCGAGATCGCTTTCGGCCATACGTTCCATGTGCCTCTGGACGGCGACGAGGCGCTTCAATTTGTCTGATTTCTTCTGGGGCGCCATAGAACTGCGCGTCCTTAAAAGTTGAAGATCATCGGGAAATAACGTCCGAACTGCATGACCAATGCGGCAATGGTGAAATAGACCAGGATCAGGCCACCGATCAGAAGATAGGGCGTCGAGATGTAGAAGATCGGCACCTGTGGCGCGAGTTTGTTTACGAGGCCAACGGCGACGTTGAACATCAAGCCGAAGATCAGGAAGGGACTGGCCAGACGCAGCATCAGCATGAAGGTCTGGGACAGGGTATCGGTGAGCGTGATCAGCATCTTCTGGCTGTCCGGCATGCCGCCCAGCGGCATGACCGTGTAGGACTCCATCAGCGCCTTGAAGACGATATGGTGGAAGTCCAGCAAGAACAGGACGAGCAGGCCGGAAAAGCTGAGAAGATTGGTCAGCTGGGTTTCGCTCGTGTCTTCGAGAACGTCACCGGAGCCGGGAGAACTGAGGCCAATCGCCATCGAGATGGACGTTCCGGCGAACTGCAGTCCGAGCACATAGAAACGCGGCACCAGACCATACATCAGGCCGATCATGAGCTCAGCCATCAGGACCGGAATGAGGGGGGCACCGCCGCCGGCCACGCGGGGATAGATGCTGTCGAACAGGAGCGGCGCCATTGCCATAGAGACTGCCATCGCAAGGAACAGCCGGGTCGTGGCGGAAATGCGGGCTGAGGAAAATCCCGGCAGGGTCATGAAGCAGGCGCCGATGCGGCAGAAGACCGCAAACAGCACCAGAACAGTCCCCTGCGGGTCGGATATCATGAAATGGAACCCAGGATCTTGATCTCGATGCCCTTGGCCAATTCGACATGGGAGAGGACCGGCAAAGTCGCAAAGAGTCGCTCGATAATCATGCGCACATAGGAGCGCGTTTCCGGCGAGGTTACAAGAACGAAGGGCAGGCCCCGGTCCATGAATTCACGGATAACGCGGCTCGCCTGCTCGGAGAATTCTTCGAGATTGCGGGGGTCGATGTCGAATTCGACAATTTCACCCTTGGCATCGCGCTTCAGTGCCTGGTGGAAGACCAGGTCCCACTTCGACCCCAGGCGCAGGACGCGCAGCACGCCATTGTCGGTCAGGTCACCGCAAAGCTGCTGCGCCATGCGGACGCGTACGTGTTCGACGATCTGCTCGGTCTTGCGCACATGCGGTGCGAGTTCGGCCACCGCTTCGAGGATCAGATGCAGGTTGCGGATCGAGACGCGCTCCGCAAGCAGCAGCTTCAACACCGCCTGCAGACCTGAGTAGGACATATGCGACGAGCAGATCTCGTCGGCCAGTTTCTTGTATTCAGGATCTAGTCGATCGATGAGAATCTTCACATCCTTGTAGGATAGAAGCTGCGGCAAGTTGTTGCGGATGACCTCGCTCACATGGGTGAGGACGACCGAGACGTTGTCGATCGGGTGGAAGCCTTCGCGTTTCAGCTCTTCGGTGAAGGTTTCCAGTACCGAGACAGCCGGCATGCCGAAAGCGGGTTCGCGGATCTCGTCGCCGGGCACCTTCGGTTTACGGCCGGATCCGGTGACGACGAGAACCTCGCCCACGCGCAGATTGTTGGATGCGATCGTCGTGCCATGGATACGTATCTGATAGGATTTTTCCGGAATCCCGATGTCATCCGTGACCTTGATTTCCGGCACGACGAAGCCGTACTGGCTGGCGAACTTCTTGCGCATCTTGCCGACACGGAAGGCCAGCTCCTGATGCGCTCCCAGAAGGCGCGTCGAAACGAGCTTGCCAAGCGCAAGCTCGATCTCAGCTGTCTTCAGCACGGACTTGACGGAGTCCTTCTCGGCCTCCTTGCTCTGCATAACCTTCTTTTCTTCCTGATCGCGCTTCAGCTTGTTTTCGGCTTCGACCTGGCGCGGGATGAACCATGCGCCGAAGGCCATCAGGCCGCCAAGCGTCATGAAGGGGATCAGCGGAAGTCCCGGGACAAGGGCGAGCGCGCACATCAGCACGGCAGCAACTGACAGCGCACGCGGATAGCCGCTCAGCTGGTTGACGACAGCCTGGTCGGTCGAGCCGGGGGTGCCGCCGCGCGACACTAGAAGGCCGGCAGCCAGCGAGACGATCAGGGCCGGAACCTGGGAGACGATACCGTCACCAACCGAAAGCTTGACGAAAACGTCCGCTGCCTGGCCGATTTCCATGCCGTGACGGAAATAGCCGATGATGATGCCGCCGAAGACGTTGATCGCCGTGATGATCAGGCCGGCGATCGCGTCGCCACGGACGAATTTGGACGCACCGTCCATGGCCCCGAAGAAGGAGCTTTCCTGCTCAAGTTCGCGGCGACGATGCTGGGCTTCGCGCTCATCAATGATGCCGGCCGACAGGTCGGCGTCGATCGACATCTGCTTGCCGGGGATGGCATCAAGGGTGAAGCGCGCGCCGACTTCCGCGATACGCGTCGCACCCTTGGTGATGACGATGAAATTGACCGTGATCAGGATCATGAAGACGATCAGACCGATGACGAAATCACCGCCCATGACGAGGCTGGAGAAGCCGGCGATGACGCCGCCGGCCGCGCCATGTCCCTCATGCCCGTGGGACAGGATCACACGCGTCGTCGCGATGTTCAACGACAAGCGGACCATGGTCGCGATCAGCAAGATCGTGGGGAATGACGAGAAATCGAGAGGCCGCTGGATCCACAGCGAGACCATCAGGATCAAAACCGAAAAGGCAATCGAGAAGGCCAGACCGAGGTCGATCAGGAACGGCGGGATGGGCAGGAAAAGAATGCACAGGATGAGGACGATGCCGAAGGCAAAGCCGATATCACGCCCGCTGGGGCTGACTTTCGGGATCACAAGTGCAGGTGGTTGCGCCATGTCTGTTCCATCTCTTCATGAGAAGTCGACCAGAGTGTCATGCCTCTGGCAGTCTGCAGATCAGGCATAGAGGCTGAAGCTTGCGCGAAGGTGGCAGGTCGTCTTGGTCAGAATCCCGATTGCACTCTCGAAAAGACGAGATTGGCAAAGAGCGAGATCTGCCCGCCGACAAAGGGGGCGGAGATGCCGATGGTGATCATGATGGCAAGAATTTTCGGCACGAAGGTGAGGGTCATTTCCTGCACCTGCGTCAGCGCCTGAATGAGGGCGATGAGAATACCCACGATCATACCGGCTGCAACGGCCGGCCCTGAGGCGACCAGAATGGTCCAGATCGCCGCTTGCATGATGTCGAGCGCATCAGCTTCGTTCATCGGTGTTTCCTTCCGGAGTGGCGAATCATGCCCTTCCACTCCGAAAGGCCTAGCATGTTCCTATTCGGTCGTCTCGGTAGTCGTCGTGGTCGTGGGGGTGCCGACGCGAACACCGACGACGATCGGGATTTCATCACCGTCAGTCGTGGTGGCAACCATCGTATCGGAATAAACGCGGACAGACTCGATGACACCCGTCATGCTCTCATCGGCGCTCGTGATGGTCTGGCCAATGTAGTTCGACGCGTTGGTCAAAGCATTGCCGGTGATCAGCGTTTCCAAATTCGAGTTCGTCTTAATTGTCTGCTCGACCTGCGAGAACGTGGCCAACTGCGCGATCTGCTCGCTGGCGTCCATCGGATCGGTCGGATCCTGGTTCTTCATCTGGGTGATGAGCAACTGCAGGAAATTGTCATAGTCCAATGTGGCGCTGGCCGAAGCCGCCGCGGCCGTGCTGCTCGACGAGGTCGACGTCGACGTCGTGGACGTCGTGCTGCTGACTGCATCTACCGCCATGGTGCGATCTCCTTACGAATCTGTTCGATCGTGGCCGGCGCCATTTCCTGATTGTTGAGGATCGTGTCCTCGATCGGGTAGAGCGAACGGATTGCCTTCAGGGCGTCAAAGGCGCGGCCCGACGAGACCATGCCATCGATACGCTTCAGCTCGGCGAGGATTTCTTCGTTTTCGAAGCAGGTCAGCAGCATGATCACCGACTTGCGGAACATGGCCAGCGACTGGTCCTTACCCTCGGGATTGATCAGCATCATCTGCGCAATGAAATACAATTGGCGCAGCGGCGTCGTGGCCTGCTCAGGCTGAAGGACGTGATTTTCCAAAAGGAAGGTCACATCGTTGAGGAACTCGAGAGCAACCTTCCGGTCGACGCGCAAAACCGCTCCGTTGATAAAAATACGTTCGCCCGACTTGAGCGAGATGCGCAAAGTGCTCTTCATTTAAGTCCATCCCTGATGATGGTTGTCACGTCGATGATGCCCTGGAAATTCATGGACTGGCGCTTCCGAATCCGGTCGCACTCTTTCAAGATCCAAATGGCTATGGAAATCAGATTGGCGCGAAGGTCATCGGCCAGTTGATTCTCTGGGTTCTGCAGATCCTCAACCAAGCGGACCCAAACGCGGCGGGTGTAGTAGAGTGCTTCGATCGCCTCGCGGCCGTAACCGCTCTTATCGCGGGCGGCGCTCAGAAGCTGGATACAACGATCAAGGGCTTGGCGTTCGCGCTCTTTCGCGTCGGCAACGCCATCTTCCATGATTTCGGCGTATGAGAACTGGTACATTCAGTTGCCCTTCAGTTTCATTTCACCCTTTGCTCATCAAAGGTAGTTGACAAGGCTCAGCGCCTGGATCTTCGAGGTCAGTGTGTAAGATGTCTCCACCATGGACAGCAAAGAGTTAACGCGCGTCGAAGCTTCGTATGCATCGACTTCCGTTTTGCTCGCGAGACTGGTCTCGATAATGTCGACCTGGATCTGCAGCGAGGTGTCCGCCTTCTCGATGCGGTTCTGGGACAGGCCGAGTTCCGATCGGGTGGAGTTGATGCCGGTGATGGCTTTGCCGGTATAGCCGATCGCCGCATCGACGGCAGTGGACACGGCATCCGCCGGTGCGCCAATCTGCAGCAGTTCCTGCGTGATCACCGACGCCAGTGCGAAGTAGCGGAAGCCGTCTTCATTCGCCGAGGCAGAGGTGTTGACCGTTTCGGACTGCGTGATCCGGCTCGTCATCACGGCATCGGTGGCACCTGACCAATCGGTGTTCCAGTCGGTGCCGGAATACATGGGCTCAAGCGTCGAGGTGATGAAATCTTCCATGCTTGGCGCCGTGCCCTTGGCAACGATCGTCGCGGTGCTTGCAGTATCCGTCGGCGCGAAACCGAAATATCCGGTGAAAGCTGCATCGAATGCGGCTTTGGCATCCGAGGTGTCTGTATACTCCGCCAGCGGCTGGACGTCGGTGTTGATCCCGGCGAAGAGGAATTCGCCGTTTGCCGACTGGTTCGCCATGCTGACCATCGTCGACAGCGAATTTTTGACCGTCATCACGGTGGTATTGATCGTGTCGCTGTTGGACGCCCCCGAAATGGTGATCAGCGCGGTATTCATGTCCTCGGCCGCAGTCGCAATCTGATTGAGAGCCTCCTGCGAAGCCGACAACCGCTGGGTGGCGATCGAATTGTTGCTGATCATCGAGTTCAGCCGCAGACTTTCGCGGTTGAGATCAACGACGGTCGATGTCTTGCTGCCGAGTTCGGCCCCGACATCGGCATAAGAGCCCGTACTGACTTCCTGCTGCGCCTTGAGCAATTCATTCTGGGCCTGCCGAATGGTCAGACGCATTGAAGTCTGGGTAGAGAGATTGGATACGCTGGACGTCGACATTTGGGGTTACCCCGCCATTTCGAGAACAGCCTTCAGCATCTCGTCAACTGTGCTCACGAGCTTGGCTGCGGCCTTGTAAGACTGCTCTACATCGAGCAGCAGCGATAGTTCCTCGTCCAGGCTGACAGCCGTCTTCGAGGAGTATGTCTGGAAGGTTCGCTCATAGAGCGCCGTCTTGTTTTCATCTGCCGTGGTGGCATTGGAGCGCAGTTCTTCAAGCCAGCCGATCGAGTTGCTGGCGAAGGACAAGACACTGGCCGTGGTCTTCAGATCCGCATCGGCGGAGAAGGACCGTTCGGCGGAGAGCGCGTCGACATAAGCGTTGATGAGGTCAGTATAACCTGAGGCGTTGTCAGTGTTCTTGACATAGCCGGCGCCATTGATGCCACCGTCGCGTACCAGCATCGGGTCACCGCCAGCATCGGAGCGTACGGCATCATTGACCTTGATGAGGGCTGCAAGTCCTGGCTGGACGGTGCCCGTCGTCGGCACCGTGCCCGTCGGCCAGGTAAACAGGCCGGGCAGTTCGTTCGTCCCGCCAGCGTCGGTTTCGGCGAACGCTTCAATCAGACCGCGCGCCACTTCATCCAGCTGTGTCTGGAAGGTGGGAGCGACCTCGTCGCGCAGCTGGACCAGTGCTGCCAGCGATCCTTCACCATCCGTGTTTCCGCCGACGCCTGCACGAACGGGGGTTCCGTCGATGTAGATCGGATTGCCGGTGACCGTGGCATCGTAAGTGTAAGTCCGGTCGAACGTGACCTCACGCGGATCCGTTTCGAACAGGGTCGTCCCATCGGACGTGTAGAGCACCATGTCGCTGTTATCGCGCATGTTGACGCTGACGCCGACGATGCTGGAGATGTCCTTGAGAAGTGTATCACGACGATCGAGGTAGTTGCTGGCGTCATCGCCCGTCGCGGTCATGCGCACGACCGTGTCGTTGACCGTCTTGAACTCTTCCAGAAGCTTATTGAGCGAGTCTACCTGCTGGAAGATCTGCGCATCGGCATCCTGACGAACGTTCTGGACGGCCGCAGTTGCGTTGTTCAACGAATTGGCGACGTCGATGGCGTCGGTGACAACGGTCGATGCAAGGGCATATTCGCCAGGCGCCGCTGCGAAAGACTGCAGGCTGCTCTGGAGATTGGCGAGGTAGCTTGACGTCGACAGTTCGTAGTCATTGCCGCCGAGCGCATCCGAGAGCGATGTCAGCCCCTCAAGCAGAGTGGACTGGGCGCTCTCCTGCGATGTCGAGGACGAGAGTTGCCGCAGCAGCGCCATGTGCTGCGACCGCTCGTTTTGGGTTGTCGATGCACCATACACCGTCTGCACGACCACCGACTGCCGACGAACATAGTTCTCATTCCCATCATTGGCGATGTTGGTGGACAACACCGATGTCTGCTGAGACGTGTTCCGGAAGATCGAATTGGCCGTGTTGAGCGACGATGCAAGCGACATACGACTAACCTACTCTTTCGATTATCTCTTCAGGTTGACCAGGGTTTCCATCAATTCGGAACCCGTCTGGAAGACCTTGGAGTTTGCGGTGTAATTCCGCTGAGATTCGATCATGGCAGTCAGTTCCTCTGCGACATCCACGTTGGAGTCTTCAAGGGCGCCGGAAAGGATCGAACCGAAACCACTGGAACCGGCGTACCCCATGACGATGACACCGGAGTCGTTCGACTGGGTGTAAAGGTTCCCGGCAACCGGGTTCAGGTTGTCTGGGCTCTGTACGCTGGCCAGCGCAACGCGGAACTTCGGAACCAGATCGCCGTTTTCGTAAGCGATCGAAACAACGCCCGTTTCGTCGATTTCGTAGCCCTTGACCTTAGACGCAGCGTTGCCGTTGACCTCGCCTTCCTCGACCGAGAAGTCCGAAGCGAGTTGGGTGGTGTCGCCGATCGTGAGCGCGATGTCCGGCACTTCGGCGCCGTCTATGGTAAAGCCATCCAGAGTGACTTCACCGCTCGCCGGGGTAATGAGCTGGCCGTCGGCGTCGAATTCAAGCGTCGTCGTCGCAAGCACTGTTGTCGGCGTGCCAGGACCCGTGGCTGTGACCGACCACTCGTTGTCGGCGACTTTCGTGTAGGTGAACTCGATCAGGCGGCTCGAACCTTGGCTATCGAAGACCTTCAACGATGTGGTCTGTTCGAACCCGACATCCTCGCCATTCGGCAGGTTCACGTTCAGCGTGCCAGTCGTCGATGCGACAGCCGAGATACCCGAGCCAGAGAGATCGACATCCTGAAGACCATCAAAGCCGTTGACGACGATGGTCGGATCGGCCGTGGAATCGTATTCGTAACCCTGCAGCGTGTAGCCGGCAGCATTCTTCAGTGTCCCGTCGTCCTGCAGTACGAAGGAGCCTGCGCGGGTCAGATAGTTCACGCCATCGTCGCCGGTGACGATGAAGAAACCATCGCCATTAATCGCGAGATCGGTCTCTGACGTGGTGTAGCTGAAGGTACCCTGGGTCGAGATCGAGTAACGAACATCCGTTTCGACGCCGCCCGAGTTGTAAGCGCCATTGGTGCTCGGCAAAATCATTGATGAAAACTGCGTCGACGACTTTTTGTAGCCGACAGTGCTGGAATTGGCGATGTTGTCGGCGACAGTGCTCAAGCGATTTGCCTGTGCACTCATGCCGGAAACGCCCGTCCGCATGGTTCCGTAAAGGCTCATATTAAAATCCCCATTCTGTAGTCAATTGGAAGCGTATGAGGTGGGCCTTGCGTGAAGCTGTCTGGCTTTGCGGCTCTCGATGGAAATCGTTCAAGAGCCGCCGCAGTGGGACCCGGCTTGGGCGCCGGATCAGCTCCAATCGATGCAGTAGCCGAGGAAGCGCTTGGAATCGACCGGATCGAAACCGAGCTTCTTGCGAAGCTTCTTGCGAAGCTTCGAGATATGGCTTTCGACGACGTTCTCTTCGACCTCTTCGTCGAAGATGCCGTAGATCGCGTTGAAAATCTGGGTCTTGGAAACACGACGCCCACGGTTTGCGACTAGGTATTCCAGGATGCGGCGCTCGCGGCGCGGCAGCGGGAAGACGTCGCCGGCGATTTCGGGATCACGTCCGTCAGAGAAAACCTTGATCGGGCCGATCTCCGTAAAGTTCGTAATCGCCCGCAAGCGACGGCGGATGGCCGCAGCCCGTGCCAGGATTTCCCGGGGATGAACCGGCTTGCGCACAACGTCATCGACGCCGCAGTCGAAGAGCGCGAGGGTCGCCTCGAGCGAGGGTTGATCGCTGACCGCGATCACCGGCGCCTGGGTCCTGTCGCGGATTGCCCGCGGCAGTTCCAGCATCGCTTCGCCCTGCCCGATGAGGAACGCCTCGACTGCTGCAATGTCGGAATCGGCCGCCGTATTGACCCATTCCCCGAACTCTCTTGGGTCGAATCCCGTCGAAGGAATCCCCTCGCGCCCAAATAGAGATGTGTATCCGTCTTTCACGAGCTCGCGCTCATCAACCACGACGATCATTCAGCCGCCTCCGAATCAGTGTGGTGTTTCGATACGCAATGGGTACGAATCGTGCGATTCAGGGACAACTAGGTAAACTTAATGACAGATATTAATAATTGATTAAGGATTTGGTGCCGATTTGACCTATATCTAGTAGGCCAAGACAGATACCCACACTATTTTTTAGTGGAAAAGTTAACGCAAGCTTCGCGCAAGCTCTTGCAACAGCCAATTTCGACGCAGTCTTGCCACAATCTGCAAATCGCCACTGGTGCGCCTGTCAATCAATTTTTGGTTGCTATTCACCGCAAAATTGTCGCGCGGGAGGAGTCCAATTTCCATAGCCTGTGGCCACCAAATTGGCGATCACACGGCAGACGTAGCGCTTCTGGGCGGGGTCGTTATTTGGTCCGGCGTGATACCGGGCCACGGCCATTGTCCAGGTTTCATGGCGCTGATGCAGATTGCTCAGGAAGCTGGCTGCATACTCCACGTTCCGCTGCGGGTCAAACATAGCCTGGACGGAGGTGAAATGCTCTCCGTGGAAGTATTGGTTGATCTGCATGCAACCGACGTCGATGAGCTTGGCACCGCCGTCTCGCGCCTTTTGGAAGGCATCGAGCGCCTCGTCAAGGCCCTCGTAGTAATAGGCCTTTCCCTCCACGTTGAGCGCGTATGGCTGCAGGCTCCCTTTGCGCCCCGTTTCCGTCAGACCAACGGAATAGAGGATACCTTCAGGGATCCCGTATTTTGCCGCCGCAGCACTGATCTGCCGTTCACAGGTGCCGACGCTTGCCACCGCCTCAGATGTAAAGCTGATCAGGGCGAGCGCTGCGAGTGTCGCCAGACAGAAGTTCAGTCGGCTGCACCACGCGCTCATCGCTTGTCCTCGCATTGTTGCTGGCACTCTCGCCCCTGCCACGACCATCACTCGCCTGCCCGCCGGATTGGAACGTCTGCTGCCCTTGTTGCTGGCTCGCCAGATTATTCTGTCCGGCATCGGCGCTGCGATCTGTCGACGCCACCTGCATGTTGACCTGCACATGATCAACGGTAAGTCCCTGAGCACGCAACGACTTCAGAATGTCGCTGGAGTCGTTCGAGAGCTGGCGTAGTGCCGCAGGATTGTCTACGGTCAGTTGCACACTCAACTCCTCACCGGACAGCCGCAGTGTCGCGGTCACGCTGCCGAGTTCGATCGGGCTCATCTGGAGCTTCAGCGTATTGACGACCTTGCCCTGGCTGGACTGGGTCGCTGCGTTGGCGAGCTCCGATCCGGGCGTCATAGCGCTCACCCATTCGCTATCACCGAGCATAGCGGCGGTGATCGAAGCACCATTCGTGGTCGAGGCCGGTGCGATAAACCTGCGCGCATCAAGGACGGTGACTGTGTCGACTGTAGCGGTCTCGCCCGAGTCTTCCACGCCAGCCGTAGCATCGCTCTGCAAGATCATCGGCTCGCCCTTGCCGTCTGCCCTCACGACACGAAACGTGCGGTCAGAAGTCTCTGACTGTTCATCCGCTCCTTGAGATAGGTCCGACGCGGTACCGGTGGTCGCTGCCAGAGCGTCAGACAATGCCGCGTGGGTCTTGTGATCGGCCACGGGCTTCAGCGTCTCCTTGCTGTCTCCCGCCTCATCCTCAAGCTTCACTTCTCCAGGAGTCGTCCCCGCGAGCAGCCGCAAGACATCTGTTAGGTCAGCACCCTTGTTTTCGTCTGCCGCTGTTTCATCACCTGAAACCGCAGCCGTCGCCGGCTGTTCGTCAGTGACCATCTTCTTTTCCCGAAATCCGCCCAGAGCCTTTGCCAGCTCCGACTTCGTCGTGGTCTCGGCGGTGGCGGTCGTGTTGGTCGTCGTTTCGGCCCCGGGCTTCGCGCTGTTCGCCTTTGAACGCGCGGCGGCCAAAAGCTGAGCAAGATCGTCGGTCGACATATTCGCGAGCTCGACCGGGAGTTCATCCTGGCTCGGAATCTGTGTCGAGGAAATATCGATCACCGGGCGCTTTGCATGCGTCACCGGTGTGTTGCCCTGTTCCTCCGCCGATTCGGCTTCGCTACCATCCTCGCGCAGGCTCGCATCCTTCTCCCGATGATTGCCCGAGTCGGACAGGACCTTCGAAAAGCTGCCGTCCTGGGTCTGATCTGCGCTGGCAGCGGAGCCGCCTTGCTGCAACACCGGACCGGGTGTGGGTGCCGGGGGTGCCGATAGTGCATCCATCATGTCAGGGGCCCTCTTTCTTGAGAAGATCATCGATCGCATCCAATTTGGAGCGACCGGCATCGACAAAGGTTCGCAGTTCGGGGTCGATATCGGGGGGCTCTGCGCCAGCAGCGGCGGGTTGCACCGTCGCAGCCGGTGTATCCACCGTGCCCGCAACATCTGCCGCGGTCGGGGGCGGTGCAGCCAGGGGATCCTGGAGTTCCGGATCGGTTTCGGCCGCAGCGAGACCAGCATCAGGACCAGAACTGGCACCAGGGTCGGCAAGCGTGCCTTCAGGTGGCGGAACCGCAGCTTGCGGTTTGCGCAGCACTTCCTTGGCGACAGCTTCGGCCGCTTGACGCAGCGCACGATCTTTCGGCGACAATGCGGCCTCAGGGATCTGCATCAGCACTGCCATGGCGTCGTCTACATTCTCGGTCGGAACCCCGGCTAGGCTGCCATAAAGTTTGGCGAGTGCATCGTTTTCTGCGCCGGTACCCGACAGCGCCTTCGCCTGATCTGCCGCCATCACCGCCAGGTCGCGGCGGCCGGCGATTGCTGCCTGGCGCGCAATGCGAAGATAGACTTCGCGGCGGCGATCAGCATCCATATAGCCCAGAGTCGCCTCGATCTCTTCCGGCTTCAGGACGTCATAATGCTCGACGACGAAACGCACGAACAGATCAGCAAACTGACTGGCATAGGGAGAATAGAGAAAGCGGCGAGCATAACGATTGGCGTAGCCGGATGCCTTGTCGACGATTTTCGCATCGACGGCAACGGCGAGCGAGCGGCGCAGCGCCGCCTCCTCTACGATCGTTCCGGGCGCCGTCAGTCGAGCCCAGTCATAGAATTTGAGCGAACCGACCGGATCCTTGGCGATGGTCACATTGCCGGCAACCAGAGCCAGATACGGTGCAATATCCTCATTCTTGTATTCGGTGACCATTTCACCGAGTGTTTTTGCGATCAGCGTGCCCTTGCCGCTCAGATATTTGCGCAGGGCATCGGCTATTCGGTTGTCGAAGTTGCCGTCGACATCGCGGGCAACCAGGAATTCCAGCGTAGCGGGATTGCCGCCGCTCATCGCATAGATCAAGGCTGCATCGACGTTGCGCGGATCTTCGAACACGGAAGGATCAGCGGTCCTCAGCCGCTGGTCGATGGCGCCCAACATGAAACGCTGCATTTCGGCGGCAGAATGGTCGCCGCGCACGACGGTGTCCTGAACGAATTGCAGCGAGCGCAGCATTCGATAGGGCTCGATGGTGTCATCCACACTCTGCGCACGAGCCGACAGGCCGCCGCTAAGGACGGCCGCAGCACAAGCGAGCAGAGAGAGGGAGAACCGCCGGATTGCCATGAATTACCCCTGCTCCGCCTGGATCAGGATCTCGATGCGCCTGTTGGCATCGGCCAGCGGATCCGAGGGCACCTGGAGACGACGGTCGGCGAAGCCGGAAACCTGCTCGACGCGATCCTCCTTCAGTCCACCACGGACCAGCATGTAGTAGGCGCTGTGGGCACGGGCCATGGAAAGACGCCAATTGTCGTTTTCGGTTCCCTTGAACTGCCGACCGTCGGTATGACCCCGAATGACGATCTGGCCAGGTCTGTCCTGCAGCAGCTTGCCGATCCGCTCCATCGCAAGGACCATTTCCTTCTGCGGCACGGCAGACCCGACATTGAACATGGCAGCGTCGCTCTGGTCGCTGATCGTGACCAGCAGGCCGCCTTCGGCCGGCGTGACAATGAGCCCTTCTGCCAATTTGCCCGCCGTTCCGCCGATAGCCTTCTCGATGTCCTGCTTCAATTGTTCGGCAGCAACCATCTGCGCCTTCACTTCAGGCGAATCTTCGGATGACTTGCCAAGCTTGGCCTGATCCGTCTTGCCGTCTTCGGCCTTCTCGGTCTTGCCGTCATCCGGCTTGTCAGCCGCCTGCATTTCAGCCGGAGTGGGCTTCTGACCGGGCACGACCAGCGCGATCTGCTGTTCGGGTTCGGTTGAAGGCTGGGTCTGGTCCTGAGGCTTCTCCAGCGCCGTCTGCTGTTGTTGATCTGATGGTGTCTGAGCGTCGGTCGGCTTGCCGGCCGGTCCGTTTGCGGTCTGAACCTGCTGCGTCCAGAAATCCGGATCGAAGGGGTCGCGATAGGCTTCGCCACCCTGGGCACCGGTCGAAGGCCCGGAGTCGGCTGCACCGCCCTCCCCCTTCGCGCTGACATTTGCCTGCTGGCCAACTTCCTGGGCGATTTCGGCCAGAACCGAATAGGGATTCTCGAAGAAGTCGGCCTCCGAATAGTTGGAATTCTCGCCCGACGAAGCGGTCATATCTTCACCGGTTGCGGCAGCCGAGCCGACACGCGTCTCGTCATCCTCAATCTTCGAGCGTTCCTTCTTCTCTTCGCCTTCCGCCTGATCGACGGGCTTCTTCAGGCCCTTTTCCGTTGGCTTCTCGTCCGACAGCTGGATCGGATTGAAATAGCTGGCAACGGAAGCCTTGGTTTCCTCATTGGCAGCATTCACTAGCCACATCACAAGGAAGAAGGCCATCATAGCGGTCATGAAGTCGGCATAAGCGATCTTCCAGGCACCGCCATGGGCGCCGTCATGGTCACCCTTGTGACGCTTGACGATGATGATCTCGTTCTTGCCGTGGTGATGATTTTCGTCGCTCATGACAGCACTTTCTTCAGGCTGGCGCTGAAGGCGGAAATACGGGTTACAAGCGCGGTTTCACCGAACTCGGCCGTGAGATCCAGATCCACGCCCTCGACATGCCTGAGCATTTCGCCGTGATCAGGCATATGGGACTGAAGTTTCTCGAACAGGTCTCGCGGTCCACGTATCTGGATTGTTCCGCCCTCGCCGGCAAGAACGGCCGCTTCCAACTGATCTGCCAGTTCAGCGACCGCCTTCTCGACGATGTGCTCTTCGATCAGCGGCGCCAAGGCATGTGCCACCTGCTCGCTAACCGCCAGCGACAGGCGCTTCGCGACCTCCGGCAATTTCGTGGTCAGGGCTGAAGCAAATTCATCCCGGAGGCGCTGCTCTAGCTCTGCCATGGCTTCGGCATGGGCCGTCTCCAGCACCTGCCGCTCCGCTTCGAGACGCTCGACCGCTTCACGCTCGCCGGCAGCATGTCCCTCGGCAAAGGCTTCGCGGCGCTCGGCTTCGAGATCGATGGGTTCGGGTTCAGGCTCGGGAAGCGCTGGAAATTCCATGTCGAAATCATCCTCCCCGGCCATGCCGAAGGGGGACTCAATGGGCTGCGGGGGCGCGGGGGGCGCCGAGAAATCTTTTAAGTATCGTGCCAAAGGCATGCTCATAGGCGATCGCCTCCATCGGCGACTGGATGCGGGCCGTAAGCGCGGGCCGGCTGGGGTCTCAAATCAGTGTCGACGTGGCCAGAACGTGCTTTCATCTTCGAAAATCGACTTTCACTTCAGGGCCATAGTTTCGGCAGGTTCCTGCCATCAACAATGTTAGAAACTAGGCGGTCAATCTTGCGCGAAGATGAATGCTGCCCCGCCTAGTAGCCTCGACCTCGGCTTGACCCCGCCGAGGAGTCACCCGTGCGTTTACGCTTAGTTCTGGAAGAGGGTCAGGAGCTTTTCAGCGCTGGTGTTGGCAATCGATAGTGCCTGGATGCCGAGCTGCTGCTGCGTTTGCAGCGCCTTCAGACGAGTCGATTCCTCGTTCATGTCGGCGTCAACGAGACGACCGACGCCCTTGTCGATAACGTCCATCAGATTGGACACGAAATTGTCCTGCATCTGGATACGGCTGGTGATTGCCCCGAGGGTCGCGGCAGAATCGGTCAACTGACCCAGGAGGTCATCGATGACGCTGATCATGTCGTCGAGCGTTGCGGTGTCCGTGTTGGCATCGATAGCGATCTCGGTCCCTGTGACCGGAGTGGCAGAGCCTACGTCCAGCAGGTAATAGTCGCGGGCGGTCCCCGTCGGGGCGCTGCTCAGCGCATCAGCATCGATGGCCTTGGTGAGGAAACCGCGGCTGGCATCCTGCGTGTCGATCAGGACGGAGTCTTCGGTATCGAAGTCAAGGGTCGTCACTTGCACAGTGCCATCGGCACCGCGGATGAAGGAAGACACTACCTCCTTGGTCCCAAGGGCATTTGTGTTGGTATTATAAAGCCAGTTTTCACCGGAGAAGGAAGCGGACTGGGCGGAAGAAATCAGCTGGTCCTTCAGCTGCTTCATTTCCTCATTGATCTTGTTCTTGTCGACGCCCGGCTCACTGGCGGCCACCAACTTAGCCTTGATGCTCGACATGACTTCGATGACGTTGTCGAGTGCCGTGTAAGCGGTATCAACGGTCGCCGCGCCGAGGCCGAGTGCATCCGCGACGGTGGAGAGCGCAGCATTGTCGGAGCGCATGGTCGTCGCGATCGACCAGTAACCAGCATTGTCCGACGCGGTTTCGACGCGATAGCCGGAAGACACCCGTCTCTGGGTGGTTTCCAGATTGGTATCGATCGAGCGAAGCGTCTGGAGCGCGGCCATTGCGGCTGCGTTGGTCATAATGCTGGTCATGCTGGTGCCCTCAAGCGTACACAAGTGCGCATCCGGCGAAAGAGCCGGCAAAGACGGGTGGGCATCATGCAGACCGCGCCAAGGCACAGTCCCCGTCACCGTTAACAAATCGTTAACGGTGCCATCTAACAAGCGAGACCTTGGTTAAGCAAGGCTGATAAACAAGAAACCGAGAAGAATAAGAAAGGCCAAAAGTTTCGCGCAAGGCACAAACGAAAAATCCGCGCTCCTTTCGGAGCGCGGAGATCAATCTTGCGAGCTGTTGGATCAGCGAACCTCTTAACGGAAGAGCGAGAGGACGCTTTCCGACGAAGAGTTGGCGATCGACAGCGACGAGATTGCCAGCTGCTGCTGGGTCTGCAGGGCCTTGAGGCGCGTCGATTCTTCGTTCATGTCGGCATCAACCAAGCGGCCAACACCGGAATCGATCGAGTCGCTCAGCGAAGCAACGAACTCGGTCTGGGTTTCGATGCGCGAAGAGATCGAGCCGATTGCCGCTGCGGCACTGGTCATCGAGGTCAGCGCGTCGTCGACCATCTGGATCAGATCGTCGAGCTGCGAAGTTGTCGTGGTGTTGGTGATCGTGAAGGCCGAAACCGAAGTGCTCAGTGTGGCGGTAGACGTGTTGGTCGTGTCGATTGCCCAGACTGCGCCACCGGAATCTTCGGTGAAGATTTCCACCGTGGTGTCCGTCGACTGGTCGATTGCGGCAACCCAGGTGTCGTCGCCCACCTTGACGTAACCATCCGAAACCGTACCACCCGATGCAGCGATACCGTCCGTGTCGAACGTAGCGCCGTCTGCAACGACTTCAGCCGTCGTGTAACGGACGACGTCGTAGGCAGCAATAGTGCCGTTGACGTTGACGTCGACGGAAATGCCATTGCCATCGATCGAAGTCGTGCCGTCGAGGATGCCGGTGTTGCCCCCGGTGTCGAACAGGACGTTCGTAGTCGAGAGGGTGTAGTCGACCTTCTTGACGGATACGTTGCCAGAGTCGTCACGAACGAAGGAAGCAACGACGCTCTTGGCGAGGTCGGTACCCGCAGTGAGGTTAGCCTGGAGCCAGTTTTCGCCCGAGAAGGAGGCGGCTTCAGCAATCGACGTCAGCTGGTCCTGCAGCTGGGTGATTTCTTCCTGGATCTTGTCCTTGTCGACGCCGTCTTCAGTGGCGGCAACGAGCTTTGCCTTGATTTCCTTTACCACCTCGATGGCGGAGTCCATACCGGAATAAGCGGTGTCAACCTTGGCAGCGCCGAGGCCGAGCGCGTCGGACACGGCAGACAGTGCCATGTTATCGGAGCGCATGGTGGTGGCAATCGACCAGTAAGCGGCATTATCAGATGCTGCACCGACCTTAAGGCCAGAGGAAACGCGACCCTGCGTTTCTTCCATGCTCGAATCGATCGAGCGCAATGTGGAGAGCGCAGCCATAGCTGCGACGTTTGTCAGAATGCTAGTCATATTTAGTGCCCCTTGAATGGCTGATTAAGAAAGGGACATTCCGGAGTCACCGGGAACGAGTGTCAGCTTCATGCCCATCAATTCCCGTTAGGGTTAATGTCTCGTTCTATGGGGCCAATCTACCGACGCGTGGTTAACTAAGAATGAACTAACCCGATGTTTTTCAATAATAAAATGATGTTTTTTGTAACCTTTCATTAAGGTGTCTGACCAAAGCTTTAATTGGAGTGTTGGGAGCAGGGCGGGTGTTAACGAATGGCGCCGGGGCTCAACCATCATGTGCTGCCTAGGTGCGAGCACCTGACCTCTCAGCGGCGACGACACACAAAGAAGAGCGCTGACAAAACGAGAAATGCCGCACCCTTCGGGCGCGGCATTTCTTGGATAAGGCGCTTCCGAAGAAGCCCTATTATTGATGGTCCAGCGGACCTTACTTGAAGAGCGACAGAACGCTTTCCGATGCGGAATTCGCGATCGACAGCGACTGAATAGCCAGCTGCTGCTGGGTCTGCAGTGCCTTCAAGCGGGTCGACTCTTCGTTCATGTCGGCATCTACAAGACGGCCGATACCCGTATCGATGGAGTCGGTGAGACTTGCCACGAATTCTTGCTGCATTTCGATACGCGACGAGATCGAACCCAAAGCCGATGCCGCACTTGTCATCGCTTCCAAGGCATCATCAACCATCTGCAGGAGACCGTCCAATTGGGTAGAGCTCGTGGAGTTGTCGATCGAGAGGGTCGCGACAGAGGTGGTCAAGGCCGTAGCGCTTGCCAGGTTGGTCTCATCGATGGCCCATACGCCGCTCGTATCGACATCCGTTGCAAAGATCTCGTGATCCGTTGCGCCCGATTGGTCAATGGCGGCGACCCAGACGTCATCGTCGACTTTGACATAACCTGCCGAAACCGTGCCACCGACTGCGACCACACCTCCGGAGTCGAACGTTGCGCCATCCGCGATAACCTCAGCCGTCGTGTAGCTGAGAACATTGTATGGGGTCGTTGTACCGGCAATGTTGACGTTGACGGTGACACCATTTCCTTCAACTGTCTGGATCGTATCGAGAATGCCGGTGTCGCCTCCGGAGTCAAACAATACGCTTGTGCTGTCGAGCGTATAGTTCACCTTCTTGACCGAAACGTCGCCGTTTGCATCTCGAACAAATGATGCGACAACCGACTTTACTTCGCTGCCGCCTGCAGCAGTGATGTCGGCCTGGAGCCAGTTCTCTCCGGAGAATGAGGCAGCTTCCGAAATCGAGACGAGCTGGTCCTGCAACTGCGTGATTTCTTCCTGGATTTTATCCTTATCAACGCCGTCTTCGGTCGCAGCGGTGATCTTGGCCTTGATTTCCTTCACAACTTCAATGGCCGATTCCATGCCGGAATAAGCGGTGTCCACCTTTGCAGCGCCAAGACCGAGCGCATCTTCAACAGCTGCGAGCGACATGTTGTCGGAGCGCATCGTGGTTGCAATGGACCAATAGGCCGCATTGTCAGACGCTGTTTCGACACGGAGGCCGGACGAGACACGTGCCTGCGTATCTTCCATGCTGGAATCGATGCTGCGAAGGGTCTGAAGTGCGGACATCGCCGCGACATTGGTCAATATGCTGGTCATTGAAGTCTGCCCCTTGATTGGCTGATATAGACAGGGACATTCCGGATGGGCCGGTAACGACGGTCAGCATCATGCCTGCTAACCTGTTCTTAATGAGTGTTAACCCGTCGTTGCGATGGGTTCATCTAACTTAAACATGGTTAACAATTCTTAAATGCAATTATTAAAAAAACAGGCCGCAGGGTTAACTGCGACCTGCTCTTCCTAGACTGGCTCAGCCCGCCAGCCCAAGGATGCTGGCTGGTCCGATTAACGGAACAGCGACAGAACGTTCTGCGAGTCCGAGTTGGCGATCGACAGGGCCTGAATAGCCAGCTGCTGCTGGGTCTGCAGGGCCTTGAGGCGCGTCGACTCTTCGTTCATGTCGGCATCAACCAGGCGGCCAACACCGGCTTCGATCGAGTCGCTCAGGTCGCTGACGAAGCTTTCCTGAGTCTCGATGCGCGACGAGATCGAACCGAGCGAAGAAGCCGCGCTGGTCATGGAGGTCAGCGCGTCATCAACCATCTGGATCAGATCATCGAGCTGCGCAGAGGTCGTGGTGTTCGTGATCGTGAAGGCCGAAACCGAAGTGCTCAGCGTGGCGGTAGACGTGTTGGTCGTGTCGATTGCCCACAGTGCACCACCGGAATCTTCGGTGAAGATTTCGACCGTGGTGTCCGTCGTCTGGTCAATTGCGGCAACCCAGGTGTCGTCGTCCACCTTGACGTAACCATCCGAAACCGTACCACCCGATGCAGCGATACCGTCCGTGTCGAACGTAGCGCCGTCTGCAACGACTTCAGCCGTCGTGTAACGGACAACGTCGTAGGCAGAAACCGTACCGTTGACGTTGACGTCGACGGAAATGCCGTTGCCATCGATCGAAGTCGTGCCGTCGAGGATGCCGGTGTTGCCCCCGGTGTCGAACAGGACGTTCGAGGTCGAAAGGGTGTAGTCGACCTTCTTGACGGATACGTTGCCGGAGTCGTCACGAACGAAGGAAGCAACGACGCTCTTGGCGAGGTCGGTACCCGCAGTGAGGTTAGCCTGGAGCCAGTTTTCGCCCGAGAAGGAGGCGGCTTCAGCAATCGACGTCAGCTGGTCCTGCAGCTGGGTGATTTCTTCCTGGATCTTGTCCTTGTCGACGCCGTCTTCAGTGGCGGCAACGAGCTTGGTCTTGATCTGCTGGACAACGTCGATGGCGGATTCCATACCGGAATAAGCGGTGTCAACCTTGGCAGCGCCGAGGCCGAGGGCGTCGGAAACGGCACCAAGAGCGGCATTGTCAGACTTCATGGTCGTGGCAATCGACCAGTAAGCTGCGTTGTCAGACGCGGAACCGACCTTCAGGCCCGACGAGATGCGGGACTGGGTGTCTTCCATGCTGGCGGAGATCGAGCGGAGGGTAGAAAGCGCGCCCATGGCGCTGGTGTTTGTCAGAATGCTGGTCATAGGATTTGTCCCTTGAAAACAAGATACTGGAGGGGACATACCGGACTAAAAACTTACCGGTCACGCGCGGTTCGGCATCATGCCATTTGGTATTTTTTCTTTTTACCAGACCCGTCGTGCGAGTTCCAAACTCGCAGCCATTTGTTGCCAACACCTTAATTCGACCGTGCGCATTCGTGCTTCACGCGGCCTATGGTAAACAGCAAAATAATGATTGTTCCGACAGCGTCTGATGTTCAGACAAAAGACCGGACGAGGCTGCCGACGAGCAGGTTCCAACCGTCGATCAGGACGAAGAACAGGATCTTGAACGGCAGGGATATCGAGGTCGGAGGCAGCATCATCATACCCATGGCCATGGTGATCGTGGCAACCACCATATCGATGACGAGGAAGGGCAGGATGATCAGGAAGCCGATTTCGAAGCCGCGGCGGATTTCCGAAAGCATGAAGGCCGGGATAAGCACGCGGTAGTCGACCTTGCCGTCAACGATGGTCGCCTGGCCACGCTCGTTGGCGATATCGACGAAGAGTTTCAGGTCCTTGTCGCGCGTGTTTGCGGTCATGAAGGTGCGGAAGGGTTCGGCGATACGCGCCACGGCCTCCGCTTCCGTAATCTGATTGGCGAGCAAGGGTTGCGCACCATTGGTCCAGGCCTGATCCATGGTCGGCGCCATGACATAGAACGTCATGAAGAGGGCCATGCTGGTCAGGATCATGTTGGAGGGGGTCGTTGCGAGGCCCATGCCCGAACGGAGGATCGAGAAAGCGATCAGGAAGCGCGGGAAACTGGTGACCATGATCAGGATGCCCGGTGCAATCGACAGCACCGTGAGCAAGCCGAATGTCCTGATAATCCAAGCAGCCACCGATCCGTCGATCGGGGTGTTGAATATCTCAGTCGGGAACTGCTGGGCAACAGCCAGTTCCGGCGCCATCATCATGACGGCGACGAGGGTGAGAAGCCGAATCATTCGATCACAAGGGTTCTGAACATCACCTTCGATACGCGCCCTTCCGAGCGCAGGTCAACACGCTCCTGAAGGTCATCCTTGAGATATTGGAACCCCCGCGGACCCTCCACCTGCTGGAGAGATACGGTGCGCAGATAGGCGAGGATGTCTTGGTGAACATCTTCGGCCACCTTGACGTCCGGCGGGCCATTGAACATCAGCGCCACCTCGACGCGGATCCAGTTTTCCGAGGGATAGGCAAGGTTCGTCGTGATGGGCTCAAGAGCAACCACGCCATTGGCTTCCGTCGAGACGTGAGGGAGCCCCTCTTCCTTCTTGGCCTCGCCGTGACCGGCGGGCGCTTCTGCTGCGGCTGCCGCTTCCTGCGCCTGTTTGACCTTCGGTGACAACATTGTGCCGATCGCCCAGCCGCCTCCGCCACCAACGACGGTCAGTACGACGAGCGGGATGGCGAGTGCCATCAAGCCCGACTTCTTCTTGCCTTCGCCTTCCGGATTTTCTTCCATAACCAGTCCCTAGCGCTCCCGCCGCGATCAGAAGGGCGAATAGATATCGACGACCTGCTGGCCGATCGGCGGCTGCTGCATTTCGGTCAGGCGGCCACGGCCACCGTAAGAAATGCGGGCTTCGGCGATCTTCTCGTAGGAGATCGTGTTTTCGGCGTCGACATCCTGGGGACGCGCGATACCGGCGACATTGAGGATACGGATCTCATGATTGACCCGCACTTCCTGCGAACCGCTGATCAAGAGGTTGCCGTTTTCGAGAATACCTGTGACCACGGCTGCGATCATCAGGTTCAGTTTTTCCGACCGTTCGGTCTTGCCGTCGCCCTTGCTGCTCGTGCTCGAATCCGTCGAGAGGTCGCCAGTGGTGCCCGTATCCGTGTCAAAGCCGAGGAATTGTTTGACTTCAGCACCCCAAGTCAGCGACGTGCCGTTGGTCCGGCTACGATCCGTGGCATTCTTAAACGTCGCCTTGTCGTCGATCTCGATGTTGACAGTCAGAATGTCACCCACGTTGAGAGCGCGGGCATCCTTGAAAAGGGCCGACTGATTGTCGCTCCACAGCGAGTAGCCGCTCGCGCTTTGCGTCGGCTGCTTCGGATAGAGGGCCATCTGCGGGGTCTGGCTGTAACGGAGACCGGATCCGATCGGGCTCATTGCCGGAGCATTGCCGATTTCCTTGATGGTCTGACTCTGGCAGCCAGCCAGAAGGAGAATAGCCAGCAAGGCCGGGAAACGCTTGGTCATGATGGATCCTTCGAAGTATTGGCGTCACCGGCGCTCGACATGATCTGCGCGACTGCCGCCGCCTTGTCCGGTTTCATCTCGGTGAGTATCAGGCTCGACTGACGCGGCGGGAGCTTCATGATGATGGCGGCCGCCAGCACCACGTCGGTCTCCGCGAGTTGCGGAGCCGCGGCATCTGGCGCCATCTTCCGGTAAATCTCCACCAGTTGCGCATCCGCCTTCTTCATGAAGTCGTTGCGTCGGGTGAGCCAGTCTTCATATTCCGCACGACGGGTTTCGAGCACCGCGATGCGACTGTCGACATCCGCCTGCAACTTGTCGAGTTCCTGCTTCTGCAGGAGGTAGCGCTGGTCGCGGGCGGCGTCAGCAATGCTGGTGCAGAACTGCTGGATCTCCTCCTCGGAGGCCTTTTCCATCGACTGTGGCTGCTGCTGCCCGATCGCGACGCCGGCGAAAGCCGGCAGCGTTGCGATCAAGAGGACTGCCGCTCCGCTTCGCAAAACGGCCCGCGAGGGGTTGAAGCCTTTGAACCCGATCATTGCAGCACGAGCTCCGCTTGCAGCGCACCAGCTGACTTAATGCCCTGAAGGATTGCGATGATTCCGTCTGGCTTGACACCAATACTGTTCAACCCGCTGACGAGGGTGCGCAGGTCGGGCCCATCGACCACCGCAATCTTGTCGCCGGTTTTCTGGGCGATGATGTCCGTCTGGTCCTGCACGGCCGTCACGCCCTTGGAGAAGGGTTCGGGCTGGACGATCTGCGGAGTTTCGGAGACCGTGACGGTCAGCGTGCCGTAGGCGACAGCGACACGGGAAACACGCACATCCGCGCCAATCACAATCGTCCCGGTGCGCTCGTTTATGACCACCTTGGCCGGCGAGTCGGTCGCGACGACCAGATTTTCGATGTCCGCCATCAGGCGAGCGAGGTCCGCCGTTCGCGGTTTCTGGATCACCACTTCCTGGCTGTCGCGAGCCTCTGCAATCGGGGCGCCGTAATTGGCCGCGGCATAGGCATTGATTGTATCGGCGATCCGCAAGGCTGTGGTGAAGTCGGCGTTGCGCAACTGCAGGACAAGGTTCACAGAATCCTTGAACTTGGACGGAAGCTCGCGCTCGATGATGGCGCCACCCGGTACCCGACCGGAGGTGGTGATGCCTTCCTGGACGCTGGCAGCATTGCCCTGTGCGGTGAAACCGGAAACGATGACCGAGCCCTGGGCGACCGCATAGATCTGTCCATCGGCGCCGGTAAGCGACGTCATGACCAGCGTGCCGCCACGCAAGGAGCTCGAATCGCCAAGCGAACTTGCGGTTACGTCAATGCGGCTGCCGGGGCTGGCGAAAGGTGGCAGATTGGCCGTGACCATGACAGCTGCCACGTTCTTGGCATTGGACTGGCCACCTTGAGTGGAAATACCGAGGTTCTGCAGCATCGCCCGCATCGACTGGTCGGTGAAGGGAGAGGACCGCAGGCTGTCGCCGGTTCCCTGGAGACCCACAACGAGGCCGTAACCGATGAGCTGGTTGTCACGGCCCGACTGGAGGGAAGCGATATCCTTGATACGCGAATTCGTCGCCAGTGCCGGCTCGAAAGGTGCCAGCACGAGCGCCAGGACGCACAGCGCGATCCGCGTTGAAGCAAGCCATCTCATTTTGCCATCACCTGTACCGTACCGTCGGCCATGACCGTTCCTGAAACGATCGTACCTGAATCGAGATTGCGGACCTTGATCAGCTCGCCCACCGAAGCGTCAGCCAGGGGCGTCCCGCTCGCGCTAATCAGCATATTGCCAATCGAGAAGGTCAGACGAACACTGCCGCCGCGCTTAACCGCGAAGGCTTCCCGCAGGCTGCTGGTGGGGATCGTGCGCCCGGGCAGAAGCGTCCGCTTCGTCACCATCCCCACGACTTCATCCTTGGTGCGGGCATAACCGCCGGAGAGGTTCGGATTGGTGACCGCCACCACATTGAGCTGATCGGCAGACACGGTTTCGCCAGGATAGATCACGCGCGTCGGGACCACGGCCGTGCCCTGGGCGAATGCCATTCCCTGTCCAAAGCACAGCACGCCGGCGGCGAGCACCACCCGACGTGCCATGTTCCCGAGTAATTGGCGAAACTTCATGTTTGCCTCCAGTTGTGTTACTTGAGGTTCTTGCTGACGATCTGAGCCATTTCGTCGGCGGTGCTGATCACCTTGGAATTCATCTCGTAGGCGCGCTGTGCTGAGATCATGTCGGTGATCTCCTTCACGGAATCGACGTTCGACGCTTCCAAGTAGGACTGTTTCATGTAGCCGAAGCCCGGATCGTCAGGCACGCCGACAATGGCTTCGCCAGAAGCTGCGGTTTCGGCGAAGAGATTGTCCCCGAGCGGCTTCAGACCGGCTTCGTTGACGAAGTTTGCAACCGTCAACTGGCCGATATCGGTGTAATCGGAATCGCTGCCGAGGCGAGCGGAAACCTGGCCGCTACGACTGATGACGACTTCACTTGCATCCTGAGGGATGGTGATCTGCGGGGTGACGAGATAGCCGTCGATCGTCACAAGCTGACCCTGGGCATTCATGTTGAAGGCGCCGGAGCGGCTGTAGAAGGTCTGGCCATCGGGGCTTTCGATCTGAAACCAGCCGCGACCGATCATGGCGACATCAAGCTCATTGCCGGTCTGGGTCAGTTCGCCCTGAGTATGAATGTTGCGAACAGCAGCGGTCTGCACACCGAGACCGATATTCGCGCCTTCCGGCACGATTGCCTGGTTGGCCCGGTTGGGCACGCCCTGGGCCCGCTCCGTCTGGTAGAGCAGGTCGGAAAATTCGGCACGCGCGCGCTTGAAGCCCGTGGTGTTGATGTTGGCGATATTGTTCGCGATGACCTCAAGATTGGTCTGCTGGGCATCCATACCCGTGGCTGCGATGGCGAGCGCTCTCATATGTCGGTACCCCTACTAAATCTGCATTTTCGTGATTTCGAGATAGGCATTGACGATCTTGTCGCGGAAGGCGATCGCCGTCTGGAGCGACTGCTCGGCCTGCATGACCGCGTCGACGACTTCGCGGGGATTGGCCTTGCCGGTCAGACCGTCGAAGGAGGTCTTTTCGGCTTGTTTCAAGTTGTTTGATGCCTGGGTCGCCATGTCGGTGAGCGCCGACAGGAACGTCTCGCCAGTCGACATGCCGGGGGTGGGAGCATCGGCCGCCTGGCTCTTGGCGGAGAAGATGCTCGACAGCGAGTCGATGCCGCTGGTGCCGGATACCATTCCAGCCTTGGTGATTGATTCGATCATTGCGAGGCCTTCAGCAGAGCAATTGTCTGGGAAATCATGTCGCGGGTCTGCTTGATGGTTTGCAGGTTCGCTTCATAGGTTCGGTTCGTTTCGCGCATGTCGCCCATTTCGATCAGGACGTTCACGTTCGGCATCTTGACGATGCCCTTCTCGTTCGCGGCCGGATTGCCTGGGTCGTATTCCTCGATGAAATCGGATTCATCGACGCCGAGCTTCTTCACCTCGACGGTCTCGGCACCGGAGACCCGGTCGAGCTCACTGCCGAAGGTAATGGTTTTGCGGCGATAGGGGTCGGCACCAGGCGTATCCCCGGTGGTCCGCGCGTTGGCGATGTTTTCGGAGACTATGCGCATGCGGGTGGACTGGGCTTCCAGGCCACTGCCTGCAATCTTGAGGGCTGCGCCCAAAGGGTCGGTCATTAGCGTTTCACCGTCATCAACATCATGCGATGGAAGGAAGACATCAGGGACGTGTTCAACTCGTGCTGGCGCTTGATTTCGCCGGTTTTCGTCAGTTCTTCTGCAATGGCGACGGAGTTGCCGGATTCCTGAATGCCGATTTCGTCGTTCAGCGGAGCTTCCTCGACGGCGATGTTCTCGTCGCTCAGGTCGTTTGACGCCATGTGTCCCGGCTGCGTGACCGCCATCTTCTGAACCATGGAAGTTTGATCCATGACCGCCTCGAAGGGGGTAATGTCCTTGGCCAGATATTTGGGCGTATTGGCATTGGCGATGTTCGTCGCCACAACCTGTTGGCGCACCGAGAGCCATTCGGCCTGTCGCGAGGCCAGCTCGAACAACTGGATGGGATTCATGGGCGTTACTCCGTCTTGTACTGTTCGGAGCCTAGGCCGGTAATCTTGCGTGGGACTTGCTCATCCCATGCTGCATTAGTTGTTTTGGTAGATATCGCCGGTCGAGGTGATGATCACCCACTTGCCATCGCGCTGTTCAAGCGTCGCAACGCGGCTGTTATCCGGCAGAATGGAACCAACCCGCACGAGATACATGCCCGCCTTGTCCTCGATCAGGGCTCGGCCATTGGCAACATGAAGAAGGCGAAAGCCGCTTTTCCCCGGGAATGGCTGTGCCGTCACGGGTTCGAGTCCTTCCGGACGCTCCTTGCCGAGGTTCGGAACTGTCGCCGTCACGATTTCGTCGACCTGCGGCGCGGCCGGGCGATCTCCCCCCTCGTCGTCCTTGTCGACCAGAGCCAAAGGCGACACGCTAAAGACGTTTCGCCCTGGACCTTCCGGCAGGTCGCGCGTGCGGGTCCAATCAGCAACCCGTATTCCGAATTTCTCTTCATTGAAAAAGACGTACCAGGGGAAGAAGGCGGCCCCGCAGGCGAGCGCGATGCCGGTGACGGCCAAGAGGCGATCGATTGTCGGAACACGCCGCTTGGGCGCACCGTGCTTCAACGGCGCCACGGGCTCGTCTGCATCGAAGTCGGTCATGGTCAGCCCCTTTGCCTCATGCCTGCCTGACCGCCGGCCGCCGCTTTAAGAGCGTTGGCCAAATCGGCATAGGCGTCACTCGCCGGCTTGTCGCCGGGCGTCTGTTTCAAAATTTCGTAGATGACCGGCACCTGCTTGATCGCCATGTCCAGGTCGGGATCCGAACCGTTTCGATAGCCCCCGATGAGACGCAGGTCACGCGTCTCCTCGAAGCGGTGGATCAGCGCCTTGAGGCGCGAGACCAGCTTTTCCTGCTCGGAAGTCCAGGCCTTGCGCGCCAATCGAGAGATGGATGTGAGCGGGTTGATCGGCGGGTAGCGTCCCTCGTCGGCGAGCGCGCGATCGAGCACGATGTGGCCGTCGAGGATGCCGCGCGTGGAGTCGGCAATCGGGTCGTTGTGGTTGTCGCCGTCGACGAGGATCGAGATGATCGCGGTGATTGTGCCCGCGCCTTCGGCGCCCGGGCCAGCACGTTCGAGCAGACGCGGCAGTTCAGTGAAGACAGACGCCGGATAGCCACGCGCAATCGGCGGCTCGCCAGCTGCGGTAGCGACTTCTCGGATCGCATGGGCGAAACGGGTCACGCTGTCGACGATGAAAAGAACGTTCTCGCCCTTGTCGCGGAAATGCTCGGCGATTGTGATTGCCGTCAAGGGCGCCATCTTGCGCAGCATCGGGCTTTCATCACTGGTCGCAACCACGGCGATCGATTTTGCCATGTTGTCGCCCAGCGTATCTTCGATGAATTCGCGCACTTCACGACCACGTTCGCCGACTAGCGCGATTACCACCTTGTCGAAGGCATCGGCGCGCGCAAGCATCGAAAGAAGCGTGGATTTACCGACGCCGGAGCCAGCAAAGATGCCGAGGCGCTGGCCAAGGCAGAGCGGCGAGAAGATATCGATCGCGCGCACACCCGTCTTAAATCCGGTCTCGACACGACGGCGGGTCATGGACGGCGGCGCGGTGGTGGAGATCGGGCGACGCTCCGATCCGGGTGCCAGCGGCAGGCCGTTGTCGATCGGATCGCCCAGCGCGTTAATGGTGCGGCCGCACCAGCTATCATCTGGCGCTATGCGGAAGGCGCCCTTGCGGATCACCACATCATGGATACCGATCGGCTCACCGGGTTCGATGGGGCAGACGTAGCAGACATCGGGTTCGACGCGGATGACCTCGCCGAGATGCACGCCACTCGCGGAGCGATGGGCGACGAATTCGCCGAGGCGCACATGCCGCGACAGACCGGTGACGGTATAATGGCCAGCCGCAATCGTGCGGACATGGCCGCCCTGGGTCACAGCGTGTTCCGGCTTGGCGTAGCGCTCCGCGAGCGAGGCCAACTGGCCGAGCTTCGGAGAAAGGGGGAGATCGTCTGTCACCTGCAAAGCCGTCACCATCCCACTTCAGCCTCAGGAGCTGCCGCCGAGAATCTTAATCGCGTCGCCCATGGAGCTTTCGCTGTCACGGATCAGGGCGCTCACGCTTTCAAATGCGCGGTTGACTTGGATCAGCTGGGTCATCTGGCTGATGCCGTTAACGTTGGAATTCTCTACATATCCCTGCATCACGGAGATCTCGGGGTCGTCGACCACCGGCTGCGGAGTGTCGACGGTTGTCACGCCGCTGTTTTCATAACGCAGGAAGCCGTTGCGAACATCGGCGGTGAACAGCCCAAGGGTGGCGACCTGGCGGCCGTCCTGCATGATTTTGCCATCGGCGCCGACTTCCGGCGGTCCGCCGGTGCGGTTCAGCTGGATCGGCGCGCCGCCGGCATCCAGAACGGGGAAGCCCTTGACCGAAACCAGCTCGCCGGTATCGGTCATCGTGAAGCGACCGTCGCGGGTAAGGACTTGACCAACGGGCGTGTCGATCGCGAACCACGCGTCGCCCTTGATGGCGAAATCGAGCGCGTTGTTCGTCTGGGCGAGTTCGCCGTTCTTGGTGGAGAGATAGTCGTTACCCTGGCTGACGAAGGCAATCTGGGCATTCTGGTCATTGCCCGTCTTGCTCAACATCTCGTCGAACTTAACCTCTGTTGCACGGAAGCCGACGGTGTTCACGTTGGCCATGTTGTCGGCGATGGTCGTCAGGCGGCGCTCAAGGGCCATCTGGGACGACAGGGACACATAGATTCCGGATTGCACTTCATTGCCTCCGTTGCGATGAATATAAGTAAATCATTATTTAACGCAGACTGGCTACGCTAGCTCACGCTCTTCTGAGCCAAAAGCCTTGCGCGAAACTGTTGAGCGGAAGCTGCCATCAGAGGCTGGTACTGCGGCCCAAAAATGGGGCCGTGATTCAGCCTCACGCAAGGCACGAGACGTATCGCTTACCGTGAAATGTAACGTTCAGGTGCGGGCAAAATGAATCTCATCATCGGATTTGTAATAACGGTAGGCTGCGTCCTCGGCGGCTTCATGGCGATGGGTGGACACCTCAACGTGCTCATTCAGCCGTTCGAGCTGATGATCATCGGCGGTGCTGGCGTGGGTGGCTTTATCATGGCCAACCCGATGAAGGTCATCAAGGACACCGGGAAGGCGATCGGTGAGGCCTTTAAGCACTCGGTGCCAACAGAGCGCGCTTATCTCGATGTGCTGGGCGTCCTCTACTCGCTCATGCGTGACCTGCGCACCAAGTCGCGTAACGAGATCGAAGCGCATATCGACAATCCGGAAGAATCCTCGATCTTCACCGCCGCACCGAACCTCCTGAAGAACAAGGAACTGACCTCGTTCATCTGTGACTATGTCCGCCTGATCATCATCGGCAATGCCCGCAGCCACGAGATCGAAGCGTTGATGGACGAGGAAATCGACACCATCCTCTACGACAAGATGAAGCCTTACCATGCGATGACGGCGATGGGGGACAGCTTCCCGGCAATCGGTATTGTCGCTGCCGTTCTCGGGGTTATCAAGGCGATGAGCAAGATCAACGAGTCGCCGGAAGTTCTCGGTGGTCTGATCGGTGCCGCTCTCGTCGGCACCATGCTCGGCATCTTCCTGTCCTACTGCCTCTGCAACCCATTGATCGCCCAGATCAAAACCGTCCGCACCAAGCAGCACCGTCTCTACATCATCGTGAAGCAGACGCTGCTCGCTTACATGAACGGCTCGGTTCCGCAGGTGGCTCTCGAATACGGCCGCAAGACCATCTCTTCCTACGAGCGTCCGTCGATCGACGCCGTTGAACAGGAAATGATGAACCCCGGCGGCGGCGGTGAAAGCAAGGCGGCATGATGATGAGCGACGCAGGCACTCAGACACCTCCCAAAATGGACCGGGCGCTCCTTGCCATGCTGACCGGCGGGCTTGGCGACGCAAAGACACTGCAGAAGCTCTGCGCCGAGTTCGGCCAGCTCTACTCCGAGTTTCTCCCGGACGTCTTCCACAGCGAGACCGGTCTTTCGATGCAGGTCCATTACAATGGCCACGAAAGCGGCCTGATGACCGACCTGCTGGCCGATCTGGGTGACAATGTCGCCTTCTCGGATGGACAGTTGCGCAACTGGTCGCCAAACTTCGTGCTCGCCTGCGGCAACAGCTTCATCATCACGCTCATGGAAAATCTGCTCGGCGCCCTGCCCGAGACGATCCAGGAGCCGATCGAGCGGCCCCTGTCGCAGATCGAGCTCGATCTTTCGACCATGGTGTTCGACAAGATCGCCAATGTGCTGCGCTCCGGCGTCAATGCCGCAGGCGGATTCGAGCCCCTGCTCGAAAAGGCGCACAATGCCGAGGACCGGGCGAAGCCGGAAGATGATCACGTCGACGAATATGCCGTGACCATTAAACTGGGCATTACCCTCGGTCCCGTCACCTCGGAATTCTTTCTGGTCATCCCGCAGAAAGCCCTGCTCAAGACCGTGGTCACCATGCCGAAGTCGAAGAACCAGGGAGGGCGGTCGCGCAAGGAATGGCAGGAGCAGATCGCTGAACAGGTGCGGCGCTCCCAGGTCACGCTCGAAGCGAGGGTTCGGTTGGAATCGCTGACCTTGTCGACCGTGTCGCGCCTTGTTGCTGGCGATGTCATCGCCTTCCGCGACAAGGGAGATGTGATGGTCGACGTGAGCGCCAACGGCAAGGATCTCTATCGCTGCGAATTCGGCCGGGCGGGTGACCGCTACACAGTCCGGGTAAAGGACAATGTGAGCAGCGAAGACGAGATCCTACGACATTTGATGAGCTAGACATTTATCAGGCCGCGCCGAACGGCAGCTTGAGGCAAGTTTCAAGAGGAATAATGAGTCCATGGCAACGAAAAAGACTCCACAGACGGATGCAGACGCGCTCGCGATGCCGGGCGCCAGCGACAGCGACTTCGACCAGGCGGTCGATGATCTGCGTGGCGTACTCAAAGCAGATGCAGACGGCGGGCTTCCGGATATCGGTTCGGATTTCGGCGACTTTGGCGGGCTGAGCGACGACAAGTCGGATCCGCTCGCGGCTTTCGAATCGGACTTCGGCGGTGCGTCGGCTACCCCGGATGCCGGTTTCGGCATGGGCGATCTTGGCAGCGACATCGGCGGCAGTGATTTTGGTGGCGGCGATTTTGGTGGCGGGGACCTCGGTGGCTCCAGCTTCGGCGGCGACACGTCCTTCGGCAACGCGGGCAGCGCGCACCAGGAACCGGGCAGCGGCCTTACGGCAAACCTCGACCTGATCATGGACATTCCGATCGATGTCCAGATTGTCCTAGGGTCAAGCCGGATGCAGGTTTCAGGTCTCATGAATCTCGAGGAAGGCGCCATCATCGCGCTGGACAAGAAGATCGGCGAGCCTGTCGAGATCATGGTGAACGGCCGGCGCATCGCGCGCGGCGAGATCACGGTTCTCGAAAACGACGATACGCGATTTGGTGTCAAGCTGATTGAAGTGATGGCGACCAAGACATCCTGACCCATGACGGGCCAGAGAGGACAAGACCATGATGGACTTTGACGATTTTGGCGGCCCCTTAACCGGAAAACCCCTCTCCCAGGCCGATAAGGCAGCCGCCGTGCTGCTGGCCATGGGAAAGGGTGTCGCCGGCAAGCTGCTCAAGTATTTTACCCAGGCAGAACTGCAGACGATCATTGCGTCTGCGCAGACGCTGCGGACCATCCCGCCGGATGAATTGACCGAACTCGTCAACGAATTCGAGGACCTCTTCACCGAGGGTGCCGGCCTGATGGACAATGCGAAGGCCATCGAGAGCATTCTCGAGGAAGGCCTGACGCCGGAGGAAGTCGACGGCCTTCTCGGTCGCCGCACCGCTTTCCAGGCGTATGAAGCGTCCATCTGGGACCGCCTGCAGGACGCCGATCCCGACTTCATCGCTAAGTTCCTGATGCGCGAACACCCACAGACCGTGGCCTACATCCTCTCCATGCTGCCCTCGTCCTTCGGTGCGAAAGTGCTGCTGAAGCTGCCGGAAAGCCGGCGCGCGGACATCATGAATCGCACGGTCAATCTGAAGAATGTCAGCCCGAAGGCGGCGCAAATCATCGAGAACCGGGTGCACGACCTGATTGCCGAGATCGAAGCCGAAAAGAATTCGACGGGTTCGGCCAAGGTCGCAGAACTGATGAACGAGCTGGACAAGCCCGAAGTAGACACGCTGCTGCAGTCGCTCGAGTCGATCAGCAAGGAGTCGGTCAACAAGGTGCGGCCCAAGATCTTCCTCTTCGAAGACCTGCTTGCCATGCCGCAGCGCAGCCGCGTGCTTCTGCTCAACGACATCTCAGGCGATATCCTCACCATGGCGCTTCGCGGCGCCAGTGCGGAAATCAAGGAATGCGTACTGGCCTCGATCAGCCCGCGTTCACGCCGGATGATCGAATCGGATCTGCAGTCGGGAACTACAGGCATTAATCCGCGCGAGATTGCGATCGCGCGCCGTGCCGTGGCCCAGGAAGCGATTCGTCTCGCCAATGCCGGTCAGATCCAGCTCAAGGAAACCGAGGGCGACAATCAGGCTGCCTGACCGCCCGGCTCTGTTGAAAACCCCAGCGATCATCCGCCCGCCGATTGAACCCCGATCGGCGGGCGGTTACGTTTGGTGAAACGGTTGAGATGATCGCCAGCCGGCGCGCCGCAGACGCGGCCGACTCGATCCTTCAGGGCGAATTCTTCGCCTGTGCAAGCCTCCAAGGATGGCGTCGGTCATGTCCGATGAAGACGACGACAGCAAAACAGAAGACCCGACCGAGAAAAAGATGCGCGACGCGCGTGAAAAGGGCAACGTGCCCTCCTCACGAGAGCTGCCGATCTTTGCCACCGCCCTCGCCTTCTACTTCTATGCCGTCTTCTTCCTGCCGGGCGGCATGATCCGAATCAGTGAGACGCTCAAGGACATTTTTGCGCAGCCGGATCAGTGGCATATCGGGACGGCAGTGGACGTGGTGTCACTCTTCACCCATCTTGGATGGGAGATCGGCGCCCTGCTTGCACCGATGCTGATCATGCTCGTCGTCCTTGGCATCGGGTCGAACGTCGCGCAGCACCTTCCTGAATTCGTGCTGGAACGAATCACCCCGCAGGCGAGCCGCATTTCGCTCGCCAAGGGCTGGAGCCGCCTGTTCAGTTCGCAGGGCATGGTCGAGTTCGCGAAATCCGTCTTCAAGATCGTCGTCGTTTCGGCCGTAATGGTCTTCGCCCTGAAGGGTGAATATTTCGGCGTGATCGATACGATGTTCTCTGACCCTCAGGTCATCTTCGTCAAGTTTGCCACCATCCTTCAGAAGATGATGGTCGTCATCCTGCTCGCAACTGCCCTGCTGTCGGCCATTGATGTCTTCTGGACGCGCCATCATTGGTACGAGCAGCTGCGCATGACCAAGCAGGAGATCAAGGACGAGTACAAGCAGGCGCAGGGTGATCCCGTCGTCAAAGCGCGCCAGAGGTCGATCGCGCGTGACCGGGCGCGGAAGCGCATGATTTCCAACGTCCCCCGCGCGACCCTGGTGATCACCAATCCGACCCACTATGCGGTCGCATTGCGTTACGTCCGCGAGGAAAACGAGGCTCCGGTCGTGGTGGCCAAGGGCCAGGACCTGGTCGCGCTGAAGATCCGTGAGCTCGCTCGCGAAAACGACATTCCGATTTTTGAAGATCCCCCGCTTGCGCGCTCCATGTTTGCGCAAGTCTCGGTCGATAGCGTCATACCGTCGATATTTTATAAGGCAGTCGCAGAACTCGTTCATCGGGTTTACGCGTCCAAAGCCCCCAAAAGACGGATACGCTAGCCACGATGAAGAAGTGCTCCTTTACCAACCAGCGTGAACGCATCGTGGCAGAGGCGATCAGCCCCGTGGCGAGCGAATTACGCCTTCTCGATGCTGCCGACCTTATTTCTCTTCTGCGTTTTGAACTTTATGGAAATCTCGCCGATCTCGTTTCGTCGGCAGCGGAACTATACTTCCATCCTGGCACCGTCGTCTTCGGTGCGGGCGGGGATTACCGTCTGGAATGGGGCGGGCCGCCTGAGGTCGTGCTCGACCTGGAAATCAAGCCGCGCGGTATCACAATCTATTCGCAGCTTACGCTGACGGAAGAGACAGCGGGTCTGGATATCAAGCACATCGCTTTTCACGATACGTCCGGCGATCCGGATACGAACACGCGCATGTTGGAAGATCGCCTCAGGGAGGCACGTTTCGTCAAGGGACAGGCGTCCCCGCTCTACGGATGAAGATGGATCAGGTGATGTAGCCAAGGCGGATAGCCTTGGCGATCGCCTGGATGCGGTTCACCGAATCGAGCTTGATCGTGGCCGAACCGAGATAGGCGTTGACCGTGTGAACCGAGAGGTTCAGACGTTCAGCGATCTCTTCGCTGATGCGTCCGTCGCCAGCCAATTGTAGGCAGGCAATTTCTCGTTCGCTCAAGGTCTCCGACGGGGCCGCGCGGCGCTCGTCGAGCGAGAGAATATCCGTCATGACCTTGTAGCAGCGGCTGTGTACCGCGAGGATCAGTTCCCCGGGCAAATCCGCGCCACCGATGGTTGGAAAGACGACGTAGCCATTGCCGACAGCCCCCAGGCGCACCGGGAAGGCGATACCGGAATAGGGCAGCAATCTTGCTTCCAGTTGATGCACGAAAGGGGTGAAATCGGACGCGTCGAGAAAGCTCGTCTTTTCCTCGGCACTCCATAGGATCGGCTGCGTGGACGTCTCGATGTGGGTAAGCAGCGTATCGCCATACGCCTCGACAAAAGCCTCGCGACCGCTGGCCAGGCCCGGGCTCCAGTTCTCGAATTCAGGATCGAGGCGACGCTTGTGCGGCAGATTTGCGCCGGCAATGCGGAAGGCGGCAAATCCGCGGGCATTCAGCGAACGCTGCAGCGACACGAGCTTCGGAAAAATGTCTGAGCGGGAGGTCACCGGCCGCTGGCCAGACCAAGTGGCATCTTCCAGGATGGATCCACCCGGCCTGCTGTTGTTGGCCATTCCGCCCCCTCTAGACGAGATTGTTTCGGACCGCATAGGCAATCGCCTCCGATCGTGTCTTCGTCGCTGTCTTGCGCATTACGCTAGTGATGTAGTTGTTGATCGTATTGCGCGAGATCCCCAGGATCGTGGCGATCTCGTCGCTGGTTTTGCCTTCTGCGATCCAGAACAGGCATTCCAGTTCGCGGTCGGTCAACTCGAAGTCGCGCTCGCTTTTCTGGCCCTTCGTCGTGGAGAGACTGACGGCATAACCTGCCAATAGTCCCACTTCCCGCAACCGCTCCGGCGACAGCACAAAATCCTGGGGGAAGAGCAGCATAAGGGCCAGGCGTGTGCGCCCGACGTTCAGCGTAATCGAACAATACTGACGGCTGAGACCGATCGGCACATAGATGTCGTCCGGCAGGATATTGTATTTCGGCTGAAGAACCGACAGGCACTTTTCGAGTTCCGTCGACTGTGAATAACTCGCTGCGAGCTCGCTTTCGAGCCTGCGCACCATGTCGAAGGGCCAATCGGCGGCGACAACGAAGTCCAGTCCTTCTTCCTGGACCAGATCGTAGCGCGCAAGCAGGTAATTCGACGAGCCAACATACTGGCAAAGCAGCCGCAGGCAGTGGGCGATATCACCGGCGAGTGCGGGTGATGCAAGCTTGCGGATCAGGAGGTCCTTCGAGGTCGAGCCCTGCACAGACGTGCCGGAATCGACCGTACGCGCCAGCCCTTCCGTTTGCCCCGTCGTTAGCTCGGCATCCATCCGCCCTGTCCCCTCGATGTCACTGCCGCTCGAATAGCCGCCAGCTAAGCGAATCATTTCGTCCCGACTCAACAGCAGCCCCGCTCTCATCGTAACGAATCATGTTCATTCTAAAATATAAAGTGGCAAAGGTCACAAGCAGGTCCGGTATTGCGGGCCTGGTTAAAGAATGCGCCAGCCCGGTGCCCAATTCAATACGGCTCATCCCCGCAGCACAACGGAAAACCGCGCCTGAAGGGCGCGGTCCGTACTGATTGTCTTCTTGAATGTCAGGCGGCGTTTTCCACAGCCCATTTGCGGAGGATTTTCGCGGCCCGTTCTTCCGAGATCTCCACCATGCGCGACAGGCGCCGTTCGGGGCCTTCCTTGACCCGGCGGTTGAAGCCGCCGTTCGGATCGTCGTCCATGGACAGGAGATCGTCGGTGGAATCGAAGCCGAAGTCGGAACCGAAGCCGTCCATGAGGCCGCCGGCGCTGCCGCCACCGATGGCGGGAGAGAAGTCCGGAAGCTCGAGACCGGCTGCCTGTTCGCCGACACCGCCCGCCAGGGCCACATCTGCGCCACCACCACCAGCCGTGCGGATCATCGGACGGATACCCATCCAGACAATCAGGAATGCGACAGCGACGAAAGCCAGCGAGTTGATAATGCCGCCGATGTTGCGGCTCAGGATTTCCATCAAGCCAGGACCGGTGGCCGATTCTTCCAACAGCTGGTTTTCGAGGAAGTCCATCGCGGTCAGGGTGACGACGTCGCCGCGGGCCGGGTCTAGACCCGAAGCGGACGTCACGATCTTCTGCATCTCGGCCAGATAGGCATCGATCTTCGCCTGGTCGACCGGTTCGCCAACCATCTTGGCGATGCGACCACGATTGACGACGACGGCAACAGAGAGCTTTTCGACGACGTAGCTGTTCTTAACCGTCGCAACCGTCTTGCTGTTGATCTCGTAGTTGGTCTGCTCTTCCTTCTTGTCCTGCTCGTCGGAAGATTCAGGGCCACCGCCGCCGGCTTCAGGTGCGGCCTGCGGAATGTTCTGTTCCACTGTCGCTGCCGTATCCGACTGACGCTGCAGGGACTTCTGCGCCTCCTTGGTCACACGGACCGAACGCTCGACGCGCGATTCAGGATCGTAGATCGTCTCCTGGATCTGCTGGCTGTCGGTGTTGATCTGGGCGGTGACGCTGGAGCGGAAGTTGTCCATGCCGAGGAAGGGGGCAAGCGCCTTGTCGATGTTGGTCTCGATCTCGCGCTGGACCGACTGGACGACGCCGAGCGACTTTGCGGCTTCTCCGCCGGTCTCGTCGCCGGCAGCGAGAAGCTGGCCGGTGGAATCCAGAATCGTCACGTCCTCGACATTGAGGCCGGGGACCGAAGAGGCGACCAATTGACGGATCGAGCCAGCCGCCTTGCGACCGGCATCCGATGACGCCCGGATCATGACCGACGCTGTCGGCTTCTGTTCGCCACGGCGGAAGTTGCCGACATCCGGCATGACGATGTGCACGCGGGCAGCCGCAATGCCAGCGATCTGCTGGATGGTGCGTGCGACTTCACCCTCCAGCGCGCGGACACGGGTCACTTCCTGCATGAAGGAGGTCAGGCCGAGCGAGCCGACATTGTCGAAGAGTTCGTAGCCGGCATTGGCGCTGTTGGGCAGGCCGCGCTCGGCGAGGAGAAGACGCGCCTTGCCTGTCATGCCGGCGCGCACCAACACGCTCGCGCCGTCGCTACCGGTTTCGAAATCGATCCCGGACTCGGCAAGCGCAATGCTGATCTGATTCAAATCGACGGGTTCGAGGCCGACGTAAAGCGTCTCGAAAGAGGGCTTGTTCACGTAAAGGGCGCCGGCAATGATGATTGCGAAGGAAACGAGTGTGACCCCGGCCATGGCCAAAAGCTTCGCCTGCCCCATCGCCGCAAAGTTTTTTGAGATCTGAAGTACTTGATTTAACAGATTCATTCTGTCTCGCACCATCAACATGAAAGGTCTGGGCGCCTTAGCCCTTGGCGAGACAATAGGAAGCGAAACTTGTGCGAACGTTTCGCGGGGCGGAAGAGCCGAACTCATTTCGGCTGTTCAGGGACGTAGGGTCGTGCCGTCCGCTTTGGAATAATCAGAAGAAGTCGAAATCTCCGGCCGCCTTGACCAGGGGCTGGGAGTGACCGTGACGCAGGCCGGCGCCGAGCGCCTTCTGCATATCGGCAAGTTTGACAAGGCTGAGGGCCGTCGTCATGTCGATCATCCAGTCATTCGGGATCGCGCCGGTGATGGTGTCGATGAACTCGGCCAGTCCCCGCGCCTTTTGGACCGCAAGGTCGATCCCCTGGAGAACCTTGATGCTGTCCGCTGACGCAAGGACGTTCGGACCGCCAAGTTCCAGCAATTGCGGCTCCACACGCTCGATCAGATAAGCCACGTCGTGCAGCTCGCTGACGATGCGCATGAGAATTTCCGGCAGCTCCTCCTGGAAACCCTGATTGTCCGCTTTGTTTTCGTTTTGCATCCGATTTCCAGTACTAGAAGAACTCGATTGAACTTTCCACCGGCTTGGCGACAGGTACGGGGCGCTGTTCCAGAGCGACCGTCTTCTGCGTTTCCGCGCCTGTGAGCGGATACTGCCTTGCCCGACCGCTGACCGGCCAGAACTCCAGTTTCCGGCCGTGATCGCCGCCCGTTGACGAACCCACAACCTTGATGCCTTCGTCGCGCAGGAACTGCTGGGCGAAGGCCGCATTCTGTTCGCCGACATTCGAGAATGTCGCAATCGTCTTGGCACCACCGAAGATCTTCGCCTCAAGGCGGTCCCTTCGGGCTCCCTGCTTCAAGAGACCGTTGATCAGAAGTTCCATCAGGTGAACGCCGTATCGGGTGGCGTCCCCGCCTCCGGCACCCGGCACTGCGGATCCCGGCAGGAGGAAGTGGTTCATGCCGCCCACACCTGCAATCGGGTCACGAATACAGGCAGCTACACACGACCCCAGGATGGTCGATAGAACCACATTCGGGTCCTTGGCCACCTTCCATTCCCCTTGAATGATATGGACGCGTTTCGCTGCCCCGTCGTCGATCATTTCAGTGCTCCGAATACAGCTTCGATCGCCGCCTTCATCTTCTCGATCGTGAAGGGCTTGGCGAGAACGTTGTTGGCGCCCAACTGTGCGGCCTTCTGCACCAGTGCCCGATCGCCTTGGGCGGTCAGGATGATGAAGGCGGCCTTCTTGGTGTTGGGATTGGTACGCACGGCTTGCAGAAGACCCAGTCCATCCATCTTCGGCATGTTGAAGTCCGAGATGACCAGATGATGGGGCTGCTGCTCCATGATCTTCATGCCCTGCTCGCCGTCACCGGCGGCAGTGATCTGCTTGAAGCCGAGCTGGGTCAGCGCGTCACTGAGGAGGAGGCGACTTGTGACCTGATCGTCGACGATCAGAACTTTGATTTTTTCGGCTAGGGACATTATTCGATACCTTCTTTTCGGGCGGCAGTGAGTTTGAGGATTTCCTCCCCAATGGAAGTCAGGGGTAGCTGGTGCTCTACGGCGCCTAGTTCATGGGCGACGCGCGGCATTCCGTAGACCACACAGGTCTTTTCATTCTGGCCAATCGTGCGTGCGCCGGCATGGCGCATCTTCAAGAGACCAGATGCTCCGTCGCGTCCCATCCCCGTCAGGATGACGCCAACAGCATTGCGGCCAGCGAGTTCAGCGACAGAATCGAACAGCACGTCGACTGACGGGCGATGGCCGTTAACCGGTGCACGCTCGATCAGGCGGCAGCACGGCGCGTTGACGTTGGACACCTGAAGATGGCGCTCGCCGCCGGGTGCCAGATAAATCTTGCCGATTTCCAGGCGAGCGCCATCCGTCGCCTCTTCGACCACAGGGGCGCAGAGGCGGTTCAGGCGCTCGGCGAAGCTCTTGGTGAATGTCGGCGGCATGTGCTGCGTAATGACCGTTGGTGGGCAATTGCGCGGAAATTTTTGCAGGACGGCGATCAGGGCTTCGACACCGCCGGTCGACGAGCCGATGGCCACGATCTTGCGACCCACGCGGAAGTCGGCAACAGCGGCCTGCTGCACGGGCTGCGCCTGCACAGGCGCATGATTGTAGCGGTGTTGAGAACGGGCCGCTGCCTTTACCTTGTCCGCGAGTTCGCCAAAGGGGCGTGGCTCGCCGGGCTGCGGTTTCGCCACACAGTCGAAGGCACCAATTTCGAGAGCAGCGAGTGTAGCCTCAGCGCCTCGATGGGTCATCGTGGAGACCATGATCACCGGCATCGGCCGAAGCTTCATGATCTTCTCGAGGAACTCCAGGCCGTTCATGTTCGGCATCTCGATGTCGAGCGTGACGACGTCGGGATTGAGCTGCTTGATGGCGGCACGCGCCTCCATGGCGTCGCCGGCCTGGCCGATGACACTGACGTCCGGGTCCTGATTCAGAACAGCCGTGATCAGTCCACGCATGGTCGGGCTGTCATCGACAACGAGAACACGGGCAGGAGAAGCCATTACTTGCGTCCTCCCTGCTTGCCGAGATAGCGATAGGTGGTGATCCCGATATTGTCGAAATCGTTCTTGGATTCGCCGGAGACGCGCTCCGAGTGACCGATATAGAGGTGGCCGCCAACCGGCAGCAGCTCGCAGAAACGGTTCCAGATGCGCACCTGGGTGGGCTCGTCGAAGTAGATCACAACGTTGCGGCAGAAGATGACGTCGAACTTGCCCTTGAACGGCCACTGCGCCATCAGGTTCAGCTCGTTATAGGTGATCAGCCGCTTCAGGCGATCATCGACCTGCCACTTGCGGCGACCGGCGATCTCGACTTCCTTGAACCATTGCTTGCGCATGGCGGGCGATACCGTTTCCAGCGCCTGCTCGTCATAGGCACCTTGGCGGGCGATCGCGAGGATCTTCGGATCGATATCGGTGGCGAGGATTTTGAAGTCGTAGTCCAGGACATTCGGGAATGCCTGGAAGACCGTGAGAGCGATCGAATAGGGCTCCTGACCATCGGAGCTTGCGGCCGACCAGATGCGAACACGACCACCCGACTTGGCGCGCTGAATCAAACCAGGCAATACTTCGTCACGGAGGTGCTCGAAATGGTGGTTCTCGCGGAAAAAGCGGGTGAAGTTCGTGGTCAGGTGCGACAGCATCTCGCGCCGTTCGGCGGCACCTTCGGGCGAAGAAACGAGCTGGCAATAGGCGCGAAAACCCGACAGGCCCAGATTGCGGATGTGCTTCGACAGACGCGAATAGACCAGCGACGCCTTGGAGTCGTTGAGCGCAATCCCGGCATCCGAGTAGATCATCGATGCAATCTCGTTCAGATCCCGACGGGTCAGCGGGTATTCGCCGCTGGCCAGTACTTCGTCGTCGGATAAACGGGATGTGCTCATTGTGATCGTCATGCAGCCTCGCTTTCGGCGTCGTTGAACAGAGCACCAAGCTCGATCAAGCAGATCATCCGCTTGTCGATCGCAAGAATGCCGCGAGCGTATAGTCTTTCGAGGTCGGAGGAGATCTCCGGCGTCGGTTGTATGTTGTCGTCGGTCACCGTGAGGATATCCGACACTGCATCGACCAAAAGGCCGATGATCTTAGATTTTACCTGCGCCACGATGATGACGTGGCGCGCGGTCGGAGCGGCGGACTTCATGCCCAATCTCAAAGAGAGATCGACAATCGGCAGGACCGCGCCGCGTAGATTGATCACACCCATGACGTATTGCGGCGCATGAGGCATCGGGGTGACGGGCGTCCAGCCTCTGATCTCCCTTACAGCCATGATGTTCACGCAAAATTCCTGATCGCCGACCCGGAAGGCGATGAGCTCCCGGGCCCCTTCAATCAAGTTTTTGACCGCATACGACATACGATTACCCTGCGACGGCGAGTGACATTTCCTGTCTGAGTGACTGACCGCGGGAAGCGGCGACGACGGCATCCACATCAAGGATCAGCGCGACGCGGCCATCACCGAGGATGGTTGCAGCAGCGATACCCGGCACGTGGGTGTAGTTCGCTTCAAGCGACTTGATGACGACCTGACGCTGTCCCTGGATCGCATCGACCATGAGGGCGCGCTGACCACCACCTTCGGATTCGACCAGGAGGGCAACGCCTTCCATCGGATTTGCCTGGGTGCCGCGGAAGTTCAGGATCCGGCCGACGTCTACCAGCGGGCAGAAGGAGTTGCGGATCGAGATCAGGCGCTGATTGGCACCGAAGGAGTGGATATTCTGCGCTTCCGGCTGCAGGGTTTCGACGATCGCCGTCAAGGGAACGACGAGGGTCTGACCTGCCACTGTGACCACCATGCCGTCGAGGACGGCGAGGGTCAGCGGAAGGCTCATGGTGAAGGTCGAGCCCTGGCCCGGACGCGAGGTGATCGAGATACGACCACCCAGAGCCTGGATCGAGCGCTTGACGACGTCCATGCCGACGCCGCGGCCGGAGATGTCCGAGATCTTGTCTGCCGTGGAGAAGCCAGGCGCAAAGATCAGGTTGTCGATCTCTTCGTCCGTCAGGTTTGAATCGGCGGCAATCAGATCGTTGTCGATGGCCTTCTGGCGGACACGTTCGCGGTTGATGCCGGCGCCGTCGTCGACGAGTTCGATGACGATACGGCCCGAGCGATGCTTCGCCGTCAGCTTGACCGTGCCTTCCGGGTTCTTGCCGGCGGCAGCACGCTTTTCCGGGGTTTCGATGCCGTGGTCGACGGCATTGCGGATCATGTGGGTCAAAGGCTCGGCGAGCTTGTCGATGACCGTCTTGTCGACTTCGGTGTTTTCACCTTCCGTGACCAGGCGGATCGACTTGCCGACCATGTCGGCCACTTCGCGGACAATGCGCGACATGCGCTGGAAGACGGGCTTCACCGGCTGCGCGCGGATTGCCATGACCGAATCCTGGATCTCGCGGGTGAGCTGCTGCAGCTCGTCGAGGCCCATGTTGACGGCCGAGGTGCCGGTCGCATCGTTCTCGATGACGCTCTGCGAGAGCATCGCCTGGTTGATGACGAGCTCGCCCACCAGGTTGATCAGGCGGTCGACGCGGTCGAGATCGACACGGATGGTCTGACCAGCGGCGCTGTTGGCCTGGGCGGCTGCGGCAGCGGCAGCAGCGGCGGCGGCAGCTGCCGGCGATTCCTTCTTTTCAGGCTTTGCGGCACCGGCCGCCATCTTCATGACGTTGGATGCGGTTTCTGCGGCTGCAACGGCGGCCGTGACAGCCTCCTGCGTACCGTTGTCACCATCAGGCTCCGGACCTTCGTCGAGAGCCGAGAGATCAAACGGAACCGGAACCATCGGTAGTTCTTCGCCGGGCGCCTTCGTTTCCGCCTCGACAACCTTGATTTCGAGGTCGCAATCCCACTCGGCAAATTCAAAGACCTGGCGAATGCCCTCTTCACCCTTTTCGGCAGTAATCTGGATCTTCCAGCTGAAATAGGCAGCTTCCGGATCCATCTCGTCGAGCGGCGGCAGCCCATCGGTGTCGCAGTGGATGCTCATCTCGCCAAGGCGCGACAGATCTCTGAGCAGGAGAGCTGCCTCGTTGCCCTTGGAATAGAGCTCACGACGCGGCTTGAAGGTGACATCGAAAGTCGAAGCAACGACGGTCTGCTCTTCTTCGCCACCGAAGCCATCGAAGGTGAAGGGAATGGGCTGGAAGCCGCTGTCGTCAGACGGCGCGGGGGCGGCTGCGACCGGTTTCGGAGCTGGAGCTGCGACAGGAGCTGCGGAAGGAGCTGGCACCTCGCCATTGGCCAGCGCTTCGAGTTCCTTGACGAGGCCGCTCGAACGGCCCGGATCGACACCGATACCATCGCGGGATGCGGTCACCAGGTCGGCGAGAACGTCGGCCGACTTCAGCATGACCTTCATGACTTCGGGGCCAGGGTCCAGCTTGTTGGATCGAACGCAATCAAGAGTCGTTTCAAAGACGTGCGCGAAGGCTACCAGGTCGTCGAGACCGAAAGCGCCAGCGCCGCCCTTGATGGAGTGAACGGCCCGGAACACGGCATTGACCGTTTCCGGATCGCGATCTCCGTCATTCATTTTCAGAAGACCGGATTCCAGTTCCGCAAGCTGCTCCTCGCATTCCTGGAAGAAGATCTCTTTGATTTCGTTCATATCCATAGGAAAAATTCCTGGCTTAGGCGGTTACACGCTCAATGGCATCGATCAGCTTGGTCGGATCGAACGGCTTGACGATCCAGCCGGTAGCGCCAGCCTGGCGAGCCCGGTTCTTCTTTTCGGCATCGCTTTCCGTGGTGAGGACCAGGATCGGAACTGCGCGATACTTCTCGTTGCGGCGCACGCCTTCGATGAAGCCGAAGCCGTCGAGACGCGGCATGTTGATATCGGTCACGATAACGTCGGGATTGCATTCTTCGAGAACTTCCAGACCCTCAACGCCGTCTTCGGCCTGGATGGTTTCGAAGCCTGCGTTGTTCAAGGTGACCAGAAGCATGTTCCGAATGGTTCTGGAGTCATCCACTGTAAGTACTTTTTTCTTCACTGCCGGATCTCCTTAGCGAGCAGATGATCGATATTCACGCCAATCAATTGAAGGGTTTTGAGAAAAGCCTCCGAGGCCTTTCCAAACGAGAAGGGATGCTTGTCGACTTCCCAGGCCTTGGCTGCTGCCAGCAGAACCTGTGCACATTGGGCGCCAAGCCGCTCGACGCCCGAGGCATCGATGGTGAGAGGTGCACCGCGCATGGCCAGAAGATTGGCCTTGAGATTGGATGCCTCGTTCAGATCCAATACCGCAGCCAGTTTCAGACCTTTCTGTTCGCCTTTCTTACTTGCCATCATTTCTTTCCTTGTCTCACGGTGCCCCCGCAACCATGCGAACAGCCTTCAGCGGTTGAACTTTTCACCGCCGCTCTGATCGGATTGCACGCCCGTCGAATCCTGTTGTAGCGTATGGTGGTAAACAATCTTCTCAACCTCCCAGCCCTGCGAGTGGGAAGGACATTCCAAAGTCTTCTTCCAGCGTCTCCGCGTGTGTCGCAGTTGGCTGCATTCCCGTGCCTGCGCCGTTGCGCCCGCCAGAGATCTGAATCTGCGGTGAACTCCGGGGAGCACGCGACTGGCGCTCGATGTGGAATTCGCGGATCGTCGCACCGAGTTCGAGAATGACGGCATGCAGATCCTGCGAGCCCTGGCTGGCGCCACGGGCAAGATCGGCCGTGCCGGAAAGGTCAACGCCGATCCCGGCCACCGTTGAGGTCAGGCTACCGAGTTCACCAGCATGCAGATCGGTTTCACGGGCGAGATCGGACACGGTGCCGCTGATGTCTCCGACCTGCACCACGATATCGGCAATGGCGCCTTGGGTTCTTGCAACCATGTCAACGCCGGCCGAAACCTGGTTCTTCGTCGTCGTGACAAGGGACTTGATCTCCCGAGCGGCATCTGCAGAGCGCTGTGCCAGCGCCCGGACTTCCTGAGCAACAACTGCGAAGCCACGGCCGCTATCTCCGGCACGGGCGGCCTCGATCCCCGCATTCAAGGCGAGAAGATTGGTCTGGAAGGCGATCTCGTCGATCGCGCCGATGATGTGGCCGATCTGTTCCGCCGAGGTTTCGATGTCGGCCATGGCGGCGATCGCTTCGCCGACCACCCGGCCGCTCGCTTCGACCGACTGGCGGGTGGCGGCGACGCTCCCTTCGGCCTTTCTCGTGCGGGCAACGCTATCGCGGACGCCGGCCGTCAATGTTTCGAGGGCGCGACCTGTTTCGTTGAGCGCCTCTGACTGGACATCCACGCGCCCTGCGTAATCCTGGGCAGCCTGTGCCAGTTGCTCGGTTGTGCCCCGGGCGCGCACCAGCTTCTCCTCGGACGCCAGGAAGGCAGACTGCAAGTGTTCGAGGGCATCGTTCATGCGCGTGGACAGGTCGGAAAAGGCGTCGGGCACGTCTGCGGCGATGCGGACGGTCAGGTCACCTTCTGCAAGTCCATCGATGACAGGTCGGAAGATCGCCTCGAACTCGGCGCGGTCTTCGGCCCGCTGCGCGGCGAGGTCGCGGTGATGCTTGAGGCGTAGTTCGTTGAAGCGCAGCGAGACGGCGATTTCGACATCGACCATGACCAGCCGAATGAGAGAGCCGACGAGATCTGTTATCTCGCGCTGCTTGCGTCGACTGGAGGGCAGCAGGCCGGAGCCGCTGGCCTCGGAGACGACGGCCATGACGAGATGTTCCAGCACCACAGCATGGCCCGCGATGTGCCAGCGCGGATCGAGACCCATGCGGCTTTCGCTGTCGGAGAGAACCTTAACCCGCTCTGCATAGAGAGCATCGAAGCGGGCATCGGTCAGCACGTCCCAGTGGGAGGACAGAAGATCGTGAAGACGGTCGTATTGCCGCTCACTGGTAAAGACGCGGGCCGCATCGGGTGACGTTTGCAGGCGCTGAAAGAGATCACGAAGAGCGGTCTTCAATTGCGGTGAGAGCAGGTGACGATTCTGGCGAAGCAGGTCGCACTGGGCTTCGTCGAGGCCGGCAAAGCGCAGCCGGTCGCGCAGGCTTCCCGCCTGTGATCCCGCCGCCCGCTCCGTCGACATGCCCTGACTTGTCATTCCTACCGCATCGCCGCCGGCTCTTTAGAGACCGGTGCTTCCCCGTCGGTTCGGCGCGTTCCCTGTTCGACATGACCGGGAGGAGCGAAGACATGACGTCTCCGTTGCCATCCGCGTCAGGGACAGGTGTTTCGTCGAACAAATTCCATGAACATTTCAAACCGGACCAAAACCGGTACGACGGGACGGCGTCATGCCCGAAGGAAACTCGAGGTGAGTCCCACTCCGACGTGTCCACTCATGTTTATGGTTAATTCCTTGCCTGAAGGTTAATAACGCTCCAACGTTGTCCTGATGCAGCTAATATTAGCGATCATTTTTGTTTGGGCCGTCTGAGGCCATGCTTTCCGCACAAAGCAGCACAGTGGAACAAAGCTGTCTCGGCACTCGTTCGATGCGAAACATCGGGAGTTGGACGTGAGTGCACGGGCGATCTGGAAAGGATATCTGGCGATCGGAGACGTGGGATGCGCAGTCGCGCTCCATTCCGCGATCGATGCGCAGGAACGCACATCGTTTCACATCATCAACCGGGACACCGGCAACCGTGTACGGCGGCAATATGTCGACGAGGACACCGGCAAGCCAGTCGACAAGGATGACCTCGTCAAAGGATATGATCAAGCTGACGGCAAGACGGTGATACTGGAAGCCGACGAGATCCGGCAGGCCGTGCCCGATAGTGACAAGCGGCTTGAAATGTCGGCGTTTCTGCCCTGTTCGGAGATTGATACGCTTTATCTCGAGCGCCCCTATTTCCTGGCGCCGGCCGATGCCCAGTCTATCGAGGCCTATGACCTGATCCGGGACAGCATGGAGGCGGCCAAGGTGGCTGCGGTGGCACAGACCGTGCTTTTCCGCCGGGTTCGCAGTGTGTTGATCCGCCCGCAGGGTCGGGGCCTCATCGCGACAACCTTGAATTACGATTACGAAGTGCGCGATCCGGCGGAAAGTTTCGGCGAAATTCGGAAATTGAAGATCGATCCCGAAATGCTCGCTCTGGCGCGCCACATCATCGATACAAAGATGGGTACCTTCGACCCAGCGGGCTTCGAAGACCGCTATGAAGAAGCGCTGGCTGAGCTGGTGCGTGCCAAGATTGCGGGGCGCAAGCCGAAGAAATTGCCGAAACGCAAGGCGGCGAATGTGACGAGTCTTCTGGACGCGCTGCGTAAAAGCGCAGGTGCCGCCAGCGACACCAAAGCCACGGGCAGGCCCGCAAAAGACCGCAAGACACCCGCGCCCGCAGCGCGGCAGAAGAAGGCTAGCTGACCATGTCGCTGTCGGAGTATCGGCGCAAGCGCGATTTCAAGGCAACGCCGGAGCCGAAGGCGGCCGCGGTGAAAACGAAAGGCAACAGCTTCGTCATCCAGAAGCACGCCGCTCGCCGGCTGCACTATGATTTCCGCCTGGAAATGAACGGGGTGCTGAAAAGCTGGGCAGTGACGCGCGGTCCGAGTCTGGTTCCCGGCGAGAAGCGGCTCGCGGTGCATGTCGAGGATCATCCGCTGGCTTACGGCGATTTCGAAGGCGTCATACCACCCGGACAATACGGATCGGGCGAGGTGATCGTCTGGGACCGTGGCTGCTGGGAACCACTTCATGATCCGGCGAAGGGTTACAAGAAGGGGCATCTGGAATTCTCCCTCGAGGGAGAAAAGCTGCACGGCCACTGGCATCTGGTGCGGATGGCGGGCCGAGAGGGCGAAACGCGGGAAAACTGGCTGCTGATCAAGGGAGATGACGAGTTTGCTCGCGCTGCGGATGACCCTGACATCATCGAGGAAATGCCGCTGTCGGTGAAAAGCGGGCGCCCGATCGAGAGCCTGAAAGGCGACGGGAAGGCAAAGGTTTGGAACTCTCGCGGCACCGAGACGAAGGGGGCGGCCAGGACCAACAGCAAGTCGAAAGTCGCGGCAGTGAAGGCTGCCTCAGCGCCCGAAGCGGCTGATAAGATTAAAGGCGCGAAGCCAGGACAATTACCGGACTTCGTTCCACCGGCGCTCGCAACACTGGTCAAGTCCGTGCCTAAGGGAGGCCGTTGGCTGCATGAGATCAAGCTCGACGGCTATCGGATGGAAGCCCGGATCGATCATGGCGAGATCAAGCTTCTCACCCGCACAGGGCTCGACTGGACCGAACGTTTTGGCGAGGCGATCCACACAGCATTGAAGGGCCTACCTGTTCAGACGGCACTGCTCGATGGCGAGATCGTGGTCGAGACCGGCAATGGCAGCAGCGATTTCTCTCTTTTACAGGCCGATCTCAGCGACGGGCGCAGCGACCGCTTTGTCTACTACATCTTCGATCTGATGCATCTTGACGGACAGGATCTCACCGGCGTTTCGCTGATGGATCGCAAGTCTCTCCTGGAGCCTCTGCTCTCAGAAGTCGACGGGCCGCTCAAGTATTCCTCTCATTTCGATGAGAGTGGTGATCTCGTCTTAAAACATGCCTGTCGCCTCAGCCTTGAGGGCGTGATCTCCAAGGTTGCCGACGCACCCTATCGCTCCGGCCGCGGACGTGACTGGGTCAAGTCAAAATGTACGGCGCGTCAGGAACTGGTGATCGGGGGTTATGTCCCTTCGTCCGTCTCGGAAAAGGCCATCGGTTCCCTGATCATGGGCGTAAACGATAAGGGCGGGTTGCGCCATGTCGGCCGCGTTGGGACAGGTTACAGCCAGAGCCTCGCAAGACAGTTGTTCCAGCGGCTTCAGCCCCTGGTACAGGCTAAGAGCTCCTTTGCCCAAAAGCTGACCGGACCGGAGCGGAAGGATGCCGTTTTCGTCGCTCCCAACCTCGTGGCGGAAGTCGAATTCCGCGGCTGGACCGGGGACGCGCATCTTCGGCACGCGTCATTCCGGGGACTGCGCGAAGACAAGAAAGCGAGTGAGGTCATCCAGGAAAGCGAACCGAAGACAGGGGAGAAACCCTCAAGCAAGGCACGCGCTGCGGCCGGGGCCGCGGCGAAACGCAGCGTTCCTCTGACCCATCCAGACAGGCTCTACTGGCCGGAAGCCGGCGTCACAAAAGAAGGCCTTGCCGACTATTATGTCCAGGTCTGGCCGCGGATCGCGCCCTTCATTGTCGACCGGCCGCTCGCCTTGTTGCGATGCCCGGAGGGTCATTCAGGCACCTGCTTCTTCCAGAAACACGGCTGGCGGGGCATGCGCAAGGAAATCATCACCATTCGTGATCCGAAGGACGAGGAGGCACTCGTCGGCATTCACGATCTCGACGGCCTGTTGGCTCTCGTGCAGGGGGCTGCCTTGGAGATCCATCCCTGGGGGTCGCGTGGGGGCGATCTGGAGCGGCCTGACATGGTCAATATCGACCTCGACCCCGGTCCGGACGTCAGTTGGGAGCGCGTGATCAAGGCTGCCTTCGAAGTGCGGCAGCGGTTCGAGGACATGGGCCTCACCGGCTTCGTCAAGACATCCGGCGGCAAGGGCCTGCATGTGGTGGCACCCGTGAAACCGAAGGCGGAGTGGCCGGCGGTGAAAGCGGCGATGAAGGCGCTTGCCGATGGCATGGCCGCCGACAGCCCTGAAGATTATGTCGCGACGATTAGCAAGGCGAAACGCCCTGGCAAGATCCTCATCGACTATCTGCGCAACGGTCGGGGCAATACAGCCGTCGCACCGTATTCGACGCGCGCCCGCGACGGCGCGCCTGTGTCGATGCCGCTGTCGTTCGAGGAGCTGGGGCCAGGGATCGGGCCGAATTATTTCACGGTAGAGAATACGCCGAGCCGGCTTGAGCATCTGGATAACGATCCGTGGGCCGACTTCCGCAAGGCAGAGGCGCCCATCGCAACCGTTGCCCCCAAGGGTCGCCGCAAGCGCTAGAGCAACCCGACTTATTTGCGGGGCGCAGTCTTCTTTTCGGAGGCAAGGCTGCGGCGAAGCGCTTCCATAATATCGATGACATTATTCTTGCGCTCCGGCTCGGGCGTTTCCTTCGGTTTGCTGCGCTTCGATTTCTTGCTGCGCATCGCAATGATCTCGTGCAGCCGCTCTTCTACAGGGTCTTGAACCAGCTTCGGCGTCCAGTCGCGCAAACGCGCTTCGACCAGCTTTTTCATCATGGTCTTGGCGCGAGCCGCCGGAGCTTCCTCGCCGGATTTTGCGAAGAAGGGATCAGCATCTCGAACCTCATCGCCATAGCGAAGCGTCCAGACCACCATTCCGTTGTCGCGGGGAACGAGCAGTACGGAATGCTCGCGCCGATAAAGGACCAGGCGGGCGATGCCACCGGTTTGAGTCTTGCGCATGGCTTCGCGAATGACCGCAAACGCTTCTTCGCTCACTTTGTCTGCGGGAGCGAGGAAATGTGGGCTGTCATACCAGATCCAGCCGATCGAGCTCTGCGGTACGAAGCTTTCGATGTCGATGGTGCGGGTGCTTTCGAGGCCGACGTCTTCAAGTTCCTCGTCCTCGAAAAGGACGTAATCATCCTCGCCCCGGGCGTAACCCTTGACCTGATCTTCGTCGTCAACCGGCTTCCCCGTCTCGGCATCGACATATTGATTGACGACACGGTTACCCGTCTTGCGATTCATGTTGTGAAAGCGAAGCTTGTTGCTTTCGGTGACGGCCGGTGTCATGGCCACTCGGCAGGTGACCAGCGATAGCTTCAAATAGCCTTTCCAGAACGCTCTTTGTGCCACGTAGCTCTCTCCCCTGCGCGCCACCTGTGCTCGGGCCTGCCCCGGGAAACGCGGCGTTGCCGGAAGAGTTCCGTTCTCGATCAAATTGGTGGTTGCGCCGGGAACCGTTTCTTCGCGGTTGCGTTCTCCTGATGCCTGTTCCCCTTGAGTGACAACCCGGGGATCGGCCAGAGGTATGGGGGTACCGAGGTCGATCATTCCGGTGCGGTGGGCGCGACGAGACCGCGCCCTATCGAGAAGGTCATTCCCGTGGAGCCGGGCCAGCGGCGACGACGGAGAATTGCCATGCCTGAACGAGACTACGACTGGATTGCCAGGCGCGCCTACGCGCTTTGGGAAGAGAACGGCCGCCCGGACGGCGAGCACGAGGCACACTGGCTGACCGCCCTGAATGACTGGGAAAGGCTGCAAGATGCCGCCACACAGACGACCGAAAAGGCGGAGCGGCGTATCGCTCAGGCACAGGTGTCGGCCGAGGAGGAAGGGCTGATCATTACCGAAGAAGCCGTTCAACCGCGACGCAAGTCTGCGAAAAGCCGGAAGGGGTAACGACAGTGGCAGGAGTCGATCTCACACTCGCCCTCAGCAGGGCCCAGTTCATTCAAAGGGTCAGGGAAGCCTATTATCGTGAAGAGGATGAGGTGGCAAACCGGCGGCGTGCCGTGACCCGTGTCCCTTTGCACGTGCTGGCGGTAACCTCTGAGATCTATCCGCTCGTGAAGACCGGCGGTCTCGCCGATGTAACCGGTGCCTTGCCAAAGGCATTGGCGACTTTCGGCATTGAAACCCATACGCTCATCCCCGGCTATCCCTCCATCCTCGCCCTCGCGCGGCTCCATCCGCCGCTCATGGAGTTCGATGATCTGCTGGGAGAAAAGGCGACCCTGCGTCATCTCGAAATCGACGGTATCAGCCTCTTCGTTTTGGACGCGCCCGATCTCTACGACCGGCCAGGAGGTCCCTATGTTGACGAAAACGGCTACGATCACCACGACAACTGGAAGCGGTTCGCTGTGCTCTCACTCGCCGGCGCGGAGATCGCTGCGGGTGCCCTGCCCGGCTGGCGACCGGATCTTGTGCATACGCATGACTGGCAGTCTGCTCTGACCTCCGTCTATCTGCGTCAGATGGGATCGCCGGTCCCGGTGGTGCTGACGATCCACAATCTTGCCTTCCAGGGCCAGTATTCTTCCGACCTGCTGCCCCTTATCGGCCTTCCGCCGGAGGTCTTTTCCGTCGACTCGATGGAATATTTCGGCGACATCAGCTACCTCAAGGGTGGGCTTATGACTGCCGATCACATCACGGTGGTAAGCCCCACCTATGCCCGTGAGATCTTGTCGCCGACTTTCGGAATGGGCCTTGATGGCGTGTTGAACACCCGGATCGACCGCCTCCAAGGCATCGTCAACGGCATCGACAACGAGGTCTGGAATCCATCGACAGATCCCTACCTCCCCTTCCGTTTCGACATGAAAACGCTTCGCAACAAGAAGAACAACAAGGCCCTACTGCTGGAGCGTTTCAACCTGCAGCCCGGTGACGGCCCATTGTTTTCCGCCGTGACGCGCGTGACCTGGCAGAAGGGCATGGACATGCTGGCCGAAGTCGCTGACGAGATATTTTATCGCGGCGGCAGGCTGATCGTTCTTGGCCAGGGGGACCATGCAATCGAGAACGCTCTAAAGGAAACGGCCGCTCGCTTCCCTGGCAAGATGGCGGTCAGCGTCGGCTACAATGAGCCCACTGCGCACCTCATCCATGGCGGATCGGACTCGATCATTCAGCCCTCGCGCTTCGAGCCCTGCGGCCTGACCCAGCTTTACGCGATGCGGTATGGCTGTGTGCCAGTGGTGTCTCGCACCGGCGGATTGTCCGAAACCATTATCGACGCCAACGACGCCGCCCTTTCAGCCCGGGCGGCGACAGGGTTCCAGTTCCACCCGGTGCGGCCGGAGGGTCTGCGTCAGGCACTCAGACGCGCAGCAGATGCCTATGAGGACAAACGCAAATGGGCGCGACTTCAGCTGCAGGCCATGCGGGCGGACTATTCGTGGGACCGCAGCGCCGAGAGCTATGCAGAAGTCTACGGCAGGCTGACTGAACAGCGGTTCCAGGCAACGCACTAAGCCTTTGACGTTATGACAAAACAAAAGGACCCGGCATTGCTTGATGCCGGGTCCTTCATGTTTGGGCTCATTGATTACTGGCTGGTCTGGCCGTCTGTGGTGCTCTGGCTCGGGCCGCCGGTCCCCGTCTGAGGCGTAGGGTCCTTGTCCACCTCACCAGCCGGGACCGTGCCCGAAGTCGTCGTATCCTGTGCGCCGGAACCCGCGCTACCACTGGTGCCGTCTCCGTCACCGCAAGCGGCCAGCATGCTCAGCAGACCCACAGTCACCATCAATGTTTTGATCTTCATCGCCAGTCTTCTCCTCTATGTTCAGTCCTGACCGGCCCGCCGCGCAGCGCAATGCTCCGTTCCAGTGACGCGATATCGTCACTGGTTGCGGGGACCGGGTCTTCCGAGATCGCCTCCAGCACGGCTGGGTCCAGCGCACCCGAGCGCAGGGCCATCCGAAGCGTTTCACGCGTCTGGCGCTCGGCCTCCAGCTGCGCGAAGAGCGCGATGATCAACCGGTCGCGCGGATCGGGGTAGCGGCGCCATTGAGGAGGGCGGACTGTCTGGACCATTGTGTTGTCCTTTCAGGAGATAGTTTGGTTAATGGGGAAACATTTGCCGCCCTCCATTGTTCCCCTTGCCTAGCCGCAACAGCACGTAATGGAGGAAATCATGCAGATTGAGAGCCAGATGATCGAGGGACGGTTGAACGCCCATCGTGAGATCCTGATATCGCTGGTGACTGAAGCGCTGCTGGCACCGGACGGCTCAAATCATCTGCTGCGGAATCTTGAACAGGAGGTCCTGCTGCGCGACGGGTCGGAAGATCCGGGTGCGACACCGTCTGCCGGCCTTGGGCGCGGCAATGAAAAGAGCGAGGAGATCCGCGAAATTCTCGACACTGCCAAGGAGAGGGCGGAGGCGCTTCGCCGGATCACCAGCGGGAATGCCGACGGTACGGCATCGTAAGATGCTCGCCCGGCCGTCACAGGCGCCCGGGCGGCTCAGACTATCAGGACTTGTCCGGATCCCGAAGATCGAAATTAGCGTCCCAATCGTCCGGCGGGTCTTTCTTGTCTGGGCTCCACTTGTGTGCGGTGGCGTCCTCTGAGCCTGTAACGACGGTCGGCTTTGCGCTTGCGACACCGTCGCTCTTGCCGCCATGCTGGGTGCCGACAAACTGGCCTGCGGCGTCCTTTTCAATCTGCTGGGCCTTCTTACCTTCAGATCCCTGCTTAGAGGCAGTGTCTCGTTCGGTTGCCATGTCCGTTTCTCCTCTTCTGTTGGAAAGACAACAGGCGAAACGACTGCAAGGTTCCGCCTCAGGGCTTGTTGACACCGACGAAGGCGTGGAGGGGCGCGAGCAGAACCCAGCGCAGGCCGGTGGACGCGAAATCCATTGTCACCTCACCGGAGAAGGAACTGGCGGCGTGACGCTCGATAACGGTTGAGCCGAAACCGCGCCGGGCTGGAGCCACGACCGGAGGCCCATGCAGTTCCGTCCATGTGAGCCGGAGCTTCGGCTCCTCGCTGCCTTCGCCTTCGATCACCCATTCCACCCGAATGCGTCCCTCCAGCACAGACAATGCGCCGTATTTCACGGAATTGGTCGCCAGTTCATGAAAGACGAGCCCTAGGTTCTGGACTGCGCTGGCATTGACAAGAAGATCAGGTCCGCCCCGATCGACACGATCGTCCGAACCAACAACCGTTGCCATTTGCAGGTCGACGAGCGTTGCCAGCGGGATGCCGCCCCACTCCCGTCGGGCAAGCGCTTCGATCGACTGGGCAAGTCCAGCCAGTCTGCCGCTCACTGCTCGCTGAAAGTCTTCGACACTGTCTGCGCCGCGCGCAAGTTGCCGCATCATCGCCTGAACCAGCGAGAGGATGTTCTTCGTCCGGTGGACCAGTTCCTGGAGGATGAAATGAATGCGCTCTTCCGCCTCCGCTCGATCAAACGAGGCGTTCGACAGCGCGACCGCCACATTATTTGCCTCCAGAATCCGGGTGCGTTCCGGTGAAACAATATCGCCTTGTCCGATCCGATCGGCCATGCAGGCAATGGTGCGGATCGAGGCACGAAGCTGATGTGCAGCGATGAGCGCAACGGCGAGGCTGAGCGCGAGGATGACGAGACTGCCGAGGAGCAGGCTTTTCCAGGCGGTCACAAAGGTTTGCTGCGCACTGGAAACCGGTCCCCATACTGCAATTCGCCAAGGCCAGTCCGTCACCTGGGCATAACCCAGAAGATATTGCTCTCCATCCTGATAGAAGACCGTGTTGTTGTTTCCGCCGAACATTAGTTCCAGCCATGAGGCAGGAAAGGCTTGTCCCGGCGGCCTGTCTTCGACACCACTTGCGACGATCACCTTGCCCTTGTCGTCGAGAAGCGCAGCAGACCAGCGCGGAGGTAGATTCTCCCGCGAGGTGTGACTTGCCAGACTTGCTGCATCCTGGGTGAGAACCACCGCGGCGACGCCTGCCGGATTCGCAGCACTCACCGGCATAGTCAAGTTGACGACCCAGCGTTGGCTGGTGGCGCCAAAGAACACACCCGAGAGGGTGGACTTTCCAGACCGCAGCGCGTCCTGCAGCGAAGCTATGTTGGACATGGGACGCAGAGGGGCACCCCACGGCATACGCGTGTTGACAAGCTGCTCGCCGTCGCGGCGGACCAGCAAGACATACATCGAACTTCCCTTGAGGCTCGCTCCGACACGTTTGTAGAAAGCTTCGAGATCGCCCTCGCGCAATTCAGGGGAATTGGCAACGAGCGTGAGGGTGGTTTCCATGTCAGAGATCTTGCGTTCAATGCTGCGACCGATGGTTTGGGCGTCGCGCCCTGCATTGACTTTAAGAGCCTGGAATTGCGACCGCTCGAGCTCGAGCAGGAGGAAGGCGGCGAAGCCCAGCAGAGGCAGGGTCGACAGCGCCACCATGATCGTCAGGTAAGTCCCGATCGATGCGGTGGGGAAGAGGTTGCGCAGGAAGCGTCTCAGTCGCTTCATGGCCTGCTCCCTGCTGCACCGTAGGTTCCAGATATTCCGGCTACCCTTGCGCGAAGATATGGGCCTGCCTTGCAGAAGGCGAACCAAAGGCTGGCTGCGGCGTTTTCTCTTCCAGCAACAACAGGAGACAAGACATGGTTTTCAAACCACAGCAGTTCCACGAGGCGGATCCGGTCATCACGGAAGAATTTCCCGCAGCCGCCGCGCTTGAGCAACGAGTGGCGGAAGCGATCGCAATCTCGCACGGGCTCGACGCCACCGAATTGACGGTCGTGGCCAAAGGAGGCGAGATCGTTCTCGGTGGCCGCATCGGTTCGCGCAGAGAAATCGACCGGGCGGTCGAAGTGGCGCTGGCCGTTTCGGGCGTGGACAAGGTGACGGTGCAGATGCAGTCGCCGGGCGAGCCATGACCAGGCGCATATAAGCAAAGGCGACGACGCCGCGCGCCGCCGCCGATATATCCCTGGATGACTTTGACTGTCTGATCCCACGCGCTTGGCAGTTTCTGAAGCGGCAGGGCTAAGCCTGCCCGGCTCCACTGACCTGCATTGATGACGCGCGTCCGGCTGGTGACCAGACGTCCGAGCGTCCTTGGACCTCATGCATGCGTCCGCGCAGATCTTGCTGGCGCAGAACAAACTTGCGCCGGTTGCCGGCTACCTGCTCTGAGCAGGTCCGCGCGGCTTCCGCCGCCAGCCTATAGCTCGGATAGACGGCGGAATGCCGTCCCTCGAAAACATAAACCCAGCCGTCAGCGTGGGGGATGATGTCGCAATAGGTCTCACTCATGGCCGCACTCCTCCTGATCTCATCCCAAACGACGATTGGGACGTTTGGTTCCCCATCAGGCCCAAAAAAGATCGAATCTCAGCTCTGGACGAAAATCAGGCTTTGCGCCGCCAGTTCGCCCAGGTCGCGCATATCGCTTTCGGCGGCGGCGGAAGACACATGAACTGTTGTCCCTCTGACCGGAGGCACCATGACGGGGGCATCGGTGAAGTTGGCACGGAACTGCCAGCGAACCTCTCCCAACTGCCAGTCGATCGCAAGGATGCCCTGCTCCGCCTGCAGCACATGACCAATACCGCCGCCGATATCGATCAGCAGCGGCATCAGATGTTCGCGGCGTTTTCCCAACAGCTCGGCAAAAAAATCGCGCGCCTTTCGTGACCGCGGCGACTGCGCCTCTTCCCAGTCCATCTTCGAAATCCTGAAGGTCTCTGGATCGTTGGGGTCCGCCACTTCATCCAGGGTTACGTCGTCACCAGAGCCGAAGTCACGCGCCTGTTTCAGCCGATCCTCCGGCGTGTTCTGCTGCAGTTCCTTCGGATAGTCGCTGAAGAAGTAGAAGCGGGAGTGGCTGGCAAATTCGTCGCCCATGAACACCAGCGGGATCTGCGGGGACAACAGAAGCATGGCCATGAGACGATTTCGCAAATCATCATCAACCTGTATCCAGAGCCGGTCACCGCGCGCGCGATTGCCGACCTGATCGTGGTTCTGGACGAAGTTGACGAAGGTTACCGGTGGCAGGTGACCGCTCGGCTCGCCAAAGATCTTGTCTCCCTCCCCTTCTATGGTCTCGCCCTGCAGGGCAAAACCGGTTGCAAGGCTCCTGCCGATCCGCCGCCAGAAATCGTTTGCGAAGGGTTTGTAGTGCCCTCCATGCTCGCCGGTCGCCCAGGCGTGAACCAGATGGTGAAAGCCATCGTTCCAGACGCCGTCATAAAGGCGCACGGCATTGTCTTCATTTCGTTCATGAAAGCGGGTGATACTGCGGCCATCTTCCAGGACAAGATGAACGTGTCGGCCCATCAAGGCCTCGCGCGCGACTAGGGCAAGCTCTTCCAGAATGTGGACCTCAGACGTCTCGTCCTTGATCTGATCGGCGGCATCGAGACGCAGACCGTCGAGATTGAACTCCTCAAGCCAGTAGAGAGCGTTCTCGATAACGAAGTCGCGGCATGGCTTGCGAGCGAAATCAATCGTCGGCCCCCAGGGCGTCCCCTCGGTATGCATGACTTCCGGCGCGTAAACCGTGAGGTAATTCCCGTCGATGCCGAAGTGATTGTAAACGACGTCAAGCATCACCATCAGCCCCAACTCATGGGCTCGGTCGATGAAAGCCTTCATGTCATCAGGCGTGCCATAGGCCGGGTGCGGGGTGTAGAAGAGGACGCCATCATAGCCCCAGCCACGTGTGCCGCCGAATGCCGCAACGGGCATCATCTCGACCACGGTAATGCCCGTGGCCGCCAATTCCTCCAGCTTTTCCGCGGCAGCCGCGAAGGTTCCTTCTTCGGTAAACGTGCCGATATGCAGTTCGTAAATGACTGCCTCGCTCCAGGGGCGCCCCTTCCATTCGGTGTTGCGCCAACGATATGCGGTGGGGTCGACGATCAGGGAGGAGCCGTGAACATCCGATTCCAGGGCCCGGCCTGCCGGATCCGGTACCGCAAGCCCATCGGGCAGAACATAGGCATAGGGTGTCCCGGGCGCTACATTGGTTGCAAGCAGTTCAAACCAGCCGTCGGCAGCGGGCGACATGGCGACCTCGTCCCCGTCCAGACGCAGCGTCAGCTTATCCAGCGACGGCGCCCACAGGCGAAAACGGACTTCACCAGCGGCGGTGTATTCGGCCCCCCAGGACTTCGGGAATACTCGGTATTCGAGGTCCGAACCCTTGCCCATCTGCCGAGAGGCCTTTTGCTCCATCGCGTCCATCGCATCCACCTTCCGTGCAGTGTTGAATGCACCGAACGGCAGGTTCCAGGAAAGGTTCCTGATGAAACCAAAGCCTATGGTCACGAGAGGAAAGGAACCTTCAGTCGCCGGCATGGATTGTCCTAGTCATCGCGATGGCAGGCATCGCGGGAGATCATGCAAGGAGAACAGTCATGTCGATCATCGATGGCACCACGCCAGGCCAAACGCCCCCGACCGAACAGCCGCCCATGCCTGCACCGACCTGGGTGCCGGAGATCGAGGAGCCGGCTCCGGATCTGCTGCCCGACGAGTGGCCGACCCCCAATCCGGACGAAAATCCGGAACCTCCGGTGGGTGAGCCGGGGGTAGGCTTCTAGCGACTTGAAACGCCACGCCCCAGAGGAGGCTTAACGTAGCCCAGCCACTCTGTTCCAGCTCTTCGAGCCAGACACCCAATTCTGCCAGTCCGCAACCGATCCGCGGAAGACGTTGAGGTCTATCTTGCCATTCACCCCCTGGGACAGACCTGAACCGGAATACTGCCAAAACACCCACTTGCGGCCCGGATAGGTCTTGGACGGATGGGCGGCGACCGAGCGCAGCCAGAAGGGATAGTCGAGGAAATAGCCATCCAGATTGTCCTTGTAGAAATCCGGAGCTGTATAGATGACGGGGCGCTTGCCGTAATAGCGCTCCAAGCGGTCCATGAAGACCTGCATCTTCTCCCGCGCCTTTTCGGGCGACAGGCGGAAGCGGCAGCTCGACTCGCCGTTGTATTCGACGTCAATCACCGGCGGGAGTGCGTCTGGATCGTGCGGGACGTTACGGATGAACCAGTCAGCCTGTTCGCTCGCCACGCGACACCAGTAAAAGAAGTGATAGGCACCGCGCTTCAGGCCCGCTTCTTTTGCTTTGCGCCAATTGGTGCGGAACATGGGATCGGTGTGATCTCCCCCATCCGTCGCCTTGATGTAGGCGAAGTTGGCTCCCTGGCTCCTCAGCTTTACCCAATCGATATCGCCCTGCCAACGGGAAACGTCGACGCCGTGTACGGCGTGGTGTTTCGGCTTGAACTTGCCGAAGTTCATCGGCTTGGCGTCGCGGAAACGCTGGCTATAAACCCGATGGCGGCCACCTGCACTCGGGGGCTGCTCTTCATCGGGCGCCATGGTGGGCGGCAGGGAGGAGGCCGGCGGAACCGGCGGCATGAGCATGGCCACAGGGCGCTGGTCCGGAACCGTCATCCCGGCCGTCACGGACGGCGCCTCGAAATGCGCCTGGCTTGGCGTGTCACCGGCCCAAGCCAATGCTTCGGGATGGGCCGGAGCGATTGCGCCGGTCTGCTCGTCGACAGCGACTGCCGGGACGGGCGCCGGGGCCTGAGCGACTTGCGCAGCCGGCTGGGGTTTCAACCGCAAGGCATCGACGGGGCTGGTCCGCGCCGTGCAGCCGGACAGAACCAGCGAAAGGGCGAGGAGCGACGGAAGAGCCTTGAAACGCATGACACAGTGACTCGCAGGTTGGCCGGGCGCAGGAGCATACGCCCAGGAACTCCGGGAATGGCTAACAAAGCTTTACGTGCAAATGCTGAATCCAATCTTTACGGACTGGGTTAATGCGAGCCGGGTCGCCTTTCGCATACAGGAGACCGCTTGCCAAAGGGACTTGCCCATGGAACCTTGCGGCCGCATTTCGGGAGACGCCCATGAAACGCCTGTTCTTGATCGCCGCACTCTTCGCAACAGGTTTTGGCGGTCCGTCCGAGGCCGCATTATCCGGCTACTATGACAGCATCGAGCGGATCGGCGCGATTCTCGGCGACCCGAAACTGGCGGACATGCTGCGGCAGCAGCCGATCGGCGCAATCAGCAATACCGGCACGCGTAAGGACGGTGCCGCAGAATGGACGATCCGGACACAGGACTGCGACCTCAAGGTCTACCTCGTTCCCGTTCTACCCAATGGACCGGGCAAGACATCCTACACGCTCGACATACCGGCCGGGCAGTGCGAGTGATGGGCCGGCCCTGAACCGCATGGGGAACCGGGCTTTCAGGACAGCAGCGGTCGCGTCTACGTCTTTGAGAGCGGTGGCAGGTTATTCCGCGTTCCAGTCTAGACGCATCCCAGCCAACCCCATAGTCTGCCACGCGTCAGGACGGAGGCAATGGTCTGTCTTGATCGACGAATACAATAGCTGAGGGGCCAGCCATGGGGGACACCGTCCTTTCTCAACTGACGGATCCGTTTCGGATCGGGTTGATTTTCTTCCTGTTGCTGACCGCATTGCGGACTAGGGCGAATATGGGCCTCTGGATGCCGCTCGCCATGGGCGTGGTCTTCATCGCCATCCTCATTCCGCTGACAACCGCTGCGGCAGCGACCGTCAACCGTTTCGAAGCCATCGGCCTCGGGATCGTCAGCAATGGATTGATCCTTGGCGTGATGCTGGCGGGTTGGAGCATCGCTCGCAAAATACGTCGTTGACAGGAAAGACGTCACAAGGGCGCATTCGGTGAGGCAAGTCTCTCACCTCGTCGTCGGAACGAGACTACCTCGATCCAAGCCCACGACGTGAAAAGGGATCGGAATCCCTTTCTCTTCCGAGACCACATGCGCCGGCGGTTCGTGCGGGTATCAGCGAAGGTTCAGCAGCCAGCATGGCGTCTGCAGCATTTCCACAAATCGCAGAGCACACTCCCCGACATAGAACAGGCCGGCAAAGCCGACCTGTCCACACTCACTCATTTTCTTCAAGGTGATCAGTCCTTGAAGATATCCTTCTTATGCGTGTTGCCGGGGACCAGCAGGGCACCGATGACGACGGTCGCCCCGGCAATGATGATCGCGTACCAGAGACCGCCATAGACGTTGCCGGTCTGGGCCGAGATCGCGAATGCGGTCGCCGGAAGCAAGCCGCCGAACCAGCCGTTGCCAATATGATAAGGCAGGGACAGGCCGGAATAGCGGATGCGGGTCGGGTAGAGTTCGACCAGCATGGCGGCAATCGGACCGTAAACCATCGTCACCAGGATGATGAGATAGGTTAGGATCAGGATGACGCCGATCTTCTGGCCAGTGAAGATGTCGAAGAAGTTCGACGCCTTGGCAACGGTCGGGTTGTTGTCGGCGACCAGCGGATAGCCGGCAGCCGTCAGGGCATCGTTGACCGACTTGGTGAAGGCCGCCGGGACGGCCTTGACGTCGTCGCCGGTCAGCGCCGAAGCGTCATAGGATGCGATGACCGTGTCGCCGATCTTGATCTGCGCGGCGGTCGCTGCCGGATCTTCGATCGTCTCGTAGTTCACCGAGGTCTTGGCGAGCGTCGACTTGGCGATGTCGCAGGACGAGGTGAACTTGGCCGTGCCCGTCGGGTTGAACTGGAACGAGCAGTCGCCGGGAGCAGCCGTCACCGTGACCGGGGTCTGGTGCGCGGCATAGAGTGCCGGGTTGGCGGTCTTGGTCAGCAGCGGGAAGACGAAGTTGTAGGTCAGCGCCGCAATCAGGCAACCCGCCAGGATGATCGGCTTGCGGCCGATGCGGTCGGAGAGCGAGCCGAAGAACAAGAAACCACCGGTGCCGAGAATCAGCGACCACGCTACAAGAACGTTGGCAGTGAAGCTGTCGACCTTGATGACGTTCTGGAGGAAGAACAGGGCGTAGAACTGACCCGAATACCAGACGACGGCCTGGCCGGCGACGAGGCCGAACAGCGCGATCAGGGCGATCTTGCCGTTCTTCCAGGTGCCGAAAGCTTCGCGCAGCGGCGCCTTCGAGGCAGCACCCTCTTCCTTCATCTTCTTGAAGGCGGGCGATTCATTCATCTGCAGGCGGATATAGAGCGAGATCAGCAGCAGGACGACTGAACCCAGGAACGGAATGCGCCAGCCCCAGAGATCGAAGGCCTTGATCATCTTGGCCGTTCCATCCGGGTTCATCACCGCAGCGCCGGCTGCGTCGAGAACCGGCGTCGGGTCCCAGTGGCTGTTGACATAGCTCTGGACCGACAGGATGACGACCAGCGAGAGCAGCAGGCCCAGGGTTGCCGTCGTCTGGATGAAGGCCGTGAAATAGCCGCGCTGGTTGGCCGGCGCGTGTTCCGCCACATACACTGCGGCACCGCCATATTCACCACCGAGCGCCAGGCCCTGCAGCATGCGCAGGATGATCAGGATGATCGGGGCCGCGGCTCCCCATGAGCTGTAGCCCGGGAGCATGCCGACGAGGAATGTCGAACCGCCCATGATCAAGATCGTCATGAGGAAGGTGTATTTGCGGCCGATCAGATCGCCCAGCGCACCAAAGACCAGCGCGCCGAAGGGGCGTACGATGAAGCCGGCGGCGAAGGCCAGAAGCGCAAAGACGTTGCGGGTGGCTTCCGGAAACGCCGTAAAGAACTGCGCGCCGATGATCGCGGCGAGCGAGCCGTAGAGATAAAAGTCGTACCATTCGAAGACTGTGCCGGCGGACGAGGCCATGATGACCTTTCGTTCCTCCGCAGTCATGGGGCGCGAACGATCCCCAACGTTCATTTCCGTAGTTGCCATTATTTCCTCCTCCGTGAATTCTGCCCCACGCTCGGCCCGTTCCGTTTTCAAAAAACAGATCTCGCGCAACGGTGACGTCGCCCGAACGAACGACGCTTCCTCCAGGTCGATCCCGCCCATCCTTGTCCCAAGGCGGAATAGACAATTGTCTAGAAGTAACCAATCTGCGGAGGGTCGTACATTCTCCGTTAGTCGCAGGCGGAAGGAGAACCACTCAACGACAGGTATTAACGCAGCCAAGGGCGCGGTGGAGACGGACAGGGAAATTCGGCGGAAAAAACCGACGGGAACGAAAATCGTTCTTAAGAAAATGGTGCCCGGAGGCGGATTTGAACCACCGACACGCGGATTTTCAATCCGCTGCTCTACCAACTGAGCTATCCGGGCATCTCGGCTTTTAAGCAAAACCTGCCGGTTTCTCTCGAAACCGCCGGGGTATGTCCCCGGGAGCGAGCGGGGTTATAACATCTTGTTCGGCCATGTCCAGCCGCTTGCCGCACTTTTTTGAAGAAGATGTGAAAATCGCGGAAAAGCCAATCCGAACAACAGGATCGCATGGCAGGCATTGAGCCGGCAAGAGCCTTCAGTTGTAGCTCTCGTCGTCGGCCTTGGATTCGTCGTCGGCAACCGGGATGGCATAAGCGCCATTCAGCCAGCGGGAGAGATCGAGGTTACGGCAGCGGTCCGAGCAGAAGGGATAATTCTCGCGCGTCGAGGGGCGTTTGCACTCGGGGCAAGGCAGGGCCTTGCGCAGCGGCTCCACCTTGGCCACCCGCGGGTTCTGGTCGTCATGCATCCGTCAGCCCTCCGTCCAGCCGGTATGGACGTCGTAGCCTTCGCCCTGGAGCATCTGCAGCGTCTCGAAGAGCGGCAGGCCGACGACATTGGTATAGGAGCCGACGAGTTTCTGTACGAAGCTACCCGCTATACCCTGGATGCCATAGGCGCCGGCCTTGCCGCGCCATTCGCCTGAAGCGAGGTAGCATTCGATGTCATAGCCCGAAAGCCGCTTGAAGCGGACCTTCGTCTCGACGATTTTCTGGCGCACCGTGCCATCAGGTGCAATCAGGCAGACACCGGTGAACACCCAGTGGCTGCGACCGGACAGCAAATGCAGGGCTGAGGACGCCTCCTGAACGAGATCCGCCTTGGGCAGAATTCGCCGGCCAACGGCGACGACCGTATCCGCCGCCAGCACATAGCTGTTGTTCCAGGCGAGATCCTTCCGGATCTGCTGATAGGCCGCCTTCGCCTTGTCGGCGGAAAGACGGCGCGCAAGCGAACGCGGGTGCTCAGATTTCTTCGGCGTTTCGTCGAGGTCCATCGGCATCAGGCGCGCGGGCTCGATGCCAGCCTGCTTGAGCAGATCGACACGGCGCGGCGACCCGGAGGCCAAGATCAGCTTCTGTCTGAGTTCCATGACCCCTCGCGGCCGTTCTCGGCGGCGCTCACTTGAAGCGGTAGGTGATGCGGCCCTTGGTCAGGTCGTAAGGGGTCATCTCGACCAAGACCTTGTCTCCGGCGAGAACGCGGATGCGGTTCTTGCGCATGCGGCCTGCGGTGTGGGCGATGATCTCGTGCTCGTTTTCGAGCTTCACGCGGAACGTCGCGTTGGGCAGCAGTTCGGTGACGACACCGGGGAATTCGAGGACTTCTTCTTTGGCCATAGAACGATTGTCTTTCCTGGGGTTTAAAGCGGGGCGCGCGGAGGGCCCCTTAAAATGTGGGCGGAAACTACACAATCGCCCGGCATTTGTGAACCTTGTAGATTCGGCTTTCGGAAATTGTTTCACGCAGTGCGAAAACGCCGCTATTCCGGCGCCAGCACGAGCCTTTCCTGGATCAATTTCGTCAGGCGGTCGCGAACGTCGCGGTAGGCGGATAGCCGCTGATCGCGGCTGCCGGTTTCTACGGTGGGATCCGGCATCGGCCAGTATTCCACGTCGATGGCGGAATGCCGGGTCAATTCGAGTGCGGCATGATGGGCTTCCGGCGTCAGGGTCACGACGAGATCAAAGAAGTCGTCGGCCATGTCTTCGAGCGTCTGCGGCTGACGGCGGCCAAGTGAAAGTCCGATTTCATCCAGTACCGCATCGACGAAGGGATCGCGCTCACCCTTTTTGACGCCGGCGGACGCGATCCAGGTACCGGATGGCAGGGCCTGTCTGGCAATCGCTTCGGCCATGGGGCTGCGGATGACATTTTGCCCGCACATGAAGAGGATCGCCCCCGGGCGCGATGTCCGGCGGCTTCCAGTCCCGCCATCCTGCATCGGACCTAGCCCCGCCAATAGAGCACGCAGACCAAGGTGAAGAGACGGCGGGCGGTATCGAAATCAAGCTTGATCTTGCCCGACAACCTGTCCATCAGCGTCTGGGAGCCGTCATTGTGGATGCCGCGGCGGCCCATGTCGATCGCTTCGATCTGTGACGGCGTCGAAGAGCGGATCGCCTCGTAATAGCTTTCGCAGATCATGAAGTAGTCCTTGATGATCCGCTGCAACGGGGTCAGCGACAGGATGTGCACGGCGACATCCTCGCCCGCCTCCGTCTTGATGGAGAAGACCAGCTTCCGGTCCATCAGCGAGAGGAAAAGCTTGTAGGGTCCGCCGGCATGGCCAACCGGTTCGAAAGAATTTTCCTCGATCAGGTCGAAGATGGCGACTGCCCGCTCATGCTCGACATCGGGTGTCGACCGCCCGATGGTCTCGTCCAGCACGACATCTGAGAGCCGGAAATCGCCCGCCGCCATCTCTAGTCCCCGAGATTGAGGCGGATCGCGACGGAGCGGGCATGGGCTTCAAGCCCCTCTGACTTCGCGAGCGCGATGGCTGCGGGGCCGAGCTCGCGCAACTGGTCCGGGCCGAGCCTGAGGATAGAGGTGCGCTTCACGTAATCCAGAACACCCAGCCCCGAGGAAAATCTCGCCGAGCGTGCTGTCGGAAGGACGTGATTGGAGCCACCGACATAATCGCCGATCACCTCCGGCGTATGGCGCCCGACGAAGATGGCCCCAGCATTGCGGATGCCAGAGATCAGCGGCTCGGGATCATCGACAGCGAGTTCGAGATGTTCGGCAGCAATGCGGTTGGCAAGCGGGATAGACTCTTCCAGCCGGTCGACCAGAATGATGGCGCCATAATCGCGCCAGCTGGCTGAGGCCGTTTCAGCACGTGGCAGCGTCTTCAATTGACGCTCGACGGCAGCTTCCACGGCCTTGCCGAGCGCCTCGTCGTCAGTGATCACGATTGACTGGGCACCGGGATCATGTTCGGCCTGGGCCAGCAGGTCCGCGGCGAGCCAGTCCGGATCATTGTCCTTGTCGGCAATCACAAGCACTTCCGATGGCCCGGCGATCATGTCGATGCCGACGGTGCCGAAGACCTGGCGCTTGGCAGCCGCGACATACGCATTTCCCGGGCCGACGATCTTCGCAACAGGCGCGATGGTCTCCGTGCCATAGGCGAGTGCGGCCACGGCCTGAGCGCCCCCCAGGCGGTAGATCTCGGTGACACCCGCGATCCTCGCCGCCGCCAGCACCGTCGGGTTAATGGCACCGCCGGTTGCTGGAACGACCATGACCACGCGCGGAACACCTGCCACCTTGGCCGGAAGGGCATTCATCAGCACCGAGCTCGGATAGCTGGCCGTACCACCGGGCACATAGAGCCCGACCGCATCGATTGCCGTCCAGCGCGAGCCGAGGCCAACGCCGATCGCATCCTCGTAGATATCGTCTTTTGGCATCTGGCGGGCATGATGGCGCTCGATGCGGTCGGCCGCAAGCTTCAACGCGTCCATCAGCTCCGGCGAGGTGGCAGCCACCGCCGCATCGATCTCGGCCTCGGTGACGCGCATGGAGACCTGTGCGAAATCAATGCCGTCGAAGCGTTTCGAATAGTCGGCGAGTGCGACATCGCCACGGTCGCGCACATCATCGATGATCTTGCGGACGGCGTCGTTGACGTCGTCGGAGACTTCACGCTTGGTCGTCAGGAAGGCAGCAAAACGCGCCTCGAAGTCTCCCGATGTCTGATTGAGCCAGATTGCCACGTCCCCAGTCCTTCTCGCATTCCCTACTGTTTGCCCTGTCGATACGCCGGGCCAGCTGTCTCAATCGGCCTCGTGGGCCGGTCGTGACGTCGTTTCCCAGGCGCCGCCCGTATCGGCGAGCTGCGCTTCGATGCATTCGACGTCGAGTGCGATCATGCCGCCGCCGGCCAGCACCAGTTCCACCACGCCGTCGGGCCCCTCACCCTTCGCCGTGAAGCGGATGGCGAGAAGGCTCAGGACCTCCTCGGTCTTTCTCCGATCGAAGCCGATCGAGCGCACGGCGCCGACGCGCTTGAAGCTGAGCGCTGCGCGGCAACGTTCAAAGCTTTTTGCGCTGCGTTGCACCTTTTCCCAAACGAAGCGGTTGGCCACCAGCGAAAACAGACCGGAGCGCGGCGAAAAGGAGAGGTCGGCAACCTTGAAAACCGCATCCTGCATATGGGCGGACACGATCGCCAGATCATCCGCGTCGAGTGCCAGAAGCTTCACGTCTGCCATGTCACCTGTCCGTCCTGCCTTGCGGCCCTGTCATCTCGCATCCATCCCATGCCTGACGGATTTCATGTTTTGGACATAGGTTGCCGCTTGTCCAGTGGCAACGGGACAAAAAGACTTTTAGTCCCGCTACCGCCGTTCACGCTGTCTCAGACGGCGCGAGATCAGTCGCTGATGCGCTCGACGATGGCGCCGCAGCGGGTAAGCTTTTCTTCCAGCCACTCGAAGCCACGATCGAGGTGATAGACGCGGGACACCATGGTTTCGCCTTCGGCCGCGAGACCGGCGATGACGAGGGAGACGGAGGCGCGCAGGTCAGTCGCCATGACCGGGGCGCCGCGCAGACGGGTGACGCCTTCGATACGGGCCGTCTGGCCAGACAGCGTGATCTTGGCGCCGAGACGGGCCAGTTCCTGCACATGCATGAAACGGTTCTCGAAGATCGTCTCGGTGACATGCGAAATGCCGTTGGCGCGGGTCATCAGACCCATAAACTGCGCCTGCAGGTCGGTCGGAAAACCGGGAAAGGGTTCGGTGACGATATCGACCGGGCGGATTTGATCGCCATGGCCGATGACACGGATGCCGCCTTCGACGGCCGAGACTTCGGCACCAGCGCGACGGATCGCCTCGACCGCGGTGTCGAGAAGGGTGATGTCGGTGCCCGAGAGCGTCACATCGCCGCCGGTCATGGCGACCGCCATGGCATAGGTGCCAGTCTCGATGCGATCGGGCAGCACGCGGTGGCGGGCACCGGAGAGGCTCGGCACACCCTCAATGGTGATGGTGGACGTGCCGGCGCCTGAAATCTTGGCACCCATGGCAATCAGGCAGTTGGCCAGATCCACGACCTCAGGCTCGCGGGCGGCATTGCCGATGACGGTGGTGCCGTTCGCCAGCGAAGCCGCCATGAGCATGACATGGGTCGCGCCAACTGAGACCTTCGGGAAGGTATAACGCGCACCGATCAGGCCGCCCTTCGGCGCCTTGGCATTGATATAACCGCCGTCGATCTCCATCTCGGCGCCGAGTGCCGTCAGACCTTCTATGAAGAGATCGACGGGACGCGTGCCGATGGCGCAGCCGCCTGGCAGAGACACGCGAGCCTGGCCTTCGCGGGCGAGCAGCGGGCCGATGACCCAGAAGCTGGCGCGCATCTTCGAAACCAGTTCATAGGGTGCAGTCGTATCGGCCACGGTGCGGCAGGTGAAGTGCACGGTACGAGAATAGGAGCCGTCCTGGTGCTCGCGGCGGCCATTCACGGCAATATCGACGCCATGATTGCCGAGAATGCGGATAAGGCCTTCAACGTCGGCGAGATGCGGCACGTTTTCGAGCGTCAGCGTGTCCGACGTCAGGAGCGAGGCGATCATCAGGGGGAGCGCTGCGTTTTTCGCACCCGAGATCGGGATGATCCCGTTCAACGCATTGCCACCGACTATCCTGATGCGATCCATATGAGCCTGCGATACGGGCGAAAGGGCCCGCCTTTCCTGATGAGATGTAAGGGGTCAGCCAGTCTGGCGAGGCTGGCTGTTTAGACGAAAAGCATTTCAGGTTCAATCGAGCCTGCGGAACATGGTTCATTCGCCCGAGGGGGCTCGACGATCGGTGGTTCCATCCTCAATCGCAGTCGCATCCGGATTGGACAAATTTGCGGCAGGCAAGCCTTCGCCATCCTCGGCTTCCCCGGCCCTGCGAGCGCGTGCCTGCTGCTTGCGGCGCGCAAGATTCTCACGGAGCTTCACGGCCACCCGCAGCCGGCGCTGCTCTTCGGCCGCACTCAGCTTAGGTTTTCCACTTCCCGATGCCCCAAGAGCCTCGGCCTCCGAGAGACCGGCTTTCGCCGCCGTCGCCTTGTTTTCCAATGGGTCTGTCATGGACCGCGTGATAACGCAAAGCGCCTTCGCGCAAAAGACCCCAGGAACATCCTCCGAAAACTTCAGCACAATTCGCTTTCCGGCTTGCACTGCCGGAAAGTCTATGGCAATAGGCCCCTCGTTCCGGGCGACACTACGCTTCGCCCGCCAGATGCTGCTATAGCTCAGGGGTAGAGCACTCCCTTGGTAAGGGAGAGGCCGAGAGTTCAAATCTCTCTAGCAGCACCATTACTTCCCGTGAAAACTCAGATACATACCTGCATATCAAGGCGTTGCGGCTTCACCTGTTACAGCAAACTGTTACAGTGGGGGGCATGAACGATATGCCAAAACACCCCCGACTGATGAAGCGTGGAAACGTCTTTTATCACCGCGCTTCCGTCCCCGAAGATATCCGGGCGACATACAGCAAGACCGAGGAAACCTTCTCACTCAAGACGAGGGACCCGCGAGAGGCGCTGCGATTGGTTCGGATCGAAGCTGTGCGAGTAGACGCGCTGTTTCAGGCGCATCGCGAAGAGATCACTAGACTAAACGGCCCCTTGCTGGAGGACTTGACCGAGGAGCAGGTCAAAATGGTCGCTAATGTCTACCACGCCAAGATTCTAGCGGAGGACGAGAGCGAGCGACTGAAAGGCTTTCTGGAGGAGGACTTCCACCTATACTCATCCGACATAACAGCAGTCGAAGGAGCGGCAAGAGAGGCGTACTCCCGTGGAACCATCCCCGGCTTTGTCCCAGCCATTTTCGCGGAGATCACGAAGACCCTCAAGGTTAACTGGAGGCTTCGCGAGGGGTCCCCTAGCTGGGCTGTCCTCAGCCAAGCGCTACTGGCGGCGGCCATCAAAGCTTCGGAGGCGAAGAAGCAGCGGCAGCAGGGAGAGGTAGTAGAAACACCCACCGTTGACGTCCGATCCCTCAAGGGCAGCATCAGGACTCAGCAGACGATTACGGGCCTCTTCGAAGCGTGGAGGCGAGATCATGAAGCCGACGGCGGCGCGGCTAAGACCGTAGCGATGAACAGGCAGCAGATCCAGACGTTTGTTGAATATCTGGGCCATGATGAAGCTGAGCGCGTGACGGCTTTCGACGTTGCTTCGTTCTGCGACCATTTGAGGCACGAACGACAACTGACTGCGAAAACTGTGGCTGGGAAGTATCTAGCATGCATCAGGACACTCTATCGCCGAGGCATTTCCAAAGCACTTGTCACGGCTGACCCCACAGCGGTGACGAAGGTCAAGGTGCCGAAGAAGATTATCGAGCGCGAACAGGGCTTCACAGACGCGGAAGCCGCACGAATACTCTCCTGCGCCCTCGCAGCGCCGTCGGCTCCCGGCAGAACACAACCGCACACCCGACGGGCTTTCCGTTGGGTGCCGTGGATTTGCGCTTACACTGGAGCCAGAGGTGGCGAAATCACGCAGCTCAGAAAAAGAGACGTGACCACTGAGTATGGTATACCGTGCATCAGGATCACCCCCGAAGACGGATCTGTGAAGAACGGCGAATACCGCATCGTTCCGTTACACCCCCACTTAATTGAACAAGGTTTTCTGGAGATGGTCGAGGCGCAGCCGCCCGGGCCCCTGTTCTACTCCGAAAATTCCCGCAAGAAGAGTAACGGTCACACGACTGCGGCAAGCATGCGCGGCACGGTTGGCAAATGGGTCAAGGAGAACGCGAATATTGATCCGCGTACCCAGCCAAATCATGGCTGGAGACACCGGGTTAAAACCATCTCACGTGATGTAGACATTCCACGGGAATACATCGACCGCATTCAAGGCCATAAAGACGGAACCGCAAGCACGGGCTACGGCGAGGCGACGATGAAGGCCCTGTACCGCGAAATCTGTAAACTGCCGCGATACGAAGTGACCGAAGAGGGTTAAAGGTTGCCTCAACGGTGGTCCAGTGCCGACGCTTTCCAGTTGCTTCACAAGGGTGAACCGCTCGGCTACCGTCCTAATGCCTATCTCCCAAGACCGTAGATTGCACCGAGGAGGCCACCATGTCTCGCGTTGGCCCTCCAGTGGAGCGGACGGAGGTTATCCACGTGGTCCGAACCACCTTGGGACTTCGGCACCGGGTAGTGATCGCACTCCCAGCCATAGGGAGAGTTTCGGTTCCCGCGCTCCGACTTTTTGATCAGGTTTCCGTAGGCATCATACGCCCACTCTCCAGTTACGCCGAGCAATCCGGCTGGCCGTGCCTTAGCCCAAACAAGCTCGTCTTTTCCAATGTCGAGCAGTCCGCCGAAGAACGTATTCATCATTCACCTCATTTGGTTGCGACTCACCTCCACAAAACCATCATAGCACGAAAAGCAAATATTAGAAGCAGTCTAAAGATTGTTCCTTATCCGTTCACGAAGAACCGAAGCGGCCTCAGGTGCCCTCAGGGACTCACTGAGAGCCATCTCGCGCTTCTTGGCAGAAGATACCAGAAAGCAACTTATGCGCGTCAGCGAGCCTCTCAGACGCCTTAGCATGAACCATGCGTTCCCCTCCGGTTCACCAGCCGTTCGCATTCCATTAGCTCCGCTTCATTCACCAGCCCAAGAATGCAACAAAGCTCATGTGACGGGCCGCACAATTACCCGCCCATATAGTACTACGAAGCGCCCTCCGGGATCACCGGCCATGCCGCAGTGGGAACCCGCATGAACGGCCTCGACGGCAACAGAAAGAATGCAGGTTTCAAAGCGGGGAGTAGGTCACCGGCAGCGGCCTTGGAATTGTTTCCAGCGTGGAAATTAATCGGAAGGTGAGGCCGATGCGCAATGATTGACCCCTCATACAGAGGACTACCAAGCCTTCGGGAATTTGGGGGCATCTCCCCCTAACTCGGCAGGACCCGCAGCAGTCTCGACAGCGGCCCTGGCCGGAACCCGGCTGACATCCCGGCGACCCTCGCGGACAACCGAGGGCGGCAATTAGACCTGCATACAGAGAGACCAAGAAAATCGAAGCGATCCGAGCGGTCATCGCGGGACCCTCCGGGGGATCGGACTGGGCACCGCACGGGACACCGGCAGCGGCCCTGACAACGCATATTCGCAATCACTTCAACACACTGAAATAAAACGATAAATTATTACCACTCCATTCAGAGGAGACAAAGGACTTCCACGGCTCAGGAATTACCCCTTCATTCAGAGAAGACGAAGCTCAACGACAGACCGAATTGGACAGCCGGAACGGAAGGAGCAGAAGCGAAAAAGAGTGATAACAAAAAACACAACCAATGGTATTGACAGTGACAGCAGGAGACAGTATTCACGTGTGCGCGTCTTAGAGATATAAATCTAAGTTATATATAAGATACCCTTAGGGTACCTCTGCAATGTTTATTAAAAGACAAAGTAGGAGTAGTACCTAGAGATAACCTCAAGGTTCCCTCAGGGTATCCCATGGCTCCTCTGGGATGTCCTTCCGAGACCTCCCCCTCCCTTGTCTCCACCCCGACCTATACCATCGAGTCCCACAGCGACTCGCTGAGAGCCTTCCGGTCACTTCCGCTACCGTCGCGCCTCCGGGACCCCTGAACACTCTCCACGGGCTTCTGTGAGTCAAGGAGAGGCATCGTAGCACCCTACTTCACCCGCAAACCAGCCACGACGATCACCACAGCCCCGCCAAGACCTCCCGACGACACCCCGAGGTGACCGGCGGAGGCCGTAGCGTGTCCGATCGATCCCCAGCGGCCCGGCCACACCCCGCCCCTCCCCCGAACTGGAAAAGGTAACCAGCAGCATGACCATCACCACCCTCCACCCCGTCGCAACCATCGAACTCGTCGGCTCCTTCACGGCTCGCCATGTCGAGAGCGGCAAGACCGTTGACCTGACTGGACGGCGCAACCGCAGCACCACCAAAAGTCCCCTGCCGGTTCTCTGCCGGGAACTCCTCGCCCACGGCTTGGACCCTGAGACCCGCGCCCATGTCATCCGCAAGGCCTTGGACCGTGACGGCTTCATTCCTGTCTTCAAGCGCGACCGCACCCTAGGCGTCTGGGCAGGGCTGGACGCAGTGGAGAGCGAGACCCGTTCTGTCCATGTCGAGAGGCACCGGCCATACCTTGGCCCCGTCAAGGGCAAGGGAGAGCAGGAGGTTGCGGAGGTAACCAGCGACACACCGGAGAGCCAGCCGCAGAAAATTGCATCGACGGCAGCAAGGGAAATGGCAGTGAGGGCAGCAGCATGATCACTACCGCAGCCATCGCCCCAACCATCCGCCCCGGAATGGGCATGCAGTACACCTCCGAAATCCTCGACAGGAAGACAGGGGAGATGGTTTCCATCGACCAAGGCCACTGGATCACCATGGAGGAACTGAGCGAAGTCTTTAAGATCGGCAGGAGGCAACTCGCTACTGTCCTCCACCAGATGAACTTTCTCCAGATCGAAGGCAGCGGCAGGAATGCCCGTAACCGCATCCGAGATTGGGTGATCGCCAAGGGGTACGGCAAGCGCAACAAGCGCAAGTCTGACGATATGCCGTTCGATGTTGTCTCAGCCGAAGGTGTCCGATGGATTGCGGAACGCTGGGAGGCTGCAAAGAAGGCGGTGGAGGAGAAGACCTCAGGTCCAGCCAAGGAAGCCCGAGAAGCCTTGCGGGAATTCCAGAAGTGCCGCAGCGGTCCCATGTGTGGAAAGCAGGAAATCCACTGGGTTGCCGATCACTTCCCACACCTCACTCACGACCAGATGGCGCAAGCCCTCAGCCTGTCACGCCAGTTGGTCACAAGGTTCATGAGGATCAGGAGTGAGCAGATTGCCAATGCCAAGGCACTTCGAGAACGCCACCGGGAACCCACGAGGGACACCTCGCGGTGTGTTGCACAGTAGGCCTATACACAAGAAGGCAACACCCGGAAAAATGACCGCCGGAGCGGGAGACAGCTTAGGCCCTGTCGCCCCTGCTGGTCCTTGCGCTGATCTCGCAGAGGACCCCGAGGGCCACACCTACGGCTAGCGCTATTGCAGCAGTATCGAGCTTATCACCTAGCCCTTCAAGACCGCCGCTGCCGATGTAAGCCCTAACGAAAGCCTGCCGCTCGTCCAGACTAAGAGGGCCAAATATGACGAAGAGGCAGGTGGCGACCCGGAAAGCACTGAGCCAGAAGACGAGGTGAGCAATCACCTTGCCGATGCGAGTGAAGAACATGAACCTATACCCTCCAAAGTGGTCCCCAGCAGCGGCCTTATCAGAGACCGACAGTCGGGAGCAAGGCAGGGTGTGGAGACAGGTGGGGCGCTGAACCCAGCGTTCCCCGAGAGGATTGCCGGGGGATCATCGGCCCCCCGACAGGTCTTTACTTTGCTTGAGACGGCATGGTGGATCGCGCCGCATCATCCTCAGTGCTCGCAAGCTCAAGCCGCATGGGGCAGACGGCGCATGTACTTGACCTTGGCTCTTACCGGCTGCCCGAGGTTCGTATTTGCGATGATCGTCGTCTCTTCAACACCGATCGGGACCACTGCGACAACCTGCATTGACCAGTCGAACGGGTGCGAGACACCGCCAGCTACAGTGAACTGGTTCGCCTTCATCTGCACATTCACGACAACGTCCATCGCACCAGGCGTCGCGCTCGGCCGATAAGTTCCGTCGTATATGCCGCCAGCTTCATCGAAGCCGAAGACAAGACCGTTGCTAAACGTGAGCGTGGCGGCACCATTGCCAGCCGAGCCCTCGAAGAAAATCAGATACATTCCGTCCATTTGGAAGCTCTCCTTTCGGACACGTCGGGTTTCGTCCTCCTGAAGACTCTTGGGTAGCCTCAGGAGTAGGTTCAGGTAGGCCTCAACTGGCCCCGGAATACTCCGGGCTCCAGAAAGCCATTGGGCTACGGCTCCAATCGAAACGTCCAAGAGACGCGCAAATTCTGCTTGGGTAAGCCCTAACTCAGAAATTGCAGACCGGAGTCCTGCACTTGTGATACTCATATTGAAGCTTATATCCCTCAATGAACTGCATCGTATGAGTATATTAACATACTCAATGTGCGACTGCAACACTCCCTCGCGGTTCACCGTAGGATGGCGGAATAGGCGGGTGCTGACGCATTCGCAGCCGGGGGATCATCGGCCCCCGGCAGGTCCCGCAAGACACCTCCACTTCAGGGGGGGATGTCAGCGGGTCACGGCGAGAACACCGAGGGAACCCCGTGTTGCTTCAAGAGGGTCCGCAGCGACACCGTCATGTCGTGGGTCATCTGCAGAACCTCCAGCACCTCGTCAAACGCCTCGTACCTCACAGCCCCAAGAGGCATGTTGTGATAGGCGTAGAAGCTGACGTCTTCTGGCCCGTAGGCCTTCCGGGTTTCAGAAAGCACCACCTCCCCGGCCTCGTCGTAAAAGACAACCGTGTAAACTGTCCTTGGGTCATGCTTACGCCGTGGCATCGCAAGCGCCCTCCTCCGCCTTGTCCTTGCCGAGCAGGTCGATCAGGAGCGAGTAGATCGAAGGACCGAATAGCTCACGGTTCCCAGCGGGTACCAAGAGTCCTACGATATCGAGACCTTCGACCAACTGGAATTCGCCGCCGTCAGCCTCTTCTAAGGCTTGCTCCGCAGCGTCGGAGTAGTCGGTTGCGTCAAGGAAGTCCGTACAGAGGACCGTGCCATCCTCTTCGAAGTAGATGACACCCCAGAGGTTCTCCAGCGTGGTCACAGTGGCAGCATTGGTGAGCGTGTGCATGTCCCTTGTTCTCCTCTTGGAACGCCGCAGGATCGCGGCAGGGACCTCCTACAATTCACACGAAACGGCCATTGTCGAACACATTAAACCTACGATACCGCAGAGAAATCAGTCGCTTCGGTAACGCAGGGATTGCCGCCTGTGCCAGCGCTCGGAATTCCCTTGAGGAACTCTCAGCGATTTAGGCGGTGTCTTGGGTAACGCAGCGAAGCTCATTCTTGGGCTGGCTTGTTAACGCTTCTACAGCCCCGACTCTCCTGACTCCGTAGAGCCTCGTGGGGAGCGTTCTGTTGCGGCGGGTGCCCCAGGTCATCCGAGTTGCTGGAGGCGCATGGAAGGCCTCGACGGCATCAGGAAGAGCCGCCTCACAACACAAGCCCTCATAGACTCGCTCGCCATTGTCATTGACCGATGGTTGCAGTAACTCAATCAGGACGAGACTGGAGGAGGAAGACCGTGGGAAGCTTTTCGATTTGGCACTGGATAGTTGTCTTCCTGATCCTTTTCCTCCCGCTATACCTCCTCTTCCGCAAGCCCCGGCGCAAAGCCAGCCAAGACGGCGCAGCGCAGATCGGAGGATTGTCGAATGTCGAGAAGCTGGAGAAGCTCGCCAAGTTGAAGGCTGACGGTGAAATCACCGCAGCGGAATATGACGTAGAGAAGCGGCGGATACTCGGGTAACCACGCAGGTCCGGCAGAAGTCCCTGAGGGGCCCCGCGACCTTTTTTACAAAAATTGTGTGAGCATATTACGTATACTCCACCTCGCTCAAAACCCCCCGGTGGTGGGGTGGGGTCCGGCCTGTGCCCTATCCCGGCGCGATTGAGCGGTAGCCGGGCGACTTCCTCTCAGTCACCGGCGCATTCGTCGCAGAAACCCCATTCACCTCCAGCTGCCAAGGCCATTCTAAATGGTCTTCCGCAGTGAATGCAGTTAGCGTCCGCGTTGGCCAACTCCGCTTTCCTCGCGGCGTCCTGCCAGTTGCGGTCAAATTCCCGCTTTGCGTCGGACCGTCGGCGGAGTTCCGCCTCCACCTCTTCCTTAGTCCAGCCTGTTGTCATTCCGACACCTCCAAGACACGACCCTAGCCACGGGCAGCGCACCCGGCAAGTTGGGGGCCACAGACTGGTTTACAGAGAGATACCGGGGATCGCCACAGAGCCGCACTGTCCACAATGTTTACAATCGGGACACCGCCCACTTGACTGTCCATTTAGCGTCCACTAAGCCTATGTCCACAACAGCTTAAAAGGAAAGTGGACGGCAGATGATCGTAGGATACGCGAGAGTGAGTTCAACCGGGCAGGATCACGCAACCCAAATTGACCGCCTCACGGCAGCGGGTGCGGAGAAGCTGTTCAGTGAGAAGCAGTCGGGCCTGGACAAGGACCGCCCTGCCCTGGAGGAGTGCCTTCGGTTTGTCCGCGAAGGCGACGTGCTGCTTGTAACCAAGCTGGATCGCCTTGCCCGTTCTGCCTCGCACCTTCACCAGATCGTAGAGGGCTTGAACCAGAAGGGAGTAGGCTTCCGTGTACTGGACGACGCTACGCTGGACACCACCACCCGAACCGGGAAACTGGTCTTCGGCATCCTCGCAAGCATCGCAGAGTTTGAGACAGCGCTTCGGAAGGAGCGGCAGCTTGAAGGCATAGCCAAAGCCAAGGCCGAAGGCAGAACCGGAGGGAGACCTGCCCAGATCACCCCAGGCATCAAAGCGGAAATCATTCAGTTGAGCGCCGAAGGCGTCAGTGTCCGCAAGATCGCGGCGGAGGTAGGGTTCAGCAAGTCAGCAGTTCAGAAGGTGTTGGACGAAGCGAAGGCCACAAAGACACCCTGAGGGACCCGTGGGCAATGTTGCTCTCGTCTGTCCTTCCACATTTTTCCACCTCCCGCCTAAACCCTCTCCTATCCCGCTGCGAACCCCGCAGATCACCCGCAACGAACCCGCCATGACCACCACAGGAACCTTTATAGTCACCATCGCTTGCATCGCGGCTATGACACATCTTTGGCCCACCGCCGAGGTAACAGAAAGGGAGACGATCAATCTTAGCCTCACCTGAGTGTCCAGGTCTTTCAAGCGCAAGACTGCAAGAGGGATCAAATGCAGCTTATTGTTTTTGGAGAACGCTCTCGAGTTCTTGCTCATACTCCTTTTGCGTTTGCATTGGCCTGTCTGGCCAGACTGCCCGAGCACTCACCACATCGGGATCGCGCTTTGCCTGGGAGATGTCGGCAACAAGCGTATCAATGGCCGCCTGTGTCCACTGCATCAGGGACTCGTTGGCACTGCTAACTTTGGTCAAAACAGATGCTCGATCCCAAATCTCATGTAATGCCCTCACACTCACGATCTTGTCCGTGTTCGCGAGGCTGCCAAGTTCCACGCTTGATGGATAATTCAAGGACATTGAGACCGACACCACACAGACGTCGTTAGGCAGCTTAAAGCCTACGGCTGTAAAATCCACTCTGGGATAGAAGGCGTGAGCGAAGGCAATGGGTTCGACGTACACCGCGACGTTAGAACGCTCTAATTCTGCGCGAATTCGGGCCTTAATCGAGTCAACGTTGGTCCAACAACCATCATTGACTTGATCACTTACGTTAAGCTCGACTCCTCTGATCAAGCCGACGGCAGCGTTCGGTCCGACGAAAATGGTATTTGCATATCGAGCGTCGAGATATGCTCGCTCGGAGTCATAGGGCCCAGCCGAGGCTGACTGAGCGGCAGCATCAAGACCGAAGCCGATCGCCAACAAAGCCCCCACCGTTAAAGTTGTGACCTTAGTTTTGCTTGACGTCACGACCCAACCTCCGCTCAACTTGCAAAGCACGGCTATCACACTCCACCATTCGGTGTGAAGCAGCATCAGATAATCGTAGTGGCATCTAACCTAATCAGCCACCCCCGGACTCATAGTCGTCTATGCCGCAGAGCATTTTCGGCACTAACCGCCTGATCACTATCCTATCCCGCAGCGACAGCTTTTCTCAGTGCAAGGATGGCCTGCAATTGCTCTAAGGTTAGCCAGGGGCGTGATCGATGAATGATCCTATGGCAGTTGGAACATAGCAGCGCAAAGTCACTCAGGTTGGTCTTAGCATCGTCGGGCAGGGTGTGGATTGGACGAATGTGGTGGGCCTCGATAAAGCCTTCACCGTGTGCACCGTACCTCTCGGCGAAATCGAAGTTGCAAGCTTGGCACCTCAGCGTTCCTTCCGCTTTCAGCGCTCTCGCCTTCACCTTATCCACTATCGTCCTGTTTCGTTCCCGCGTCCTATGTATGCGCGTCAAGATCTTCCCTTCCGACGCTTCAAAAAACCCCTCCTCTTCTTCAGATGGCTCTGGCAAAACCGTGTCTGGCGCCCCTTCGACAGCTTTCCGTATCGCTAGCGCGGTCGCCATGAGGTGGTCGGGCCTTCCTGAGAATTCATTCCAGACAATCTCATCAAGCCGGTTGCCCCGCCTCAGACCAACCTTCCCCGAACGGACATACTCGGGATCGAAGCGGCGGAAGTTCATCATCTTCATGTAAACGCCGTTCGGATTTCTGAAGTCCTCACTCGCTCGAATACCCAGCGCATGCCCGAGGCGGTTAAGCAGTTGGGAAAGCTCGACTACCTTCTTGCTAGTTTTGCCTGGTGGGTTTGCAGGGCTTTGAAGATAGAGTTCAAGCGCGAGTATGAGTTCATCGCGGTACCAGTCAGGATTTCTCATTCAAAGTTCCACGTTCGGTTGAGTACCAACAAGTGTAAGCTCAATCCAAGACAGTTGAAACTGTTACAGTGACATGTTACATCGCAAGAGTGTCGATAGGCTGTGAACCCCAGCATTTATGGGCTTTCTCGAAATCTGCCGTCACCTTCAAATCTCTCTAGCAGCACCATTTTCCCCAATGACCACGTCATAAAAAATCTGTCGCGGTTGTCATGACAGCGCAGTAAAAGCCGCGCGGGATCATCGCCTTATCTCTGCTGCTGTTCCAGCGCCTGCAGGAACCGCTCGATGTCGGTCCAGAGTTCGGCCTCATCTTCCAGGCCGATGCTGAGCCGCAGGACGACATCCGGACCGGTCCAGGGGGTGACGCTTCGATGCCTTGCGACCGGCATGGGGGCAACCAGGCTGCGGGTGCCACCCCAGGATGCTCCGATGGCAAAGAGGCTGAAGGCATCGAGCGCGGTGGCGACCCCGGCGGATGCGGCCTGATTGAAGACAACGCCGAAGACGCCGCTCGACCCGAGGAAATCTCGCTGCCAGATCCCATGCCCCGGTGAGGTCTCAAGTGCTGGATGCAGCACGCGATCGACCAGCGGATGGTCGCCGAGTCGATGGGCAAACTCCAGAGCCACCCGCTCCGAATGGCGAAGACGCAGGCCGAGCGTTTCGAAGCCGCGCAGGACCAAGGAAGCGTCGTCCGGCGATACGCCGATACCGAAGCGGCCCATCTGCGATCGGATCGGCGCAATCAGCCGTTCATCGACCACAGTGATCGACCCCATGAGCACATCCGAATGGCCGGAGACAAATTTGGTCAGAGCTTCGGTGACGATATCGGCACCGTGGCAAAGCGGCTTGTAGTTGAGCGGGGTCGCCCAGGTGTTGTCGAGCCCGACCAGTGCGCCATGGGCATGGGCAATCTGCGCGATCTGCGGCAGATCGATCACCTCCATCGTCGTCGATCCCGGACTCTCGCACCAGATCATGCGGGTGGTGGGCCTGATCTTGGCGGCTACGTCTTGCGGGTCGAGCGGATTCACGTAATCCACCTCCACGCCCAGTCGCCGCAGATCCGTTTCGGCAAAATCCCGCATCGGCGGATAGACGCTGTCGACCATCAGGACATGGTCTCCTGCAGAGAGGAAGGGCAGGATCGCGAGGATGTTGGCGGCCTGACCGGACGGTGCGAGGAAAGTCCAGGCACCCTGCTCGAGTGCGGTCAGCTTGGCTTCGAGCGTCCGGGTCGTCGGCGTTCCGTAGAGCCCGTAGCTGTAACCCTCATGGCCGCGCTCACCGCGGGCCGCATAGGATGCCGCATCCTTGAAGACGATGGTTGAGCCACGGTGGACGGCGACACCCAAGGGATCAAACCCTTCTTGGGATACCGAGGGTGTCAGAACGCATTGGGTGCTATCGCGCATAAGATGAGCCTTTCGGGAGGGTGGCGGCCCGAACAGAAGCCTATTTGCGCGGCTTAATCCAGAGGCCAGATCGCACCTTGACGGCTTGTGGCCACATCCTCAGACATAGCCGTTGCCCTCAGCTCCGCAGATGCGCCTCGACAAGATTGCTTCGCTGCCGAGCCTGGTAGCGACCAGATGGCACAGAGGAGAGGAGATCTTGGTCTTCAGTAACCGCTTTGCCCCGCACCAGCAGGCGCACCGGCCAGCCGCGCACCTCCAGCCCTTCATAAGGCGTATAATCTGCCCCGTGTTGCAGCAGATCATTGGTCAGCGTCATCCGCTTGTCCGGGTCCCAGAGTGCGATGTCGGCATCGGCTCCGATCGCAATCGTGCCCTTTTGCGGATACATGCCATAGAGCTTGGCGTGGTTGGTGGAAGTAATCGCCACGAAGCGGTTGATGTCGATCCGGCCCTTCATCACGCCTTCGGAAAACAGGATCGGCAGGCGCGTGGCTACCCCCGGGATACCGTTCGGGATCCAGCGGAAGTGGCGCTTGCCCTTTTCGTGCAGCTTGCCTTGCGGATCATCAAATCGGAACGGGCAGTGGTCAGAGGAGAAGAGGTCGAAGACGCCCTGTTCGATTCCTTCCCAACAAGCATCCTGGCTTGCCTTATCGCGCGGTGGCGGCGAGCAGACGAATTTCGCCCCCTCCAAGCCTTCCAGATCGAGGTCGTCGGCCGTCAGCATCAGATATTGCGGGCAGGTTTCACCGGCGATCTTCTGGCCGCGCTGGCGGGCGCGGCGGATTTCTTCCATCGCCTCACGGTTCGATACATGGACGATCACAATCGGCACATCGACGATTTCGGCGAGCGACAGCGCCCGATGTGTCGCCTCGCGCTCGGCGGCCACCGGCCTGGTCGTGGCGTGGAATTTCGGCGCGAACTTGCCCTCCTCCTCGTGCCGGCCGATCAGGTAACGGATCGCATCCTCATTTTCGCAATGGACCATGACCAGAGCGCCGGTGCGCCTTGCGGTATCGAGCGTTGCCAGGATCTCGTCGTCGTGCAGACGAAGCCCCTCATAAGTCATGAAGATCTTCAACGACGTATAACCATCCTCCACCAGCGCTGGCAGTTCCTGGCCAAGCACTTCCGCCGTCGGATCGGTAATGACGAGGTGGAAGGAAACATCGACATGGCATTTTCCTTCGGCCTTCTCGTGATAGACCTTCAAGGCTTCGCGCAGCGACTGACCCTTCTCCTGCATGCAGAAAGCCAGCACAGTGCTGTTGCCACCGATCGCGGCGGAGCGCGTGCCGCTCTCGAAATCATCCGCCATGACGATACCGTCACCGGAGGGCTGATCGAGATGCACATGGCTGTCGATACCGCCGGGAAGAACGAAAAGACCGCTTGCGTCGATGACCTCGTCGGTATCGGTGAGGCCAAGCGCCAGCGCTGCTATACGACCGTCCTTGATGCCGACGTCGCTGACAAAGGTGTCACTGGCCGTCACCACCGTCCCGTTGCGGATCACCGTATCGAAGCGCATGCCTTTATCCTTCTCGTTGACGTTTTCAGCTCGCCTTGGCCAGCCCGGCCTCGCCGGCGAGGATCCGGTCGAGGGCCGATGTAAAGCGATCCAATTCCTCGATCGTGTTGTAATGCACCATCGAGACGCGCAGCATGCCGCCATGGTCGGTCAGGCCGAGATATTCGGCAAGCCGGCGCGAATGGAAATCGCCAAAGCGCATGGCGATCTTCTCCGCATCCATCGCCTTGCAGAGGTCGGCCGCCTCGCGGCCGTCGAAACGGAAGGCGATCGTCGGCACACGCTGGCTGTCCCGGTTCACGGCCTGTCCGATGATGCGGCAGTCGTTGCGCGAGCGGAGATAGGTGAGAAGACGCTCAGTCAAGGCGTTTTCCTGCACGGTGATCGCACCATAAGCGGCCTCGATCTTGGCGCGCGTGCCGCCGGTTTCGCCGACCTGCTCGCCAAGTGTCGTGAGGTAATCGACAATCCCGCAGGTCGAGTAGGCCAGTTCATAATTGGGATTGCCAGGCTCAAGTTTGCCCGGGACTTTGTCCTTGCCGTAAAAGTAGTGGTAGAGCGTATCGAGTTCGAGCAGCAGATCATACCGACCATACATCAGGGCGTAGTGCGGGCCGTAGGTCTTGTAGAGGCTGAAGACGTAATAATCGACGTCGAAGGCCTGCACGTCGACGGCGCGGTGCGGCGCATAGGCCACGGCATCGACGCAGATCTTGGCGCCCCGAGCATGGACGAAGTCGGCGATCTCACGGATCGGGTTGATCGAGCCGAGGATGTTCGAGCAATGGGTGACGCAGACGAGTTTTGTGCGCGCGCTCATCAGAGGCTCGAGATCGACGAGTTCCAGGGTCAGAGTTTTCTTGTCGAGCGGCCAGATCTTCAAAATCACGCCGCGTTCCTGCAGGCGGTCCCATGGGCCGATGTTCGATTCATGATCCGCCACGGTGATGATGATTTCATCGCCAGCGGAAAGCTGGCCGTGCATGGCCCGGGCAAGGTTCTGGATGAGCGCGGTCGTCGAGTTGCCGAAGACGATTTCTTCCGGACGGCTGGCATTGACGAGGTGCATGGCTGCAGTGCGAGCCTCGTAAAGAGCAGCTGCTGCGGCCTGGGACACCTCGTAAGAGCCGCCGATCTGGACATTCTTCTCGTAGAGGAACGTGTTGATCCGCTCGACGGCGCCCTTCACGATCTGCGACCCGCCGGCATTGTCGAAAAAGGTCCAGCCGCGGTCGAGGCCGGGAAACTGGCTGCGGACATAGTCGAGATTGAGCGTTGAAGCGGTGGCCATTCTTGGCGTCCTCCGGATTTTGTTCTTGTTCAGTGTTCGAGGACAGCGCGCAGGAAGCCGCGCGTCCGTTCATGCCTCGGGGCATCGAAGATTTCTGCCGGCGTGCCGGCCTCCATCAACCGGCCGCCATCCATGAAGATCACCCGGTCGGCGACCTGACGGGCGAAACCCATTTCGTGGGTGACGACGACCATGGTGACGCCCGTGCCTGCGAGCTTACGCATGACGTCGAGCACTTCGCCGACCATTTCAGGATCGAGCGCAGAGGTGGGTTCGTCGAACAGCAGAACGCGCGGCTCCATGGCAAGCGCCCGGGCGATGGCCACGCGCTGCTGCTGGCCGCCGGAAAGTTGGCCGGGAAACTTCTCAGCCTGTTCGCCAATGCCGACACGGGCAAGCAGTTCACGGGCCTTGCGTTCGGCTTCGGCGGGGGACGTACCCCGAACCCGCATCGGTGCCAGCATGACGTTCTTCAACACCGTCATGTGCGGGAAGAGATTGAAGGACTGGAAGACCATGCCAACCTCGGCCCTGACCTTGGCCAGCGCCGGACCGGGCTCGACGCGAATGCCGTCGACGGTGATGCGGCTGTCGGGATCAAAGGCTTCGAGGTGATTGATGCAGCGGATCAGTGTCGACTTGCCGGAGCCCGAGGGGCCGATAACGCAGACCACTTCGCCTTCGGCGATATCGAGATCGATGCCGTGCAGCACAGTGAAGGTGCCGTAGGCCTTTTTCAGGCCGCGGATAGAGATGAGCGGGGTCTTTTCCATCAGCGTTTCCCCCGGCTGAAATGCTTCTCCAGGCGGGCGACGATGGCGACCATAGGCCAGAGGAGCGCGATGTAGATGAGTGCCGCCCCGATCAGCGGCGTCGGATTGGCCGCGAGTGCCTGGGCCTGTGTCGCCTGCTTCAGCAGATCCGGCATGGCAACAACCGAGGCGAGCGCCGTGTCTTTCATGACATTGATGCAGTTGTTGGTGAGCGGCGGAATGACGATGCGGATCGCCTGGGGCAGGATCACGTCGACCATCGTATCCTTGTTGGACAGGCCGAGCGCGGCCGAGGCTTCGAACTGGCCGTGCGGGATCGCCTCGATGCCGGCGCGGAAGATTTCGGCGGTATAGGCAGCCGAGACCAGCGAAAGTGCTGTGACGGCGGAGAGGAAAGGCGAGAGACGGATGCCGACAAAGGGCAGCGCATAATAGACGACGATCAGCAGCACCAAGAGCGGGATTGAGCGAAAAATGTCGATGTAGATGCGGATGACGACCTTGATGAAGCCTGGGGCGTAGAGCCGCGTGACAGCGAGGAAGAGACCACCGACCAGGCCGACCAGAATACTTGTAATGCCGATTTCCAGCGTGACGACCAGCCCCCACAAGAGCTGCGGCAGGCTGTCGATCATCACCTGCAAATTGAAGAAGGTATTGAGAAGTGTCATGCCGCCTTGTCCCCGTGGCAAGCCGGCGGGACACAAGCGCCCCGCCGGTCGCGTTTCGAGCGTTACTTGCCCTTGGGCATATCGAGGACGGCAACCGTCGAGGTCGTGTCTTCAGCCTTGGCGCCGAACCAGGTCTCATGCAGCTTGGCGATGAAGCCCTCACCCTTCAGCGTGGTGATGACGGCATTGACCTCCGTTGCGAGCGGATCGTTCTTGTTGAACATGATCGAGTATTTCTCACCGGTCGGGATGCGCTCGACGACCTTCAGCTCCGGCTTGTCCTTGACGTAATACAGGAGCGCCGGGATGTCGGAAATGTAGCCGTCTACGCGGCCCGCCACGAGGTCGAGCATAGCGGGCTGCAGGCCTTCAAAGCGGCGGATTTCGCCGAGCTTGTATTCGCCCTTGTGCGCATCGGCCCACATGTCGCCGGTCGAGCCGGTGTCGACGCCGACGACCTTGCCGGCCATGTCTTTGAGACCTGTGATGCCGGATGCCGCAGTCACCGTCAGGGACTGGTCACTGTCATAATAGGGCTGGGCGAAGGTGACAGATTCCAGGCGCTTCTCAGTGATGGTGATCGAGGAGATCGCCATGTTGATGCGGCCGGATTGAACGGCCGGGAACAGGCCGTTGAACGGCGTATTGACGAACTCGACCGTCTTGCCGAGGCGCTTGGCGATCTCGTTGACGAGGTCGACTTCGAAGCCTGAAACTTTGCCGCTGGCATCTTCGAATTCCCAGGGCACGTTGCCGATATTGGCGCCGACGGTGAGATCTGCGGAATGAGCAGCGGCGGTGGCGAAGACGCCGAAGAGGCCGGCGAGCAGCGTGGTCTTAATGGTGGATTCGCGTGTCATGAGAGTTCCCCTTGTTTTTTGAACATGACTCAATCTACATTTGGTCTAACTGGTCAGACCAGTCAGGCCAAACAAGCATGCTCCTTTCCGCTTGGCAAGGTGGCTTGTGAAAAAATAGAATGTCCGCGCCAACGGGCACGGGGTCGGAAAAGGAATCGCATGTTCAACAAGACGCTTGTTCCACAGTCGGTGGCACGCGAGATCCAGACCATGATCCAGTCCGGCCAGTTGAAGGCCGGCGAGAAAATTCCGTCACAGCGGGAGTTCTCACAGAAGTTCGGCATCAGCCGCGCCTCTTTGCGCGAGGCCCTGCTGACGCTGGAAACCTTGGGGCTGCTGAAAACGGAAGCCGGACGCGGCACCTTCGTCGTCAAGCCCACCCAAACTGCCAGCGGCACGCCGGGTCACATGGCACCTTGGCGTTATTCCGACAGCTATTCCGTCTTCGACGTGTTTCAGACCCGCATCCTGCTGGAGGGCGAGATCGCACGGCTGGCCGCCGGGCGGCTGACGCAATTGCAACTCGACCGGATGGAGCAGGCGACGCGCACCATGGAAGAGTGCTGGGCAAGCCAGGACCTGCTCGCCAATGTCGAGGCCGACCTCGACTTTCACGGGACGATCGTCTCGGCCTGCTCCAACGCCATGCTCAAGGCGCTTTACCAGACTGTACGAGACCAGGTGACGGAAACGCAGCGCCAGCCGATTCCAATCACCGATCCGGAGCGCATGCGCGAATCGATCCGCGAACACCGCAAGATTATTGCCGCCCTGCGGGACAATGACGGCCAAAGGGCGAAGCTGGAAATGGAAATGCATATCCGCAACACGGCGCGCTGCGCCGGGCTTGAGCCTTAAGCCGCCGCTGTCGCGCGCAACTGGCCGGCCGCCTCGCGCACGACGTCCGCGACCTCGGTCAATTGCCGGGCGATAGGGCTCGTCTTGCGCCAGATCATGCCGATCGTGCGCGACGGCTGCGGCTCCTGGAAGCGAGCGATGGAGACAGCGGCCGAGCGGGTCTCGACGGACATGGCGATCTCCGGGATGAGCGTGACGCCGATGCCGGCCCCTACCATCTGAACAAGGGTCGTGAGCGAACTGCCGTCGAGGATTTCGCGCGGGCGCACCGAGCCCATGTCGCAGAAGGAGAGCGCCTGCTCGCGAAAACAATGTCCCTCTTCGAGCAGAAGCAGGCGCATTTCGCGCAAAGTATCCTTGCTCGGCACCGGCTTTGCTTGATCCTCCAGTGGCCGGACCAGCACAAAGCTCTCCTCGAAGAGCGGGATTTCCTCCATCGACGGTTCGGACACCGGAAGCGCGACGATGGCCGTATCGAGCCGCCCGTCAGCCAACTCCTGTATCAGCTTCGGCGTGACGGTCTCGCGGACATGGATGTCGAGGTCAGCATTGGCACGGGTGAGGCTGGAGATCATCGCGGGCAGAAGATAGGGGGCAACCGTCGGGATGACCCCGATGCGCAGACGGCCGACCAGTTGACTGCGATGGGCACGCGCCAGATCACCTAGTTCGTCCACCGAGCGGAGGATATCGCGAACGCGGAGCAGGAATTCCTCGCCGAAAGCCGAAAGCCTTAGCTGCCGAGCGGCGCGCTCGAAGAGTTCGGCACCCAGCGTGTCTTCCAGTTCCTTGATCTGAACGGACAGCGCCGGCTGCGAGATCGAGCACGCTTCAGCAGCGCGGCCAAAATGGCCATGGCGGGCGAGTGCATCGAAATAGCGCAGCTGCCGGAGGGTGAAATTGATCATAACCTTAGCCTATGGAACTCATCATTATTTCTAACTTACATTAATGAAAACGCTTTGCTAGAACAATTCCAGAAGCTGCCGGAGAGGCGCCGTCACAAGGGGTGAAGGCGATACGATCCGGCAGTCGGCGATGGCTCCCCCGCCTCTCGCCGGCGACTTCATCAGGCTGTGACGCTGGCGTGTTCGATTGAGCAACGGCGGCCGCAGTCAGCCACAAGCGGGTTCTCTAGGAGGTTACAATGGATACCCTGAGCAACAAAGGTGCCGGCAAATGTCCGGTCATGCACGGTTCGAACACAGAAACCGGCGCAACGCCCGTGGCCTGGTGGCCCAATGCGCTGAACCTCGACATCCTGCACCAGCACGACACGAAGACCAATCCGCTCGGCAAGGACTTCGACTATCGCGAAGCCGTCAAGTCGCTCGACGTGTCCGCGCTGAAGGCGGACATGAAGGCCCTCTTTCGTGACAGCCAGGAATGGTGGCCGGCCGACTGGGGTCATTACGGCGGGTTGATGATCCGTCTCGCCTGGCACTCCGCCGGCTCCTACCGCCTGGCAGACGGCCGTGGTGGCGGCGGTTCCGGCAATATCCGTTTTGCTCCGCTCAATTCCTGGCCCGACAATGCCAGCCTCGACAAGGCGCGGCGCCTGTTGTGGCCGCTGAAGAAGAAGTACGGCAACAAGATCTCCTGGGCCGACCTCATCCTCTATGCCGGCACCGTCGCCTATGAAGACATGGGTCTGAAGACCTTTGGCTTCGCCTTTGGTCGTCCCGACATCTGGGGTCCGGAGAAGGACGTCTATTGGGGTGCCGAAAAGCAGTGGCTCGCACCGTCGGACAACCGTTATGACGACGTGACCAAGCCGAACACGATGGAAAACCCGCTTGCCGCCGTGCAGATGGGCCTCATCTACGTCAACCCGGAAGGCGTCAACGGCAAGCCGGATCCGCTCGCAACCGCTGCCCAGGTCCGCGAAACCTTTGCCCGCATGGCGATGAACGACGAAGAAACCGCTGCACTTGCCGCCGGCGGCCACACCGTCGGCAAGGCGCATGGTAATGGCAATGCCCAGGCCCTCGGCGTCGAGCCGGAAGCCGGTGAAGTCGAAAACCAGGGCCTTGGCTGGCTCAACCCGAATCAGAACGGCAAGGCAAGCCTCGCCGTGACTTCGGGCATCGAAGGCGCCTGGACGACCAACCCGACCGTGTTCGACATGGGCTATTTCGAACTGCTGTTCGGCTATGACTGGGAACTGACGCACAGCCCGGCCGGCGCGCAGCAGTACCAGCCTGTCGGCATCAAGGAAGAGCATATGCCGGTCGATGCGACGGACCCGTCGATCCGCCGCATGCCGATGATGACCGATGCCGACATGGCGATGAAGGTCGACCCCGCGTATCGCGCCATCTGCGAAAAGTTCATGGCCGATCCCGAGTACTTCAAGGAAACCTTCGCCCGAGCCTGGTTCAAGCTGACCCATCGCGACCTCGGCCCGAAGGTTCGCTACATCGGCCCGGAAGCGCCGACCGAAGACCTGATCTGGCAGGATCCGATCCCGGCGGGCCCCAAGAACTACGACGTTGGTGCCGTCAAGGCGAAGATCGCCGCCTCCGGCCTCTCGGTCGCCGAACTGGTCGCAACGGCCTGGGACAGCGCCCGCACCTACCGCCAATCCGACATGCGCGGCGGTGCGAATGGTGCGCGCATCCGTCTCGCGCCGCAGCGCGAATGGGAAGGCAATGAGCCGGCCCGCCTCGGCAAGGTGCTCTCGGTTCTCGAACTGATCGCCGAAGAATTCGGCGCCAGCGTCGCCGACGTCATCGTGCTCGCCGGCAATGTCGGCATTGAAAAGGCTGCGAAGGCTGCCGGCTACACGGTCGATGTGCCGTTCGCCGCCGGTCGTGGCGATGCCACTGCCGAACAGACCGATGCCGCGAGCTTTGCAGCGCTCGAGCCGCTCGCAGACGGCTTCCGCAACTTCGCCAAGAAGGACTATGTCGTCAGCCCGGAAGAGATGCTTCTCGACCGTGCCCAGTTGATGGGCCTGACGGGTGCGGAAATGACCGTGCTGCTCGGCGGCCTGCGCGTGCTCGGCGCCAATTTCGGCGGCTCCAAGCATGGTGTGTTCACTGACCGTGAAGGCCAGCTGACGACGGACTTCTTCGTCAACCTGACCGACATGGGCTTCACCTGGAAGCCGACGGGCAAGAACTCCTACGACATCTGCGACCGCAAGACCGGCGCCGTGAAGTACACCGCGACCCGCGTCGACCTGGTGTTCGGCTCGAACTCGATCCTGCGCGCCTATGCGGAAGTCTATGCCCAGGACGACAACCAGGAGAAGTTCGTGCACGACTTCGTGGCTGCCTGGACCAAGGTCATGAACGCCGATCGCTTCGACCTTCAGGCCTAATGCGATCTTACGGGCCGGCACGCCTCACGGGGTGCCGGCATCCGCGAAAGCCGGAGATGCCGCCGCGTCTCCGGCTTTTTGCGTTCCGGATGACCGGCTAGACGTTTAACGCAAGAAGGCGCGAAACCGCTGCAGGGAGAGGGCGAAGAACACGCTTGAGATTGCCACAAGCGCCAGGAGCTGTGGCCAGACAACCGCTATCCCGGCATCCCGGAACAGAACTGCCTGCGCCAGGATGACAAAATGGGTGTTAGGCGCCAGCGTCATGATCCACTGGATCACCTCCGGCATGCTTTCCCTCGGCGTCATACCGCCGGACAGGATCTGCAGCGGCAGGAGGACCAGCATCAGCAGCAAACCGAACTGCGGCATGGAGCCGGCGACGGTGGCGAGGAAGATGCCCATGCAGGTGGCGGCGACGAGCTGCAGGCCCGCTCCCAAAATGAACAGCAGGATCGAACCGTGCAGCGGCACCTGCAGTGCCCCTTCGACAACGACGAAAAGCGAGAAGATCGTTGCCAGAAGCACGACGAGAGCCATGGACCAGATCTTGCTCAGCATGATCTCAGCGGCGCTGACCGGCATGACAAGCAGGTGCTCGATCGTGCCGTGTTCACGCTCGCGGATCAGGGCGGCACCGGTCAGGATGATCGACAGCATGGTCACTGCCGAGATGACCTCGTTGATCGAGCCGAACCAGCTCTTGTCGAGTTCGGGATTGAATCGCGAACGCAGCACCAGATTCGCCGGCACCGTGGTGGCGTCGCGGCCACGATCGAGAAACCCGTTCAGTTCGGTGGTGACGATCTGCTGGATGTAACCGCCGCCGGTAAAAGCCTGAGTCATCTGCGTCGCGTCGATGTTCAGCTGGATCTGTGGGGCCTTTCCGGCCAGGAGGTCTCGCTGGAAACTCGGGGGAATATCCAGCACGAAGGTGTCCAGACCTGAATTCATGCGCGGATCTATCTCAGCCGGGGTGATCAGCTTCGGCGGCAGGAAATAGGGTGGATAAAAGGCCGCGATGATGCGCTCCGAGGCTGGCGAACGATCCTCGTCGACAATTGCAATGGCGGCCTTGTTCAGCGTTTCCGGTTCGGCCGTTGCGGCGGTATAGATATTCAGGGTGAAGGCATAGACGATCAGCATCAGGAGTGCAGGGTCGCGGACGAGGCCCCGCAGTTCCTTGATGCCAAGCTGGAAGATTGTCGCCAGTCGCATCGCTCACTCCGCCTGCTTCTTGAGAAGAAGGGTGCCGGTCGTCAAGAGTACGGGACCGACGATCGCGAGCGCGACAAGCGGCGTCGCGAGATCTGCAAAGCCCAGCGCTTTCGAGAAGACACCACGGGAGATCGTGACGAAGTGGCTTGCGGGATAGATCTGGCCAATCAAGGCACCGGCCCCCTGGAGCGCCGAAACCGGCGACATCATTCCGGAGAACTGTACGGCCGGGATGATGGTGATCAACGTGGTGCCGAAGATTGCGGCGATCTGGCTCTTCATGAAGCTCGACAAGAGCAGGCCGAGCGCCGTGGAGGCAAAGACATACAGGAATGCACCGAGAGCCAACGCCCAGAAGTTGCCGGTCAGGGGCACCCGGAAGGCAAAAACGGCGAAGGCCGTGAGCATCAGGAAATTGAGGCAGGCGATCGCAAGATAGGGGATCTGCTTGCCGAGCAGAAATTCGAGCCGGGTCACGGGTGTTACGTAGAAATTGGTGATCGAGCCGAGTTCCTTTTCGCGCACCACACTGAGTACCGAAAGCATCGCCGGGATCAGCATCAGGAGCAGCGGGATGACAGCAGGTACCATGGAAACCAGACTTTCCACCCCCGGATTGTACCGATAGCGCAGCTCCAGACCGAAGCGGCCCGATGCTGCCGCATCGCCATAAAGCTCCCGCGCCTTGCGCGTTAGCCAGCCTGCATGCATGCCCTGCACGTAACCCGATACGGTTTCCGCGCGCATCGGCATCGCGCCGTCGATCCAGGCGCCAATCTCGACCGGCTCCCCTCCCCGCTGCAAATTCGCTCCGAAGCCCGAGGGGATTTCGATCGCGAGACTGATCTCGCCGGAGCGCATTCGGCGATCGAGATCGACATAGTCGGTGATCGGCGGTCGCTCGATAAAATAGCGAGAGCCGGAGATTTCGGCGATGTATTCGCGGCTCAAGACCGTGTCGTCGCGGTCGAGGGCGGCAAAAGTCAGATTCTCGACGTCGAGATTGATGCCATAACCGATGACGAACATCAGAATGAGGCTTCCCACCATGGCAAGCGTCGCACGGATCGGGTCACGGCGCAGTTCCAGCGCTTCGCGGCGGCTGAAAGCCAAGAGACGGCGACGGTCGATGAATGCGCGCTGTCGCGGTCGGATCTGAACCGGAGAGGGTGCCGGGTTGGGAAGCTCGGGCTCGTGCTCATCTGCAATAGGAGCCGACGGTGCGGTTACGCCGATCGCCTCTTCAAGATAACTGATGAAGGCTTCGTCCAGGCTCGATGCCGCCCGGCTCGCCACGATCGCTTGGGGCGTATCCGTCACCAGCACGCGGCCCGCATGCATCAGCGAAATCCGGTCGCAGAGCTCCGCCTCGTTCATGAAATGGGTCGAGACGAAGATCGTGACATTGTCGCGCCGCGACAGGTCGGCCAGCAGTTGCCAGAAGTCATCGCGGGCAACCGGATCGACGCCTGAGGTGGGCTCATCGAGGATCAGGATGTCCGGCTTGTGGATCAGGGCGACGGCGAGAGACAATCTCTGGCGCATGCCAAGCGGCAGGCTGTCGGGCAGGTCGTCAAGTGCTGTCGACAAGCCGAAGCGCGTGGTAAGTTCCTCGATACGCGGAGCAATTTCGGCTTCCGCCATGCTGAAGAGACGGCCATGCAGTTCGAGGTTCTGCCGCACCGTCAGCTCGCCATAAAGCGAGAAGGCCTGGCTCATATAGCCGACGCGGCGTCGCAGATCGATGTCCTTCGGGTCGATCGCGCGGCCGAAAACCTCCGCCTTGCCTTCGCTTGCCGCAAGCAGGCCCGTCAGCATTTTCATCGTCGTCGTCTTGCCGCAGCCGTTCGATCCGAGAAAACCGAAGATTTCGCCGCGCGGGATGTCGAAACTCACCCGGTCGACAGCGGTGAAATCGCCAAAGCGCATGGTAAGCCCTTCGGCCCGTATCGCGGTTTCCGCTGCCGCGCCATCGGTCCTTGCCGGGATCGCCAGCGTCCTGTGCTGCCGGCGCTTTTCCTCCGGCAGGAGCGCGATGAAGGCCGAGTCGAGGTTGTCGGTCCCCGTCGTCTCGAGCAGGTCCGTCGGCGATCCGGCGGCAAGTACCGAGCCTTCATCCATTGCAACCAGCCAGTCGAAGCTCGCCGCCTCTTCCATGTAGGCCGTGGCGACGATCACGCTCATGCCGGGTCGCCTTGTGCGGATCTCGCCGATGAGCTGCCAGAACTGACGCCGTGACAGAGGATCCACACCCGTCGTGGGCTCGTCGAGGATCAGCAGGTCTGGATCATGAATAAGCGCGCAGCAGAGCCCCAGCTTCTGCTTCATGCCGCCGGAAAGCTTACCGGCCGGCCGGTCCGCGAAAGGCGAAAGTCCGGTCGCCTGCAGGAGGGTGCGGATGCGTCTCTCCCGCTCGACCCGGTCCTGACCGAAGATGCGTCCGAAGAACTCGATGTTCTCGTAGACGGACAGGGTCGGGTAGAGGTTCTTGCCCAGACCCTGCGGCATGTAGGCGATGCGCGGGCAACTCAGACGGCGATGACGGGAATTGGCCATGTTGCCTCCCAGCACCTCGACCCGTCCCTCCTGGATGGCACGCGCTCCTGCAACGAGCGAGAGCAAGCTGGACTTGCCGACACCATCTGGGCCAATGAGGCCGACCATGACGCCCGCCGGGAGATCCAGCGAGATCGATCTCAGTGCTCGCGTCTTGCCATAGCTGAGGCTAACCCCTTCCATGCGCACCACCGGAGCCGGCGATGGATTGTCGCGGGCGGAAGTGTTCATGTCACTTCACCAGGGTGCGGGTCAGGCTGTCAGGCCAGGGAGCCTTGGGATCAAGATTGACATAGGCCACACCGGGGAGCCCGGTCTTCACCTGATGAATGTATTTTTTCAGCAGTTCCTTCGGGATCGCCGCCTTGACCCTGAACATCAGCTTCTGACGCTCCTCCTCGGTTTCCACCGTCTTCGGCGTGAACTGTGCAACATCGGCCACGAAGCTGACCTCAGCGGGGATTGTGTAATTTGGAACGGCGTCGAGAACGATCCGGGCTTCGCTGCCAAGCGCGATCTGCCCAACCTGCAGGGTGGGAAGGAAGAAGGACATGTAGACATCGGCGAGGTCTACCATGTTCAAGACGCGGCCACCGGCGGCCAGAACCTCCCCCGGCTGCGCCACGCGGTATTGGACACGGCCGTCGCGGGGCGCGCGCAGTGTACTATCGGCAATATCGGCATTGACCTTTTCGATCGCGGCCGTCGCCACGTCGATTGCCGCTTCGGCATCAACGATCTGGGCCTTGGCCGCGCCGATCGCGGCATCGGAAGCAGCAACCTGTGCTCTGGCTGCAGCCAGTGCCGCCTTCGCGCTTGCGGCATTGGCCCGGTCGTCGTCGACGGTTTGCTGGCTCGTGGTGTTGCTCTCGATCATCCGTTCGGCCCGCGCGAGCTTGATCGTGGCCGCGTCGAGTTGCGCGTTGCGCTGGTCGACGGTTGCGAGCGCCGCCGCGCGTTCGGCTTCGCGCTGCGCCACCAGGCTCTTTGCAGTTTCGACGCCGATCTCTGCCCGACGTCGCTCGGCCTCCGCTTGACGAAGGCCCGCCTGCAATTGGTCCGTGTCCATCTCTGCCAGAACCTGGCCTGCCGTGACGAAGTCGCCTTCGCCGACAAGAATTTCCTTCACCCGGCCGCCGCTTTTTGCCGAGATGTCAACTTCGACAGCCTCGATGCGGCCATTGCCGCTGGCGATATGTTCCGGGAGGCCGTCGCCCGCATAGGTTTTCCAACCGTAATAGGCACCGCCCGCCACCAGGAGGAGCAGCACTGCGGCCAGCAGGCCGCCCTGTCGCTTTGCCATCTCATCTCTCCGCGCCATACAGCAGACATGGCCGCGGCAACGGCCATGTTCCTGCATGAAGTGTTACGACTGCAGCGCAGCAATGATCTTGATTCAAATCAAAAAAGGGGGCGGCACTCGCCGCGGTTTCAGGTGGCCGGCTTCAGAAAGCGACTGCTCGGTGCACCAGCCGTGCGGAGCTGGGATCAGAAGCCAATGGCGAGCCGGCGCAGATCCTTGATGTCGGGAGCTGCCATCGACTCGAGATGCCGCTCCCAAGCGAGCGCCGTTGCGACGATCACGTCCAGGTCGTCGTGCCGAGGCTGCCAGTCGAGGACGGTGCGTGCGAGCGTTGAATCGGCGACCACCAGACCAGCGTCGCCCGGACGGCGGTCGACATAGTCGACGGTGAAAGTCTGATTGGTCGCTCGGCGCACCGCTTCGATGATATCGAGCACGGAATAGCCACGGCCATAACCGCAATTGGCGACCAAAGGGCCGCCACCCTTGCGTAGGTAGCAAAGCGCCCGCAGATGCGCGTCAACGAGATCGTTGACGTGGATGTAGTCGCGCACACCGGTACCGTCGGGCGTCTCGTAATCCGTGCCGAAGACCGACATGGACTTGCGGCGGCCAAGAGCTGCCTCGCAGGCGACCTTGAGAAGATGGGTGGCGCCGACTGCCGAATTGCCGGCGCGGCCTTTCACATCGGCACCGGCTACGTTGAAATAGCGCAGCGCGACGTAGTTCAGGCCATGGGCCCGCGCGGTGTCCCGGAGCATCAATTCGCTCATCAGCTTCGACTGGCCATAGGGTGTTTCCGGGCGCAGCGGCGCATCTTCGCGGATGGGCCGTGCGTTCTCAGGGGTGCCATAGACGGCTGCTGTCGAGGAAAAGATGACCTTGTCGATCCCCGCCTTTACAGCAGCGGTCAACAGGCGATGGGTATTGCCGGTGTTGTTTTCGTAATAGCCGAGAGGATCCGCAATCGAGTCCGGCACGACGATCGATCCGGCAAAATGGATAATCGCCTCGATGTCGTTCTCCGCGAAGACGTGCTTCAGGACTGAAGGCTTGCCGATGTCACCCAGATAGAAACGCGCCTGCGGCGCAACGGCCCAGCGGAAACCGGTCGAGAGTCGATCAACGACCACGACGTCTTCGCCCGCTTCGAGCAAAGCCCAGACCATGTGGCTGCCAATGTAACCGGCTCCGCCCGTGACCAAGATCGCCATGATTTTCTTCCCGCAGTTTCTTATTGGGAAGACAGGAACACGAACGACCTTTCCGACTGCTTATCAACCGCCCCTAAGCGATTGAAAGCGATTGCATTTTAGGAGTTTTGCTAAAGATTGGATCAACAGATTCGCTCGCATTTTATCCAATCCCGACAGCATCCTCTGCCGGAGATCAAAGCGCCCGAATGAAACCGGCGAGCCGCTGGGCTGCGTCCTCGATCTGCGCGGGATTGCGCAGGAAGCAGGCACGCAGAAATGGCAGGCCGCCCTCACCGAAAGCGGTTCCCGGCGCGAGACCGACCCCGGTCTTGTCAACGATGTCGAGGGCCGCCTGACGGCTGTCGGTGATGCCGTCGATCTTGAGGAAAGCGTATAGCGCACCTTCCGGCTTCAAGGTCTCGACACGGTTGGTCGCAGTGAGCGTGTCGCAGAAGATATCGCGGGACTTTGTCGCGCGGGCGATGTTCTCGCGGACGAAATCGTCACCGTCGTCGAGCGCCACCACAGCGCCGCGCTGCATGAATTGGGCGACCCCGGAGGTCGAATACTGAATGAGATTCTCCAACACCTGTCCGAGTTCCGGCGGTGCCACGATCCAGCCGACGCGCCAACCGGTCATCGACCAATTCTTGGAGAAAGAATTGGCGAAGATCACCCGGTCGCCCTCTTCCATCACATCGAGAAAGGAGGGCGCGCGCGTCGCGGTTCCGTAGTAGTAAAGCGCATAGATTTCGTCGGCGAGTATCCAGATGCCATGGCGCCGGGCGATCTCCAGAATCGCCTTCAGCTCATCCCGTGTCGCGGTCCAGCCGGTCGGGTTCGACGGGGTGTTGATGAAGAGCGCGCGAGTCTTCGGCGTGATCGTCTTTTCAAGCCGGTCAAGATCCAGCATCCAGCGGCCATCGGCAAATGTCAGCGGCAGGCCGACCGACTTGCCGCCGGCCAGATCGATGGCAGCCACTATGTTCGGCCAGCAGGGCGATAGATAGATCATCTCGTCGCCGGGCGAGGTCAGCGCCTGAACGGCCAGCGCAATCGCCTGCATGCCTGAGCCGGTCGCATAAAAATGCTCGGCTGAAAGATCAACGGAAAAGTGGCGCTGGTAATAGCGCGACAGGGCCTCACGGAGTTCTGGAATACCGCGCTGCCAGGTGTAGAAGGTCTCGCCGGCGAGAAGAGCATCGCTTGCCGCCCGATTAATGAAATCCGGGGTCGGCAAATCGCCCTCGCCAACCCAGAGCGGCAACAGGCCATCGCGACCGCGCGCGTAATTCAGGATCTCGACAATCCCGCTTTCAGGGGCTGCGAGGGCGCGCGGGCTCAGGCTTTCCAGCAAAGACATGCGGTGGGCTCTCCTTCGTTGTGAGTGCCCTGTCTAGCTGATGCGCCACGGAAAATCCCATGATTTTCCGTTAGGAAGGGATCGATACGGCTGATGGATGGCTGCGGCGGCATGCCAGGATGACCGCAGCCAAAGCCGTCAACGGGTTTTCAACAGGTCTCGGATCTCGGTCAGCAGCTGGATGTCGGCCGGGGGCGGCGCTGCCTCCGTTGCCTTCTGCTCTTCCCTTTCCAGCGACTTACGCAGCGTGTTCACGCCCTTGACCATCAGGAAGATAATCCAGGCAAGGATCAGGAAATTGATGACCACAGTGATGAAGTTGCCATAGGCGAAGACGGCACCCTGTTCGCGGGCGGCGGCAAGCGATGTCGCCGTGACCTTGCTGCTCAGGGGCAGGAAGTAGTTGGAAAAATCGAAGCCACCGAACACCACGCCGACCAAAGGCATGACAATGTCCTGAACCAGCGAATTGACGATCAGGCCGAAGGCCCCCCCGATGATGACGCCGACCGCGAGGTCCATGACGTTGCCACGTGCAATGAATGACTTGAATTCGTTCAGCATACCCCTGCTCCTTTGTCATGCTGTCCACCGCCGTCCCGGGCAGTGCCTGCCTGTTATCGTTAACGAAAATCAATTCATTCGGAAATGGTGATTTTCGCTTCGCGCCGGATTCTCTTCGACTTAAGATCAAGACGCCGAGCGATTTTAAAATACGCAGACATCCCCTAGAGTTCCCTAGGGGTGCGATGAGGAGGAAAGCGTGCTTCCTGGCTGGATCATCGTTGTCGCGGCGCTTGGCTATCTGCTGTTCTTGTTTGCGGTGGCGAGCTATGGCGACCGCAAATCGAAGATCACCGGCGTTCCGGCCGGCGGTCGACCGATGGTCTACGCGCTGAGCCTTGCCGTTTACTGCACCTCCTGGACCTATTTCGGCGGCGTGGGGCTTGCAGCCGAGCATGGGCTGGAATTCATGGCGATCTATATCGGGCCTATCCTGATGTATACGCTCGGAATGCCGATCCTTCGGCGCATCATCAATCTTGCCAAGACCGAAAAGATCACCTCGGGCGCAGACTTCGTTGCTGCCCGTTACGGCAAGAACCCCATTGTCGGGCTATTGGTCACGATCATCTACCTTGTCGGGATCATCCCCTATATCGCGCTCCAGCTTAAGGCCGTGTCCAGTTCGGTCGCCGCCGTCATGGACCCCTCGGCCTATGGGATCGGCACGGGCAATCTCTACTTCATCGATCTGCCGCTGATCGTCGCCTTTCTCCTTGCCTGCTTCGCCGTGGTCTTCGGCACGCGGCACACGGATGCAACCGAACACCAGGACGGCCTGATCCTGGCGATTGCAATGGAGTCGGTGGTCAAGCTGGTCGCATTCTGGACGCTCGGCATTTTCGTGGTGTTCACGCTCTACGACGGACCGGCGGATCTCTGGCAGAAAGCGACCGAGAGCCCTGCCGTCATGGCAGCCCTGTCGCACCAGACGCCGGCCAGCCGCTGGATCCTGCTGATCCTGCTCTCGGCGTTTGCCATCATCATGCTGCCACGGCAGTTCCATGTGACCGTGGTCGAGAACCGCACGCCGCGCGAGCTGAAACTCGCGGGCATCCTGATGCCGATTTACCTGATTGCCATCAACATCTTCGTCCTGCCGGCCGCGATCGGCGGTGTGCTGACGTTCGGGGGCGGAGGTGATGCCGATCTTTACGTGCTGTCGCTGCCGCTTGAAGCGGGCAACGGGCTGGTGACTCTGATCACTTTTATCGGTGGCTTCTCGGCGGCGACCGCGATGGTCATCGTCGCCTCCGTCGCGCTTGCCATCATGATTTCCAATGACATGGTGCTGCCGATCTTCCTGCGCCAGCGTCTGCTCGGCCGACCGAGCCAGCGCGAGGATTTTGCAAAGACGCTCCTCCATATCCGCCGGACCGCCATCTTCGGCGTGCTGCTGCTCGGCTATGTCTATTTCCGCTCGGCCGACAATACGACAGGACTTGCCAAGATCGGGCTTCTCTCCTTCGCCGCCATCGCCCAGATCGCGCCGGCGATGTTCGGCGGGTTGATCTGGAGACGAGCCAATGCACGCGGCGCGATTGCCGGCCTGACAACCGGCTTTCTCGTCTGGGCCTATTTGCTCTTCCTGCCCAGCCTCGGTGCCACCGATCATTCCTGGATCGCGTCCAGCATGCTGGGTTTTCTGCTGCCGGGCCTCTCGATGTTCGAGACACAATATGCCGACCCGCTGGTCAATGCGACGATCTTCAGCCTGTTGATCAACACGCTCGCCTTCGTCGTCGGATCGCTGAGCCGCAATCCGCGCCCGGTCGAGCGTATCCAGTCGGCGATCTTCATCAAGCGGCAGCCTCGCTCCAACTTTGCCACACGCGGCTGGAAGACCAGCGTCGCGGTCGGCGATCTGAAGGCCGCGATCGCCCGCTATCTCGGCAATGAGAGAATGGAGCGCTCCTTCCGGTCTTACGAACAGGCGGCAGGCCGGAAGCTGGCGGATGACAGCCCCGCCGACATGGCCTTCATCCATTTCTCCGAACAGCTTCTCGGCAGCGCGATCGGCTCGTCCTCGGCCCGTCTGGTGTTGTCGCTCATCCTGCAGAAGGCCGAGGACCCGTCGGCCGACACCGTGTGGCTACTCGATCAGGCATCGGAAGCCCTCCAATACAATCAGGACATGCTGCAGACGGCGCTTGCGCAGATGGAGCAGGGCATCGCGGTCTTCGACGCATCCGATCGACTGACCATCTGGAACCGTCGTTTCCGTATCCTTCTCGATCTGCCGGAGCATGTTGGCCAAGTCGGCTTTCCCCTTGCCGACATGATTGCCATCCTCGCCCAGCGCGGCGACGTGGCTGCCACCAATGTGGCGGCCGTCATCCATGGATTTCATCAGTTCGACCATCCGTTCCAGATGGTGCTGTCCGGGGGCAAGAGGATCATCGAAGTGCGCTGCAACCTCATGCCAGACCAGGGATTGGTCGCGACGTTCAGTGACATTACCGCCCGGGTCGAAGCCGATCAGGCGCTGAAACAGGCAAACGAGACGCTGGAGCAACGGGTCAGCGAGCGCACCGCAGAGCTTACCCGGGTCAATCATGCTCTGGCCGAGGCGCGGGCAGCGGCCGATGAAGCGAATATCGGCAAGACCCGTTTCTTCGCCGCAGCCGGACACGACATTCTGCAGCCGCTGAATGCGGCTCGACTCTATTCGTCGTCTCTGGTCGAACGCCTTGGAGACTCCGAAGACAGCGCGTTGGTTGAGAACATCGATTCAGCGCTGGAATCGGTTGAAAGCATTCTCGGTGCGGTTCTCGACATCTCCAGGCTCGATACCGGCGCAATGAAGCCGCGTTTTTCCACCGTGCCGCTCAATAGTCTTTTGCAGAAAATTGAAACGGACTTTGCGCCCATGGCGCGCGAGAAGAACCTGAAGCTCGTGGTGATGCCGACGAAATTCTCGGTGCGGTCAGACCCGACCCTCTTGCGCCGGTTGATCCAGAATCTGGTGTCCAATGCCATCAAATACACGCCGGCCGGACGTATTGTGGTCGGGGCGCGGCGTCAGGGCGACAAGGTGGTGATCCAGGTGACGGATTCCGGCATCGGCATCCCCTCCTCCAAGTTCCGCACGGTGTTCAAGGAATTTGCCCGGCTGGAAGAAGGCATGCGGACGGCGTCCGGGCTTGGCCTTGGACTGTCGATTGTCGACCGCATTGCGCGGGTGCTGCACCATCCGGTGGAACTGGCGTCCAAGCCCGGCAAGGGTACAACCTTCAAGGTGGTCATGCCGCTGGACGTGGCGAAACCGGCATCCGACGGCGTGGTTAAACTGGCGCCCGAAAGCCGCAACACACCGTCGCTGCAGGGCTTCCGCGTGCTTTGTATCGACAACGAGCCGAAGATCCTTGAGGGCATGCAATTGCTGATCTCCGGCTGGGGCTGCGAGGTCACCTGCGCCGGCTCGATCGCCGAGATGGACACACTGCTGGAAAACAGTCCCGCACCCGATCTGGTCATCGCCGACTATCATCTTGGCGATGGCAGCGGCATAGGGGCAATCCTGCGATTGCGCGCGCTAACCAAGGCGGACATGCCGGCACTGCTGATCACTGCCGATCGTTCAGCGGAAGTCCGGGCGGAAGCCGAACGTCATTCGATCACGCTGCAGCACAAGCCGGTACGCCCCGCTGCTCTCCGGGCCTTCATGACGCAAGTCTCCTCGCAACGCCGAGCGGCGGCGGAATAGGCTACCGCTTTTGCCGCTAAAGGCGAGCATAGTCCCGTTCGCCGTCACTCCTGACGTCCATCTGACCTTCGTCTTCCGGAGAATAGCGGAGGGCCGTAAAGCTCACTATGTTGGGTTGATCCGACGCAGCAGGGAGGGCTGACGAAGGCATGAAAATCGCTATTTTGTCCGACATCCATGGCAACCGACAGGCCTTCGAGACCGTGCTTGCACATGCAAGGGCGCGGGGTGCGGAACGCTTCGTCATACTTGGCGACATCGTCGGCTATGGCGGTGATCCGAAGTGGTGCGTCGAAACCTGCATGGCCATGGTTGCTGAAGGCGCGATTGCCGTGCGCGGCAATCATGACCAGGCGATCAGCGATCCCTCCTATGCCATGAACGCGTCTGCCGGGATCGCAATCGACTGGACGCGCGTTACGCTCGAGCCGTCGCATCGCGAATTTCTAGCGCGTCTGCCGGTTTCCGCCACCGATGAGGATCGGCTCTATGTGCACGCCGAAGGTTCCGCGCCTGGCCGGTTTACCTATGTGCATGACCGCAGCGACGCTGATGCCCACTTCAAAGGTTGCAGTGCGCGGCTCAGCTTCTGCGGACATGTGCATGCGCCGGCACTTTACGGGCAGGGTCTGGGCGGCAAGGTCACGACCTTCGTTCCATCGTCCGACATCGGTATTCCTGTCGGTCCGCCGCGACGCTGGCTTGCCGTGATGGGTTCGGTCGGTCAGCCCCGCGATGGCAATCCGGCGGCGGCCTGGGCCCTTTACGACACGCAGGACTGTGAGCTCTCCTTCCGCTGGACCGCCTATGACATAGACGGCGCGGCAAACGCGATCCGTGCCGCCTCATTGCCGGAAGGGCTGGCGCTCAGACTTTACAGGGGACGCTGACGCAGGACGGGCAAGGCTCGGGGCCGGGGGACGGGGAATCGCATGGCACGCACACGGATCGACGAGGGCGACGTTATCGACGGCTTCACGCTCGGCAAGCTCGCCCATACCGGCGGCATGGCCAAGCTCTATGAGGTGACCCATCCGGACCATACCGGCCCCCTCCTGATGAAGGTTCCGCGGATCGGCTCCGGGACCGACCCCGCCACCATCGTCGGCTTCGAGATGGAGTTGATGATCCTTCCGCGGATCAGCGGCCCGCACGTGCCGCGCTTTGTGGCGCGCGGCGACTTTTCGCGCCAACCTTACATTGTTGTTGAACGACTGCCCGGCAAGTCGCTCTATCCCATGCTGGAGCGACTGCCGTGTTCCCAGCCGGAGGTCGTCGAGACCGCCGCGAAGATCGCGACCGCACTTACCGACCTTCATCGCCAGAAAGTCGTCCATCTCGACATCAAGCCGTCCAACATCCTCTTTCGCGATACCGGTGAGGCCGTGCTTGTCGATTATGGCCTCGCCCGCCATCTCGAGCTTCCGGATCTGATGGACGAGGAGTTTCGCCTGCCCTATGGCACGGCGCCCTATATGGCGCCCGAACAGATCCTCGGCGTGCGGTCCGATTTTCGCTCCGATCTCTTCGCGCTCGGCGTATTGATGTATTTCTTCTCGACTGGGCGTCGGCCCTTCGGCGACCCGCAGAGGATGAACGGCCTGAAGAAGCGGCTCTGGTGGGATCCGCCCCCGCCCCGCGAGCTCAATCCGATGGTCTCCAAGGCGTGCCAGGAGATCATCCTGCGCTGCCTGGAGGTCAACCCTGCGCGTCGTTACCAGACGGCGGCCCAACTCGCCCTCGATCTCGGCAATCTCTACGGTGTCCGCCTCACGGCCCGCGCGGAAAAGACCAGCCGGGACGGCTGGCGTCAGGTGGTGAAGCGCATGCTGAACCCCGATCCGATCGAGTTGATCAAGCCGAAAGGGGCGACCGCCCTTCTCGCTTCTGCGCCCATCGTGATGGTGGCCATCGATCTGAATGCGGCGAGCCAGGAATTGGCCGAGGCATTGCGGGAGACGGCAAAGAGGATCATCCGCAATTCGCCGCATGCCCGCATCGCCTGCGTCAACGTGCTGAAGATCGCCCGTCTTGCGCTCGATGACGACCTAGACGCCGAGGGCAACAGCAAACATGTGATGCGGCTTGCTGCGCTAAAGCATTGGGCAGCGCCGCTTGGCGCGGACGAGGCGGACATAACCTACCACGTGCTGGAGGCCGTCTCGCCGGCCCAGGCGATCCTCACATTCGCACGCGACAACAATGTCGATCATGTGGTGATGGGCGCAAGGGCCAACTCGACGCTGCGCTCATTGATGGGCAGCGTCTCCGGTGAGGTGGCGGCATCTGCCCCATGCTCCGTCACGGTCGTCCGGGTGCGCGGCGCAAGTGCTCCGGTCGCCAAACAAAGTTCGATCATTGAGGGTGAAACCGATCTCGCCGGGCATGCGTAGACGCTTCGCCCCGGCCGAGAATGCTCCTATAACCGCAGCGACCACACCGTCGCCTGCGTGACGGTCCCCTGGGTCGCGACGAGCCGTAATCCCCGCACTGGCTCAAAACCTGCGATGCGTTTTGTGCCGGCCAAACGCCCACCATCGGCGAAGACCTCAAGCGAGCCGTAGTCGAGGAAGACCCTGATACGTTTCACCCCAGCGGCCTTTGCAATATAGCGCGGCCCTGGCGGCTCTTCCGGCCGGTCGAGAAAGCCGTGCAGGATTTCCAGACCTTCCGCATGCTGGGCGAGCGCCAGGCGCATCTCGGGGTGATCAAATTCCAGCCGGAATTCCGCGCCGGGCTGGTCCAGCTCGAAGACCACTTCAGCAGCGCCGTGCGGCAGTTGTACCGATTGCCCTGCCACCAGCCGCGTGCGGTCGATCATCCGGGCTCTCAGGCTTTCCGCTGCCCCAATGGGCGGGGTCAGCAGTTCGCCACCGTCCAGAACCAGCGTCCGGGGCAGGCTCATGGCCGAGGGAAAATCGACCGTCGGGCCTGTGTCGGCCCAATTGCCGAGCCAGCCAATGCCGACCGGTGTGCCGCCATCGACGAAGGCCTGAAAGGCATAGTTATCGGTGCCGAAATCCAGTTCACGCCCGAATTCCTTGGCGAAACTCCGCCCGTCAAACCAGCCTATATCGATCATGGTCAGGTTGCGGCGCCCGGTTTCCTTGTCCTCGCCATTCATCAGGCCATAGATGAGCGCCCAGCGCGTTGCGGGGTCCCGTGCGTCGCCATCGACCGGCAGAAGGCATGGGCATTCGAGTGCCGAGGTCTGATAACGCGTCTCAGTGTAAAGCTTACCGAGATAGGTCCATCCGTCTGCGGCGGTGTTGTCAGTGGTCTCGTACAGCAGCACCACGCCACCCTCGGCGCTCTGGCTGCCGAGTAGCATCTTCCAGAGCCCATCCGGACCACGAAAGACATAGGGATCGCGAAAATCGAAGGTCAGCCCCTCTCCATCCGGCCTGTGCGGCAAGAGAACTTCGGCAGCGCCGGCGCTAAAAAGATCGGTCGAGGTTGCCGTCAGTTGGATTTCCTGTTCCGGAATCCGGTCAGCGATCTTTTCGGTGAAGAAGACGCGGATGCCTGGCCCGTCGGGTCGAGCGATGGCCGAACCCGAAAAGGCGCCGCCGCGCTTATCCGGCCGGACGGTCAATTCCTCTGAGGGAAACAGGAAGACCGGGAGGTGGCGCCAGCGCAAGTAGTCGGGCGAGACGGCATGGCCCCAGTGCATATTGTTCCAGATGCGGCCATGCGAGTAATGCTGGTAAAACAGATGCGGCCTTCCACCAAAGCGGCCAAAACCATTGGGATCGTTCATCCAGCCGAAGGGCGGACGGAAGTGATAGCCATTCGGCAAGTCGGGTGGTTCATTCGCTGGGTTGGTGTGGATGACGGTGATGCCCGTTTCTAGGACGTCGGACGGGGTGAACCAATAGGCGACTGAGACAGAGGTGACCGCCGTATCGTAAGCGAGCGTCACGGTGCCGCCGCCGAAGACATGATAGATGCGGAAGGAGTTTTCCTCGGCATTGACCGCCTGAACCTCGCCGAACTTGCCATTGACGCTGTAGAGGGACACGGATCCGGGCTCGGCCGGTGTGACCGCCTTCAGCCACAGGTGCAGCATTGCATTGACCGGGAGATCCACATCGATGGTTCGATAACCTTCCGGAATGGCGTGCGATATCGTCATGCTTGTCTCCTGCCCCTCATGCCCGGCTGCCCATTTGAGCATTCAACGGGCCATCATGGTTTCCTGTTCCCTTAGGCCCCGTCACAGAGGTTTCAGAAAAACGTCATGGCCGTTTCACGCGAAGCACCTATCGCCGCAGAACGCGATCCACGGACGAGGGAGACCCGCCATGCGCCTTGCCATGCTTTTTGTCAGCCTGTTCTTTGCGCTTGTCGCGGGTGCCGCGAGCCTTGCGCGGATCCCGGCTCCGATGCATGCAGCCCTGATCCACGAGCGGCTGACCCATGCCAACCTGTTTCGGGATCATGTGATGGTGGTGGCGCATCGGGCCGGCTGGAAGGAGAAAGGCAAACCGATGCGGGCGGAAAACTCCTTCGCCGCCATCGACCATGCCTCCGCGATCGGCGTCGAAATGGTTGAACTCGACGTTCGCCGCAGCCGCGACGGCGCACTCGTGATCATGCATGACGAAACGCTGGACCGGACGACGACCTGCAAGGGCAAGGTTGCCGAGCGCGATCTGGCGGACTTGAGGACCTGTCGCCTGATTGTCGAAGGTGCGCGCGAAGTCACCGACGAACATGTCTTCACACTGGAAGAGGCCATGCTGCATGCGCGCGGCCGGATCATGATCAACGTCGACAACAAGCTGGAGCCCGAGGCTCTGGTCGAGGTCGCCGACCTTGCGCGACGGCTCGACATGACGGGTGGTGTGCTCCTCAAGATGGCGATCTGGAACCCGGAGCGGCTGCAGCTTGCCCGCGACATCCGCCGCGCGATCGGCCCCGAGATCGCGTTCATGCCGATCCTGGCCGACGACGCCGTGACCGAGACGGCCTTTGTCGACCGGACACAATCGGCACTCTCTGCGCCAGCGGCCGAACTGATCCATTGGCACCGCGATGCAAGCTTGCCGGTCACGCCGGATGGCGGCCCCCTGCTTTCACCGCTGTCGCGGGCTGCAGCGATCCGCAACAACACCCATTTGTGGATCAACACTTATGCGATCACCGACCGGCCGGAAGGCATGGTGGCCGGCGGACGCGGTGACTATCTCGCACTGTCCACGGGACGCCCGCAGGATGTCTGGGGCTTCTTCGTCGAGCGTGGTGTGACGATCATTCAGACAGACGAGCCGGAGGCGGTCATCGCATGGCTCGACGCACAGGGCCTGCGGCGGCCTTATGAGCTGACGAACTGAACTCTTTGCTGCAGAAACGGAAAAGGCGGCCGAAAGCCGCCTTTTCTCAATATCGATAGACACTTGCTTCAGGCAGCCTTGGCCGCATCGCCATAGGGGTCAAACCGTCCGTAGAAGGTCTCGCCCTTCGCAGCCATGTCCTTCAAGAGCGGCGTCGGGGTGAAGTGCGCGCCGTAGTCCTTCGCGAGACGCTCGCAGAGTTCCACGAAGGTCTTCACGCCCATGCCGTCGATATAGGACAGGGCACCGCCGGTGTAGGGCGCAAAGCCGAAGCCGAGGATCGAGCCGACATCAGCTTCGCGCGGGTCGGTGACGATGCCTTCCTCGACGGTGCGGGCGGCTTCGAGCGCGATGGTGGCGAGGAAGCGTTCCTGCAGGGTCTTGACGTTGACGGCGTCCGGCTTCTGCTGCGGATAGAGATCCTTCAGGCCCGGCCAGACATGCTTCTTTGCGGGCTTTGCCGGATAGTCGTAGAAGCCCTTGCCGTTCTTGCGGCCGAAGCGTTCTTCCTTTTCAACCATGCGGGCGACCAGTTCCATGTGGCGCGGGTCGATCGCCTTCTCGCCGAGGTCGGCAACAGTGGCCTTCAGGATCTTGTAGGAAAGATCGATTGCAACCTCGTCGTTCAAGGCGAGCGGACCGACCGGCATGCCGGCGAATTTCGCGGCATTCTCGATCATGACAGGAGGCACGCCTTCGATGAGCATGTTGTAGCTCTCAGCCATGTAGCGCAAGACGCAGCGGTTGACGAAGAAGCCACGGGTGTCGTTGACGACGATCGGGGTCTTCTTGATCGCAGCGACATAGTCGAGGGCCACGGCCAGCGCCTTGTCGCCGGTTTCCTTGCCGAGGATGACTTCCGTCAGCATCATCTTCTCGACCGGCGAGAAGAAGTGGATGCCGATGAAATTGACAGGGCGCTTGGAGTTCTTGGCGAGACCGGTGATCGGCAGGGTCGAGGTGTTGGAGGCGAAAATCGCGCCTTCCGGCAGCACGGCCTCGACCTTCTCGATCACGGCCTTCTTGACGTCGCGGTCTTCGAACACGGCTTCAATGACAAGATCGGCATCGGAAAGCGTGCTGTAGTCATCCGACGGCGTGATCAGGGAGAGAAGCTTGTCGCCCTCGTCCTTGGTCAGTTTGCCCTTGCCGACGGCGCCGGCAACGAGGCCTTCCGAATGGGTCTTGCCCTTCGTCGCTGCTTCCATGTCACGGTCAATCAGCACGACATTGATGCCGGCTGCGGCCGTCACATAAGCGATCGAGGCGCCCATGAAACCGGCCCCGACGACGCCGACCTTCTTGATCTCCGACTTCGGCTGACCGGCCGGGCGACGGGCGCCCTTGTTCAGCTCCTGCATCGAGACGAAGAGCGAGCGGATCATTGAATAGGCTTCGGTGGTCTGGACGATCTCGGTGAAGTAGCGCTGCTCGATCTTCAGGCCCGTATCAAAGGGCACCTGCAGCCCTTCGTAGACGCATTTCAGGATCGCGAGCGCTGCCGGGTAGTTGCCGGCAGTTTCGCGGCGCAGGATGGCGGAAGCAGCGGGCCAGAGCTGGGCTGCGGCCGGGGTCCAGATGCCGCCGCCTGGAACCTTGAAGCCCTTCTCGTCCCAGGGAGCAACCGGCTTCAGACCATCCTTGATCATCTGCTTTGCAGCATTAATCAGTTCGCCGGGTTCGACGACCTGGTGCACGAGGTTCATCGCCTTGGCGCGGGCAGCCGACAGCGTCTGGCCCGTGGTCATCATCTGGAGGGCATCCTGCGTGTTGGCGAGACGTGCCACGCGCTGCGTGCCACCGGCGCCGGGGAAGATACCGACCTTGACTTCCGGCAGGCCGATCTTGACCGACTTCGCGTTCGACGCCACGCGGCCATGGCAGGCGAGCGACAGCTCGGTCGCGCCACCCATGCAGGTGCCATTGATCGCCGAGACCCACGGCTTGCCGCAGGTTTCGATCTTGCGCCACAGCCAGGTCATGCGGCCGGCGGCGTCGAAGAGCTTCTGGACAGCGGCGGCCGGGTCCTTGGCCTTTTCCTCTTCGAGCATGGAGAACATGCCCTTGATCATGGTGAGATCGGCGCCACCGGAGAAGGAGGACTTGCCGGAGGTGAAGACGACGCCCTTGATGCCGTCATCGACGCAGGTCTGATCGACAATCTTCTCGATCTCGTCCATCACTTCCACGGTGAAGACGTTCATCGACTTGTCAGGCATGTCCCAGGTCACGAGGGCAATGCCGTCTGCGTCGGTCTCGATGGTGAAGTTCTTGTAAGTCATATCTTACTCCTCCCGGGAAATCAGACGCGTTCGATGACGGTGGCCGTGCCCATGCCGGCGCCGATGCACAGGGTGACGAGGGCCGTATTCAGATCGCGACGTTCCAGTTCGTCGAGCACCGTGCCGAGGATCATCGCGCCGGTGGCACCAAGCGGATGGCCCATGGCGATTGCGCCGCCGGCGACGTTCATCTTGGAATGGTCGACTTGGAAATGCTGCATGAAGCGCAGGACGACGGCGGCGAAGGCTTCGTTCAGTTCGAACAGGTCGAAGTCGGAAATCTTCATGCCGGTGCGCTTCAGGAGCTTTTCCGTCACATCGACCGGGCCGGTCAGCATCAGGGCCGGATCGGAGCCGATATTGGTGAAGGCGCGAATGCGGGCGCGGGGCTTCAGGCCCATGGCCTCACCACCCGCCTTGGAGCCGACGAGAACGGCAGCAGCGCCATCGACGATGCCGGAGGAATTGCCGGCATGGTGGATGTAGTTGATGCGCTCGATTTCCGGGTGTGCCTGGATGGCGACGGCTTCGAAGCCGCCCATTTCGCCCGGCATCTGGAAGGAGGGGTTGAGGCTCGCCAGCGACTGCATGTCGGTACCGGGACGCATGTGTTCGTCGCGATCCAGGATGACGAGGCCGTTGCCGTCTTTCACCGGGATCACCGACTTGTCGAAGTTGCCGGCCGCCCAGGAGGCGGCGGCGCGCTTCTGGCTCTCGACGGCATAGGCATCGACGTCATCACGGGTGAAGCCATATTTGGTGGCGATTAGGTCGGCGGAGACGCCCTGTGGCATGAAATAGCCCGGGAAATTGACCGAGGGGTCCATGTACCAGGCGCCGCCGGACATGCCCATTCCGACGCGGGACATGCTTTCTACACCGCCTGCGATGACGATGTCGTCGGAGCCGGCGAGAACCTTGCCTGCAGCAAGGTTGATTGCGTCTAGGCCGGAGGCGCAGAAGCGCGAGATCTGGATACCAGGGGCAGAGAAATCATAGCCGGCCTCGAAGGCAGCCGCCTTCGGGATCACGGCGCCGGCTTCCATGACCGGGTCCACGCAACCGAAGATGATGTCGTCGACGGTCGACGTGTCGAGGCCATTGCGGTCGCGAAGCGCTTCCAGCGTCTTGGCGGCCAGGCGCGGCGTCGGCACTTCGTGCAACGATCCGTCCTTCTTGCCGCGCCCGCGGGGCGTGCGCACGTGGTCGTAAATGAAGACTTCAGTCATCGTCTCTCTCCCTTGGGCGCGTAGGGGCGCCGGAATTTTACTGTCCTCTGCCTGCCGTTCTCTGGGCAAGGCGGGGCCGCATCCTCGGGTCAACCCTCCCCTTATGGGGAGGGTCGGAGCGCAGCGACGGGGAGGGGGTTATCCTTACAAGGCCCCTCCCCATCCCTCCCCACAAGGGGGAGGGAGCAGGTCGCGCAATCAAAACGCTTCCGCGGCCATTTCCATCAAGCTGTCGGCGCCGGTCTCGATGCGGGCCTTGCGCAGCGCCGTCTCCGGCATGACCTTCTCCATGTAGAAGCGGCCGGTCAACAGCTTGTTCTTGTAGTAATCGGCATCACCCGAACCGGAGGCGAGGTTGTCGTTGGCGGCCTTCGCCATCTTCGCCCACATGTAGCCGAGGACAACAAGACCGAAGAGGTGCATGTAGTCGGTCGAGCCGGCGCCGGCATTGTCGGGCTTGGCCATCGCATTCTGCATGAACCACATGGTGGAAGCCTGCAGGTCGTTCAAGCCCTTCTTCAGGCCCTTGGTGAAGAAGGCCATCTTCTCGTCGTTGCGATGCTCCTCGCAGAAATCGCCGATTTCCTTGAACAGCGCCATGACCGCCCGACCGCCGTTCAGTCCGAGCTTGCGGCCGACGAGGTCGAGCGCCTGGATGCCGTTAGCGCCTTCGTAGATCATCGCGATGCGGGCATCGCGGACATACTGGCTCATGCCCCATTCTTCGATGTAACCGTGGCCGCCATAAACCTGCTGGGCCATAACCGCATGGTCGAAGCCCTTGTCGGTCAGGACACCCTTGAGGATGGGGGTCATCAGGCCGAGAACGTCGTCGGCAAGCTGCTTTTCAGCGGCATCGCCCGAGCGATGCGCGATGTCGGACTTCAAGGCGGTCCAGAGCGTGAAAGCACGGCCGGCTTCGTTGAAGGACTTGATGGTCAGCAGAGCGCGGCGGATGTCCGGATGCACGATGATCGGGTCGGCCTTCTTTTCCGGCGCCTTGGCACCGGAGAGAGAGCGACCCTGGATGCGTTCGCGGGCATAGTTGGCAGCGTTCTGATAGGCGATTTCGGAGATCGACAGGCCCTGCAGACCGACTCCAAGCCGGGCCTCGTTCATCATGACGAACATGGCAGCCAAGCCCTTGTTCTCGGCGCCGATCAGATAACCCGTCGCCTCGTCATAGTTCATCACACAGGTGGCGTTGCCGTGGATGCCCATCTTGTGCTCGATAGCACCGCAGGTGACGCCATTGCGTGCGCCGACGGAGCCGTCGTCGCCGACCATAAACTTCGGCACGATGAAGAGCGATATACCCTTGGTGCCTTCAGGCGCACCTTCGATGCGGGCAAGCACCAGGTGGATGATGTTGTCCGACATGTCGTGTTCGCCGGCCGAGATGAAGATCTTCTGGCCCGAGATCTTGTAAGTGCCGTCGCCATTCGGAACCGCCTTGGTGCGCAAGAGGCCGAGGTCGGTGCCGCAATGCGGTTCGGTGAGATTCATGGTGCCGGTCCAGACACCCTCGACCATCTTGGGCAGATATTTCTGCTTCTGCTCGTCGGAACCATGAACGAGGATCGCGGCGATCGCGCCCTGGGTCAGGCCCGGATACATCATCAACGCCATGTTGGCCGACGACATGTATTCGCCGACGGCGGAATGCAGCACGTAAGGCAGACCCTGGCCGCCGTATTCGGCCGGGATCGAGAGGCCCAGCCACCCCCCCTGACAGTAGGCGTCATAGGCCTGTTTGAAGCCCTTAGGTGTTCTGACCGATCCATCATCCGAACGAACGCAGCCTTCCTGATCGCCGGAGAGATTGAGCGGGAAAAGCTGCTCTTCTGCGAGCTTGGCGGCCTCTCCAACGATCGCCTCGATCATGTCAGGTGTCGCGTCCTCGAAGCCGGGCAGGTTGTTGTACCGCTCGAGACCAAGGACGTCGTTGAGAATGAAAAGCGTGTCGTTTACGGGGGCCTTGTAGACAGGCATCGGTCATCTTCCTCCAAAGACTTCGGTTCCGACGGGATCGGACTGATCTGGCTTATACAAATAATTGACGTGCGCGTAAACGTCAAAATTTACATGGAGCCCGTTTTTCGCGTGAGTTCGGACCGCCACGCCTCCCCGCGCAGTCTGTCCGATCCGACTTGTGCGGAGCATTTCAGGCATAGCTGAACTTACCTGGGTTTGCGCATTTCTTAACCGGACTTAACGGCTTGTTTACCATGTTTCATGAAAGGTTGCGTTTGAAAGCCGATGATCCCAAGCCGATTCCCGTCACCTCACCCAGCACCTGGGCCAGGACGAGGGGATTGGACAGCCGGATCGGCGGCCTCGGACGCATCGGGGTGAGCACGTCCCTCCCCGCATCATGAAGCGAGCAGAACCATGAACGGATCTCGATCCCCCTCTCCGCGCCCCGGCAGCCCGTCCTCGCTGGATGCGCTGAGCCGCACCATCGAAGGGCTGGAAGCAAGGATCGAGGGCCTGATGAATCAATCGGGCGCAAGAGCGACCGCCGCAGCCGAGGCACCCGCCCGCCCGCTGCCGCGCAGCCGGCCCGAGGAATCGCCGCGACGTTCGGACCCGCTCGCCGAGATTCGCGAGCGCCAGAAGGCCCTTGAAGAAAGCCGCAGCCGCGGCGTCGACCGTGGCAGCCTCTACAGCCGTGGTGATGAGCAGCCCACGCGCGTACCCGTCGGGACCCCGCCGCTGGCCGAGCCTCGCCCCGGCTTCAGCACCCGCAGCGAAGCGCGAGCAAGCGTATCCCTTCCAGCCGCTACCGCTCCTAAAACCCGTGACATGGGCGAGCCGCTCAACGGCCTGCGCCAGGACTTGCGTCAGGACGTGACAGAAACAATCTCCCGCGAGATCGCCGGGCTGCGCAGCGAGATGCGCGCGATTCGCGCCATTGCCGAACAGCAGCGTCCGCAGGACGATTTGCGCGCCGATCTCGCACGCCTAGCCGACAGCATCCAACATCTCGATTCCGCCCATACTCCCGGGACGGATGGCTTGCGGCAGGACTTTAACGCTCTGCGCTCCCTCATGGACGGGCTTGCCCGCGAAGAGACCGTGCAGCGCATGGAACAACGCTGGAGCGATGTCGAGGTGCGCCTCGATGAGCTGGACACCAGCGCCATGCGCGATGAGATCATTCGGCTTGCCGATCGCCTTGACGACATCAAGGCCCAGCTCGGAAGCATGGGCGACAGCCGCACCATTCGGGCGCTCGAAGACAAGCTGATGACCGTCGCCAGCGCGCTTGAGCACATCGGCGCGCATATCGACCCGAACGAGCGCATGGTAATGGAGCAATTCGCCGGGCTCGACCTGCGCCTCGACGAAATCACCCGTGCCATTGCCGCCAATAGCCGCGCCAGCGGACCGGCAAATGATCCGGCCACGTTCCACCGGCTGGAAGATCGCCTGGTCGGGCTCGCTCGGCAGATCGAGACGCTTTCCGAGCGCCGCACACCCGAAACAGATGTCTCGCAGGAACTGGCCGAACGGCTGGAATTGCTGACCGTCCGCATCGAGCAGCTCTCCGCCGAACAGGGTGCGGTACGCCTTGAAGAACGACTGGACCAGCTGTCCTATATGCTGGAGCGGGGCCAGGCGTCTGTCCCGGCACCGGAATTGACCGGCTATCTCGCCGATATCTCGCGAAAGATCGATGCGCTCGACAGCGGCGCCGTCAACGATCGCCTGGCCGACCGCCTGGAGATTCTTGCGCGTCGCATTGAAGATCTGGATGCGCCGCATGCGGCCGCCGTGATCGACGACACCGCGCTTCGGAACCTTGAAGATCGGTTGAATGCCGTCGTCGACCGACTGGAGGAAACCAGTTCGAGCGTTCCAGGCTCCGAAAGCGCCAGCCTTCGCGGTCTCGAAGAGCAGATCGCCCATCTCTCCGCCCTGATCAGCCAGCCCTCCGCCGATCCGGAAGTGGCGGGCCGCATTTCGGCGCTGGAAGACTATGTTGCGACCAGCGACGAATATATCATCGAGGCAGCTCGCCAGGCGGCTGAAACGGTGATGGCAAACTTCACCCAGCGCAATCTCCTGAGCGGCGCGGCGCAGCCTGCCGATCTTTCGGCGCTGACGGCTCTTTCCGAGCACCTGAAGCAGCTTGAGGACTATTCGCGTCATTCCGAAGAGCGGACCCACCGCACCTTCGAAGCCCTTCACGATACGCTGGTACAGATCGCCGGCCGGCTGGACGAATTGCACGAATCCTCCCAGCGGCAGGATTCGGCACCGATGTTCGCTCAGGCTCCGATCGCCGCGGTACAGCCGTCACGTCCCGTCGAGCCGATGCCAGCCTCGGCGAGCGTGAAGCCGCCTGAAATGCCAGCTCCTGCCCCTAGCCACCCGGTGGATGAAGAACTTCTGGCGGCCGCAGACGATTTCGCCCAGACAATGACGGCCATGCCCGTCATCGATGCCGCCCGCGAAAAGAAGGCATCCAAGCCCAGCCTGCTCGCCGGGCTCGGCAAGAAGCTGATGCCGAGCAAGAAGGTTCCGAAGGCAGCTCTGGCCGCGAAGATGGAAGGCCGCGAGGTCATTGAGCCAGCCCCGTCCATCGACCCGGTCGACGTCCTGCCGCCGGACGAAGCCAATGAACTGCTGGAACCCGGTTCGGGCGCTCCCGACGTGCGCAAGATCCTCGAGCGCGTGCGCGCCAGCCAGCAAGCCTCCAAGTCCGCCGCTTCGGAAACCGAAACCGGTGACCGCACCGACTATATCGCCGCTGCCCGTCGCGCTGCACAGGCCGCTGCTATGGAAATGAACAAGACGCAAAAGGCGAGCCCCGCAGCCAAGGCGATCGCCGGCAAATCTGCCGGCAAGGCCAATGCAAAGGTGAAGATTGCCGCCGAACCTGGACAGTCGTCGCTGTTTGCCCGCTATCGCCGGCCGATCCTGATGGCCGTCGGCGCGATCCTGCTTGCCGCCATGGCCATGCCGCTGATCAACACGCTGACCAAGAGCGAAGCACCAGCCGTCGTTGAAGAAACAGCACCCGAAGAAAATACGCTCGCGACACCACCCGCGTCGACCAACCCCGACAGTGTAAGCCAGGTTGTGCCCGCCGCAGCGGATGATGACCAGCCGACGGCTGACGGCGCGACCGCCGTCGCAGACAGTGCCGGGCCACCAATCGCGGCACAGGCACCCGGCGATGCCGGACCGACGCTTACACCCCCGCCGGCCGAGCCCGTCACGGCTTCGGCTGCCGCTCCGGCAGTAGCACCGGTAAACGCGCTGATGGCACCGGTTGAAGCCGGTCCGGCCCAGACCCTCGACAACAGTGTAGCCCCGGTTGCCGCTGCGAACCCTGTTGCTGCGCAAGCGCCCGCTGCACCGGCCACCGTTGCCGCAGCCACCCCGCCGGCTCCGGCCGCCGAGATCGTCGTGCCGGCCGAGATCACGCCTCCATCGCTGTCGATCGCGGCCAAGGATGGCGATCCGCTGGCGCTCTTTGAAATTGGTGCGCGCTACACTGAGGGCCGCGGCGTGGCGAACAATTTTGCCGAGGCGGCAAAATGGTACAAGCTCTCAGCCGACAAGGGCTTTGCGCTTGCGCAATACCGTCTGGCAAACTTCCTGGAGAAGGGCACCGGTCTCGCACCAGACATCAAGGAGGCCAAGCGCTATTACGAGATGGCAGCGGCTTCCGGTAATGCCAGCGCCATGCACAACCTCGCCGTCATCTACGCCTCCGGCAAGGATGGCGCACAGGATTATGCTAAGGCGGTGGAATGGTTTGGGAAGGCCGCTGAACGCGGCGTCTCCGACAGCCAGTTCAACCTCGCCATTCTCTATGCGCGCGGCAATGGTGCTGCACCCGATCTCGTCCAGTCCTACAAGTGGTTCGCGATTGCAGCCAAGGGTGGCGACAAGGATGCTGCGCAGAAGCGTGACGAAGTCGCCAATGCGATGAAACCGGATCAGCTGGAGCGCGCCCGCTCCGAGGTTGATTTGTGGAAGGCAACCCCGCTCGACCCGGATGCCAACTCCGCCAATACGCCGGACGAATGGGCCGGCAAGGGGTTGAAGACCGCCAGCATCGACATGAAGAAGGCGATCCGAAACATCCAGGCGATCCTCAACAAGAACGGATTCGATGCGGGCAATCCGGATGGTGTCATGGGCGCCAAGACGGTGACTGCGATCAAGGCTTTCCAGAGTTCGATTGGCGAAGAGCCGAATGGTCAGGTCAGCGACAAGCTGGTCAAGGAACTGCTTGCCCGCAACAAGTGATCGCGTTGTCACAAAAGGCCTAAAATCCCTGCCTATGCAGGGATGCTGAATTGACTCGCGGGATATGCGGGCGCAAGAAGGAAATGCCGAGGGATCAAGTCCGATCAAGGACTTGGTCAATCTGAACTGATCCAAAAACAGGGGCCGAACAGGTCCGCACGAGATCCGCGCCTCAGGCGCGGATAATCGCATTTGAGGTCCTGACGTGACGATCTATCTGCCGATCGCCGAGTTGTCGGTCAATATCTTCATCATCCTCGGCATGGGTGCGGCTGTTGGCTTTCTCTCGGGCATGTTCGGGGTCGGCGGCGGCTTCCTGATCACGCCGCTCCTGATCTTCTACAATATCCCTCCCGTCGTTGCGGTTGCGACCGGCGCAAACCAGGTCGTCGCCTCGTCGGTGTCCGGCGCCATCACACATTTCCGCCGTGGCTCGCTCGACATGAAGCTTGGCACGGTGCTTTTGATCGGCGGTCTTGCCGGCGCCAGTGTCGGTGTCGGGATCTTCTCCTGGCTGCGCCGCCTCGGCCAGTTGGACCTGATTATCTCGCTGCTTTACGTCGTGTTTCTTGGCACGATCGGCGGGCTGATGCTGGCAGAAAGCCTGCGGGCGCTCAGGCGCGCAGCGCGCAACGAGACGGCACCGTTGAAGCGTCCCGGCCAGCACAACTGGGTGCATCGACTGCCCTTCAAGATGCGCTTCAAGAAATCGAAGATCTATCTGAGCGTGATCCCTATTCTGGCACTCGGCTTCGGCATCGGCATCCTGACCTCGATCATGGGTGTCGGCGGCGGCTTCATCATGGTGCCGGCGATGATCTATCTGCTTCGCATCCCGACCAATGTCGTTGTCGGGACCTCGCTGTTCCAGATCATCTTCACCACGGCCTATACGACGATCGTGCAGGCGGCGACGAACTATTCGGTCGATATCGTGCTTGCCTTCATCCTGATGGTCGCCGGCGTGATCGGCGCACAATATGGCGTCCGAGTCGGTCAGAAACTGCGCGGGGAGCAATTGCGCGCCCTGCTCGGCTTGCTGGTTCTGGCCGTTGGCGTTCGTCTTGCGATCGAACTTATCGTGCCGCCCGAAGACATCTATTCGATTGCGATCGGGGGCTGAGATGATCTTTCGCCTCCCGGCCATCGCCTCCGCGCTCTTGATCTCTCTGCTCTGCGCCCTCCCGGCTCACGCCCAGGATCCACTGGCGCTCGATTTTACCGGCAGGGAAAGCCTCGACATCGGCACCTCGACGAGCGAAATCGCGATCACCTCCGACTTTTCCGGCGCCGACCTCACCATTTTCGGGGCGCTCGCCAATACAGACCAGTTGCTGCTCGCCATCGGCCAATACGATGTGGTGGTGACGCTGGAAGGGCCGCGCGACTGGACGACGGTGCGGCGGAAAGAGCGGCTGTTCGGCATCTGGGTCAACCGGACGTCGATGACCTTCGAGCAGATGCCGATTTCCTATTCCTTGGCCAGCACCCGTCCGGTCGAGCAGATCTCGGCCGCGCGCGAGCTGACCTCCCGCAATATCGGTATCGACCATCTGGCGCTGACGCCGACCGGCTATATCACCACCGCCGCCAACCTCGCCGAGTTCCGGGACGCGTTCCGGCGCCTGAAGCAGAGCCAGGGGCTCTACCAGCGGGATACCAACGGCGTGCGCTTCGTCTCCTCGAGCCTGTTCAAGGCCACGCTGCGCCTGCCGGCCAACATTCCGGACGGGGTGCACATGGTGCATGCCTATCTGTTCAAGTCGGGCGAATTCATCGCGGAAAAGGAATTGCCGCTGCGCGTCATCAAGACGGGCCTCGAAGAAGCAATCACCGAAGCCGCCCATGAACAGCCGCTCGTCTACGGCCTATTTGCGGTGATGACAGCCCTGATCACGGGTTGGCTGGCGAGCCTGGTGTTCCGGAAGGATTGAGGACGGCTTCCTCCGCCATGCGCGCCTTTACCGCCAGATAGGCCGCCGTCAGGTCGGCAAGGACGTCACGGGCATCCGGATGGCGCGCTACGCCGAGATGGACGACCCGAAGCTCGGCCATGAAGTCGTCCCAGAGCGCTGGGCCACCCTGTTCCAGCAGTTCCGCTCGGATGGCCAGATCCTCGCTGACGGGCCGGTGCCGCCGCCCCCATGCGCCCATCATCGCCAATACGGGAACCAGCTGTATCGCCGCTTCCGTCAGCGAATAGACGCCCTTCTGTTTGTGCGTCGGATCGTCCCTGCGTGACAGAAGATCATGGGCCACCAGACGCTTCAGCCGGTCGGCTAGGATGTTCGAGGCAATGCCTTCTTCCGACTGCTGCAGCAATTCCCGAAAATGCCGTCGGTTTCCGAACATAACGTCGCGGATAACGATCAGGCTCCAGCGATCGCCGATCACCTCCAAGGTGAGATTGATGGGACAGCCCGAGCGCTGCATCGTCATCCAGTGGACTCCAAAACCGATTGCGTAATGCCATCAGTTGGGGTAGCAATCAACCAGTTGCAATATGCAATCGGATTGAGGAGGAAGTCATGCGGAAACTGGTGGGCTGGAACCTGATGTCGCTGGACGGGTATTTCGAGGGCGACACCCCCTGGGACCTTGCATTTCATCTTCTCGCCTGGGGCGCGGATCTGCGCAGCTATGCCCTGTCCCTCGGCGAGGAAACCGACTTCATCGTCTTCGGCCGCAAGACCTATGAAGGCATGGCAGCCCACTGGCCGGACACGACGGAAGAGCTCGATATCAAGGCCTATATGAATGCGAAGCCCAAGGGCGTCGCCAGCAGAACACTGCATGAGGCGACCTGGAACAACACGCGCGTGCTGGCGGATGCCGTTTCCGAGTTGCGGGCGATGAAGGTACAGTGCGGCAAAACCATCTTCGTCTTTGGCAGTGCGGAGCTGCAGCATATGCTTTTGGAGGCCGAACTGGTGGATGAGATCCGCGTCTGCGTCGCCCCCGTCCTGCTTGGAACGGGCAGCCCACTGTTCAAACACGGTCCTGAAAAGAGACTGACGCTGCTGGAAGCTCGACCGGTCGACACCGGCGCCGTGATCCTGCGTTACGCCGTCCGTTCAGACTGAGTGAGCCGGGCTCAGCCCAGCAGGTTGCCGAAACGTACGGAGTAGATCCGGTCGCGGCCAAGCAAGTGTGCGATCAGGTCCGTGCGGGTGAAGAGGCCGGTGAAGGCCTTGTGGCGCAGGTCCAGGCCGCCTGTCGTCACGCCGAAGGACGGCATGACGAGCCGATTACCATCGGTCGCAAAACACGGCCGGCGCACGGATTTTTCGCGACGCCGTACAGTGGCCGAGGGGTGAAGGTGACCGGCGACCTCACCCTTGCCGTGCGCCAGAGACGGTTCGTGCCGGAAGGTCAGACCGGCAAGCGCGATCTCGTCTACGGAGATGCCCGGTAAATCGGACGTGCCGTCGGGATCGTGGTTGCCGTTGATCCAGACGAGATCACGACCGCGCGCGATCGACTGGATCATCTCGCGATAGAGCGAGGGCATCAGAACCGAACCGACACGGTCGTGAAAATTGTCCCCCAGACTGATCACCGTCTTCGGCTGGTAGCGCGTGACGACAGCGTCGAGCAGCTGCAAGGTCGCCTGCGTATCATAGGGCGGCAGAAGCTGCCCACGGCGGGCGAAGGCCGCACCCTTTTCCAGATGCAGATCGGAGACGACGAGCGTGTCGAGATCCGGCAGATACAGGGCCCCGGTCAGATCGCAGACGGCCGCGACGCCGCAGAGCGCGATCTCGGTTGCCACCTCGGCCATCTCAGGCGGCGCCAGGCGCCTTGCGGTCAAGCTCGTCATGCTTTCGTCCTGCCGTTCCCGGCGTTTCATCATTCGGGTTGCCCCGATGTCAGGCCATGGCCTCGGCGATCAGGTCCTCGGCCGCCATGGACAGCACATGTTCCTGCGCCTCACCCGCCACCGTTTCCTTGCCGATTTCCAGCATGACTGGCACGGCAAGCGGCGAGATGTGGTCCAGCCGCTTGTGCAGGATGTGGCCCTTGATTCGCTCCAGCATATCGGCAAGTCGGGCGATGTCCAAAAGTCCCGCGGCGGCATCCTGTCGCGTCGCCTGCATCAGGATATGGTCCGGCTCGTGGCTGCGCAGCACGTCATAGATCAGATCAGCCGAGACCGTCACCTGGCGTCCGGACTTTTCCTTACCCGGATGACGCTTTTCGATCAGTCCGGCAATGACAGCACAGGTGCGGAAGGTGCGCTTCAGCATCCAGCTCTCGTCGAGCCAGGCTTCAAGGTCATCGCCCAGCATATCCTGGTCGAACAGGTCGGAGAGACTGAGCACGCCTCGGGCTATGCGCGAACCCATGTCTTCGAGAGCCCAGATGGCGAGCGCATAATCGGTTGCGACGAAGCCGAGTGGTTTTGCCCCCATGCGCTCCAGCCGCCGGGTCAGGAGCATGCCCAGCGTCTGGTGAGCCAGCCTGCCCTCGAAGGCATAGATGACCATGTAGAAGCGCTCGCCCCGCGGAAAGGTCTCGATCAGCAGGTCGCCCCGCTTCGGGAGCACGGATTTCTCCTCTTGCAGCGACAGCCAGTCACGCACCTGATCAGGCAGGCTCGTGCGGCGATCGGGATCATCCAACATGGCGCGGACCTGATCGGCGAGATAGGTCGAGAGCGGGAACTTGCCGCCTGCATAGGCGGGGATCTTCGGATCCTGCGAGAAGGCGTTCGAGACGAGACACTCGTTGTCCCTGATGCCTTCGAAGCGCAGCACCTTGCCGGAGAACAGGAAGGTATCGCCCTGCGTCAACTGTTCGAAGAAGTATTCCTCGACCTTGCCGAGCGTCATGCCGCCGCGACCGATCGAGCCCAGATGGTTGCGCTTGACGAGCCGGACATTCAGCATCGGCATTTCGACGATGGTGCCGAGGTTCAGGCGATACTGCTGCACCACCTGCGGGTTGGAGACACGCCAGAGGCCTTCCCTGGTTTTGCGAATGCGGGCGTAGCGTTCATAGGTCCTGAGCGCATAACCGCCGGTCGCGACGAAATCGACGATGCGGGCGAAGGTCTCGCGCGGGAGTTCCGCATAGGGCAGCGCGCTCACAACCTCGCCGTAGAGGTCCTCCTCATCGAAGGGGCCGGCACAGGCCATGCCGAGCACATGCTGGGCAAGCACGTCGAGCGAGCCCTCGCCCACCGGCGGCGTGTCCTGCGCGCCGAGATAATTGGCGTCGAGGGCCGCCTGGCACTCCATCACCTCGAAGCGGTTCGCCGGGACGAGAATGGCGCGGGACGGCTCATCCATGCGGTGATTGGCACGACCGATGCGCTGGGCAAGCCTTGATGCGCCCTTCGGTGCGCCGACGTGGACGACGAGATCGACATCACCCCAGTCGATGCCGAGATCGAGCGTCGAGGTGGCGACCACGGCGCGCAACTTGTTATCGGCCATCGCCGCTTCGACCTTGCGGCGCTGAGAGACATCGAGCGATCCGTGATGCAGTGCGATCGGCAGATTGTCGTCGTTGACCGTCCAGAGCTCCTGGAACAGCATTTCGGCCTGGGAGCGCGTGTTGACGAAGAGCAGCGTCGTCTGAAAATCCTTCAGGACATTGTAGACGTCCGGGATGGCATAACGGGCGGAATGGCCCGACCAGGGAATGCGCTCCTCGGTCTCCAGGATCGTGATATTGGGCCTTGCCCCGCCTTCGACAGTAATCAGGCCTGCTGCGGGCTGCGCCCCTTGAAGCTGGCCGACCAGCCAGCGGCGCAGGTCCATCGGTTGCGCAACCGTCGCCGAAAGACCAATGGTCTTCAACTCCGGAGCCAGGCGCCTGAGGCGGGCAAGGCCCAGCGACAGAAGATGGCCGCGCTTCGACGTCACCAGTGAATGCAACTCGTCGAAGATGACATAGCGCAGGTCCTTGAAGAACCTGGTGGCGTCGGAATGGGACAGAAGCAGCGCCAGCTGCTCCGGTGTGGTCAGCAGGATGTCGGGCGGGTTCAGCTTCTGACGCTGTCGCTTGCCAGCCGGTGTATCGCCGGTCCGGTTCTCGATGGTGATCGGCAGCCCCATCTCGGTGACGGGCTTCATCAGGTTCCGCTCGATATCGACGGCAAGCGCCTTGAGCGGCGAAATGTAGAGCGTGTGGATGCCCGTGAAGGTCTCGCCCGGTTTCTTAGGCCCGCGCTCGGTCAGGTCGGTCAAGGCTGGCAGGAAACCCGCAAGCGTCTTGCCCGCACCTGTCGGCGCTATCAGCAGCAGGCTCTCGCCCCCCCTCGCCCGCGCCAGCAGCTCCATCTGATGCGCGCGCGGGCGCCATCCTTTTTCGCCGAACCAGCGAAGGAAGGGGACAGGTAGTCGCGAGAGATCGGAATCAGATGTGTTCACTGCGCCAAGGTAGTGGACGGGAGCGGAAAGAGAAGAGGCATGCAGCCGACAGTCTATCTCGGTTCTGGCTTCTGGCTTTCGCGCAGGACCCATGCGGCCCAGAGGCCTGCGAACATGACGACTGTCGAGATGACTGCGGGCGCCAGATTACCACCGGCTGGGGTCGCCACGGCAAAATTATAGGCGGTGTGCCAAAGGGCGCATACGAGGATCGAGCGCTCAAAGCTTAGATAAAGCCAGGATAGAACGAAGGCGCCGAGCAGGAGCCCTATGGCCCAACCGAGGAGAGCGGGACCGATCATCTCCGCCATGTTGCGGTGAACGAAGAACAAGGGGAGATGCCAGACGAGCCAGAGCAGAGAGACCCAGAGGGTCGCCCTGAGCGCCGAACGTTCTGCCACCAGCCGCTCAAATGCATATCCCCGCCAGCCGACTTCTTCTCCAAACCCATTGAGCAGAAGGACGAGAATGATCGACATCAGCCATCCCGTGGTCGACGGTACACCAGGATAGTCGAAAAACGCGTTGACCGCCGGCCAGCCCTCACCTCTGGCATGGCCGACGAGGATCACAAAGGCGAGCAGCAAGAGCGGCAAAAGGATGAGCGCGAGCGCAAGCCAGGGGCGTCGCGGTATGCGCAGACCTCTGCCAAGCAGTTCCCGTAGGCCGGCCTTGCCGTCAAAGACTGCGGTAGAGATAATCGCTCCGACCAGCGGTCCGGCCAGTCCCGGAAGGTGCGACGCAGATGAACCCGGTTCGACCATCTGACCGGTGAAAAACATCCAGCCCCACCAACTCCAGGAGACGCCGAGCGTCACGCCGTAGAAGGTTGCGAGACGACGTTGGAGAGATGCCGGTTGCGAGCTGTCTGTGGCGGCCAAGAGTGTTACCTCAGCGCAATATACCGATCCGAGCGGTGATTGATCGCCAGAAACAGGTTCAGCACCACCGCCCCAATGACAGAATAAAGCACCACGCCCGGGCTGACCACGGCGAAGGCGAGGGCCATTACGCAGAGATCAAAGGCCAGTTGGACGAGGCCGGCGCGGATGCCGAAACGGTCCTGAATGTAGACGGCCAGGATACCGAGGCCGCCGAGGCTGGCGCGGTGGCGGTATAGCGCCAAGAGACCGAAGCCCAGCAACAAACCGCCCAGCACTGCGGCCCAGACAGGGGCAATGCTTTCGATCACCAGAAAGCGGCTCTCGATTTCGACCAGGAAGGAGGTGAGCCCGACAGCGATGAAGGTCTTGATGGTGAAATCAAGGCCGACGCGGCGGAAGGACAGGATGTAGAAGGGCAGGTTGAGCAGGAAGAAGAGCAGACCGAAGCTCCAGCCGCTCCAGTAATGCAGAACGAAAGCGAGGCCGGCCATGCCGCCGGTCAGGAGGCCGACCTTGGCGAGGAAATAAAGGCCAAGGGCGGCAATCAGGCTGCCGGCCACGAGTCCCTGAAGATCTTCCGCCGGACTGTGGCGGGTCGGGTTGGAGTTCCAGATGCCCAGCATGCTCGTCATTTGCGCCATCACATCTCTCCAGAAACCGGTGGCCTCCCGAGACGAAATAGTACGCGAGAATCGGCTATCCGCAAGAGCGATGGGTCAGGAAAGCTGACCTATCGAGCAAATCGCAACAAAGCTGCTCTCTAGGGCCGTCTCAACGCAAGAAACAGGATGCCGGAGACCGGTTTGCCGCCATCCATGCGAATGGTGGTTCGCCGCAGCAAGATCGGCTCGAAACCGGTTTGCGCCAAACGCACGCGGACATGGTCCTCGCTGTGGGCGTATCGCAGGCTGGGGGCAAGAACAAAGCCGTCGTCCTCGCCGGCGTCCTCGACCGAAAAGGCGAAAAGGCCGCCGGGCCTTGCAAGGGTTGCCGCAAGCGAAAAAGCGTTGCCGAGATCGCCAAGATACATGAGCACGTCTGCGGCGGAAACGAGGTCAGCCCGGGCACAGTGAAGCCCATCGCCGAAGAGGCCCGAGCCCGCGGCCTCCAGCGACAGATCAGCCTTGCCCAGAAGATCGTAGAGATGCTTCTCGCCGGCCTTGGCCAGCATGTTGACCGAGAGATCGAAACCCTCAAGCCTGTACGTGCGCTCCCGGATCTCGGCGCCGAAGAGGCCCGTGCCGCAACCGAGGTCGACGGTGGTCCCGAACCTATCCGGATGATGCTCCGCGACGAGCGCGGCAAGCTTTGCCGGAACCGTGTAATCGAGGCGCTCCACGAGAGCCTTGTCGAAACGGTCTGCGTAGTCATCAAACAGCGCTTCGACATAGGCGCTCGGCGGTCCATCGGGCACCGCCTCGGCGCCGAGCAGCGCCAGTTTCAGACGGGCGCCGAACAGGTCTTCAACATCCCGCTCCAGCACCTTGCGCAAGGCGACAACGGCCTTCTCCTTGGCACCGGCCTTTTCTGCATAGTCCGCGAGCCGCACGAGGCCCGCCGGCCAGTCCGGGGCCAGTTCCAGTGCCTGCTCCATCAGTTCGACGGCCGCCTCATGTTCGCCATTGTCGGCGAGCATGCGGGCATAATCTGCGCGGCGATCGGCGATGACGTCGCCGGACGAGAACTGCGTGGGGTGCATCGGCTAAGGTCCTCAACGCCTTTTCCAAAGCGGCCAAGGCGCGCGGTCTTGACCGATCGGCGGAAAAAACTCAAGTCCTATCGGCAAGACCAGAGCCGGCGACTTGCATGGAAAGGGCGGTTCGCCCATATCTTCGCCAACAAAAGGAGACAGGCATGGCGGACGGTATCAATCGATTTCTCGGCGACACACCCGGCAGAACGCTGGTCAAGCTGATCGTCGTTTCGCTGATCGTCGGCTTCGTCATGGCCGTCTTCGGGCTTGAGCCGATGGATTTGATCAACGGCATCCGCTATTTCATCATCGATCTCTGGCACACGGGCTTCGATGCGCTGGGCCGGGTGGGGCAATATTTCCTGATCGGTGCGACGGTGGTGATCCCTGCCTTCATTCTGCTGCGCCTGTTCGCTTCCCGGAACTGACCCCTGATGACAATCCCTTCCCTGCCGCGCAGGCGGCTGCTCCTGCTGTCTGCAGGCGGCTTTGCTGCCGTGATCGCCGGCTGCCGGACCACGGACGTTCTCACGCCCACCGACGGCCAGTCCCGGGTGGAGACGACGGCGGCCCTGTCCATGGTCAACACGCTCCGGCAATCGCGCGGCCTCTCTGCACTTAGCCGGAATGCGCAGGCGGAAGTCGCCGCCGTCGCCCAGGCGAAACGCATGGCGCGGGCGGGCCAGATGTCCCACCTGATCGGTTTCAACGACAGCTTCGCCGCGCGGATGAAGGGGCATGGCGTGCCCCTGCCCGCTGCCGAGAACATCGCGGCCGGCCAGGATACGGTCCAGCGCGCGGTGCAGGCCTGGATCGATTCGAAGCGCCACCTCGACAACATGCTGGGAAATTTTAACGGGCTCGGCGTCGCCGTCGCCTGGGATGCCTCTTCCGGTAACCGGCCTTATTGGGCCATGGTGCTGTCGGCCTGAGCGATTCTCCGCTCCGGTTCCCGCCGGAGCAACGCATGAATTCCTCCCCCTCCCCCATCCGGACATTCACAGTCACCAACCAATCCGTTCTTGCGATCGCCGTGCCCATGACGCTCGGCTTTGTCACCACACCCCTTTTGGGTCTGACAGACACTGCGGTGGTCGGACGTTCTGGGTCAGCCGAAGCCTTGGCAGGGCTTGCCATTGCGGCTGCGCTTTTCGACCTGCTTTTCGCCAGCCTCAACTTCTTGCGCGCCTCAACGACGGCACTCGTGGCGCAGGCGCAGGGGCGTGGTGAAACGGGCGAGCTCTTCGCTGTCTTCTGGCGATCGATCGCACTCTCGATCGTTTTCGGGCTGTTGATCCTGCTTGCGTCGCCCCTGATCATCCGTGGCGGCCCAGCCCTGATGGGCGCCACCGAAGACGTTCAGACGGCGGCGGCGACCTATATCGGCATCCGCATCCTGTCCGCGCCGGTGACGCTTGCCAACTTCACCCTGCTTGGCTTCGTGCTCGGGCGCGGGCTGGGGTCCATCGGACTGGCGCTGCAGATCCTGCTCAACGGCGTTAACATCGTCATGTCGATCCTGCTCGGCCTTACCTTCGGCTATGGCATAAGCGGCGTCGCCTGGGGCACGGTGATCGGCGAAACCGTCGCTATGTTGGCCGGCATCAGTTTCATCTTCTGGCGCTATAAATCAGCGGCCCTGCCCCGCCTCACGATGTTGACGGATGGTGCCAAACTGCTGGCGCTCTTCCGCCTCAACCGCGACATCCTTATTCGCACCTTCTCGCTGATCACGGCTTTCACGGTGATGACCCGCATCGGCTCCGGCTTTGGCGCGGTGACACTGGCTGCCAATGCGGTGCTGATGAACTTCTTCATGATCTCGAGTTTCTACCTCGACGGCATGGCGACTGCCGCCGAACAGATCGTCGGCGAGGCTGTCGGTGCACGTTATCGGCCGGCATTCACCAAGGCGGTGCAATTGACCGGGCTGTGGTCCTTCGGTCTGGCTGTTGCAAGCCTCGGCTTCTTCCTCGCCTTTGGCGACGCGATCATCGCCTTCATCACCACCGCCGGCGAAGTCAGGGCGCTTGCCGAAACCTACCTGCCCTATGCGGCGCTGACCGCGCTCACCGGCGCGCTTGCCTTCCAAATGGACGGCGTCTTCATCGGCGCCACCTGGTCGTCCGAGATGCGCAATATGATGATCCTCGCGCTTCTCGGCTACCTCGCGAGCGTCGCCATGCTCGTGCCGCTTCTCGGCAATCATGGGCTCTGGATGGCGCTCAACGTGTTCCTGGCGCTCCGCGGGCTGCTGCTCCTGTCGCGACTGAAAGCGAAGGCCGATCAGACCTTCGCGGAGAGCCAGTGATCGAGTCGCGTATCGCGCAAATCGCGGATGTTCGACACGCCTTCCCGATCGAGGAGCGCGGAAAGCCCCTTGACGATCCGGCCGGGAAGCGCCGGGCCTTCATAGACCATGCAGGAATAGAGCTGGACAAGATCCGCACCCGCCCGGATCTTCTCAAGTGCCGTTTCGGCCGATGACACACCCCCGACACCGATGATCGGAAGAGCGGAACCGACCCGGTTGCGCATGCGTGCCAGAACCGCAGTCGACTTGTCGAAGAGCGGCGCGCCGGACAAGCCGCCCGCCTCTCCGGCATGGGTGCGGTCGGTGAGGCCATCGCGTGACAGAGTGGTGTTGGAAACGATCAGACCGTCAAGATCATGGGCAAGCGCCACCTCGGCGATGTCGTCCAAACCTTCCTCGGCGAGATCGGGTGCGATCTTCAGGAAGACCGGCAGGCGTTTGCCAGCCCGGATCGCTTCTTCCGCGCGGGCGGCCAGCACGGCGGAAAGGAGCGCGTCCAGGCTCTCCTTGGCCTGCAGGTCTCGAAGACCCGGCGTATTGGGCGAGGAGATGTTGGCGGTGAAATAGCTCGCCACCGAATAGAAGCGGCGGATCCCGGCGACATAGTCGGCCACGCGGTCTGCCGCATCCTTGTTGGCGCCGATATTGACGCCGACGATGCCAGCGCGGTTGCCTCTCGCCGATAGCCGCGCGAGCGCTGCGTCGTGGCCTTCGTTGTTGAAGCCGAGGCGGTTTATCACGGCGCGATCGCGCTCCAACCGGAAGATGCGCGGCTTCGGATTGCCGGATTGGGCCTTGGGCGTCAGCGTGCCGACTTCGGCGAAACCGAAGCCGAGCGAGAGCAGCGCATCCGGCACTTCTGCATTCTTGTCATAGCCGGCGGCCATGCCGAGCGGATTGGCGAAACGAATGCCGGCAACAGTCTGGGCGAGGCGCGGATCGGCAGCGGTCCGGCAAGCGGGTACGAGGCCCGTCTTCAGCCCTGCGATCGACAGGCCATGGGCCGTCTCGGCATCGAAAAGGAAGAGGCCACGACGGCCGAGCGAGAAAAGATCGGGCATCGGTCAAGCCTCCTTCATGTCGGCGGGAAATACGTGGACGCCATCAGCCCCGAGCGGCAGCGGCTTTTCCCAGAGCACGGCATCGAGCGGCAGATCGGCGAACAGATGCGGGAAAAGATCGCCGCCGCGCGACGGTTCCCATTTCAAGGCCTCGCCAAAGACACCCGCATCCACCGCCACCAGCACAAGGTCCGCTTCGCCGGAAAAATGCAGCCGCGCCGTCTCCACGGCCTGTGACCCGGTGGAGAAATGGATGTAGCCGTCCTTCAGGTCGATCGGAGCGCCCCGGAAAACACCTTCTTGCCGGGCTTGTCGCCACAATTCCTGCGGCACGATCTTGTATATGGTTTTCACCACGGTCCGGCTCCTCTCTCGTTGATCAGGCGTCGGGCTGCGGTTTGCCGGAAACCGCGCCAAATGTCCACGCCGCAGGCCTGCGGTCCCGATCAAGAGGAGGTCACCATGCGTTTTTCCCAACCCGCAATTCTGCTGCTCGCGGTCACAAGTCTCGCTCCATTGCGGTTCGCCGCACCGGTCCTGGCTCAGGACGGTGTCGCCGACCGCTACACATTGGAAAAATCCGATAGCGGCTTCGTCCGGCTCGACCGCCAGACCGGAGCGGTTACGCTTTGCACCGAGGCTGAAGGCACTCTGACCTGCCGGATGGGCGCCGATGAACGTGCGGCCTACGATGCCGATCTCGCCCGACTGGAGAAGCGCGTGGAGGCACTGGAGCAGCAACTGGCGAGCGGACGCCCGGCCGCCAGCGCCCCCTTGCCGAGCGATGCGGAAATCGACCGATCGATCGGCATCATGGAACGCTTCATGCGCGCCTTCTTCAACCTGGTGCAAGAATTCCGGGGCGAAGAGAACAAGCCCGCGCCCGACAGAACCTGACGCGCATGGCACCGCGTGTGCCAATCGTCGCACAACCATTGTCTAGTGCCGCAGCAAGCGCTAAAAGATGAAGACGCGATCACGCGCAAATGACAACGCTCTTGGGAGGGGGCTTTGACATGGCTGCATCGACCTTCATCATCGCTGACGATCATCCGCTGTTTCGCGGCGCCCTGCGCCAGGCGGTCACGGGCATAGACGGAAACCAGACCATCATTGAGGCGGGCGATTTCGAGGCGGCGCGCAAGGCGGCCGCCAGTCATCCCGATGCCGATCTCATGCTGCTCGATCTTGCCATGCCGGGCGTCTCCGGCTTTTCCGGCCTGATGGCGCTTCGGGCCGAATTCGCCAGCCTGCCGCTGGTCATCGTGTCTGCGACCGACGATCCCGTCACCATCCGCCGCGCACTGGAGCTCGGCGCCTCCGGCTTCATCTCGAAATCGGCCGGGATCGAGGACATCCGGGCTGGAATCCAGTCGGTTCTGGAAGGCGATATCGCAACGCCCGCCAGTTATACCGGTGGGCAGGAGACCGACCCTGATGTCGCCGATCTGATCAACCGCCTGCGCACGCTCACGCCACAGCAGAGCCGCGTGCTCGGCATGCTGGGCGAAGGCCTGCTCAACAAGCAGATTGCCTATGAGCTGGGGGTATCCGAAGCGACGATCAAGGCCCATGTCTCGGCCATCCTCTTGAAGCTCAAGGTCGACAGCCGGACCCAGGCGGTCATCCAGCTCGGCAAGATCAACATGGCGATGGTGGCCTGATCAACCTCCATTGTTGAGGATTTTATTCCTTTTCGCTTTACTCGGCGTTTCCGCTCCAGTATGGTTCTGGCGACTGCCGGACAGGACCCATCCGACCTGCCGGTTAAAGGTGGGGCGCGAAAAATGCTTTCGCATGACAGCATATGGGCCGCGATTGACAGGCTGGCGGAGCAGCACGCGCTGACGCCTTCCGGTCTCGCACGCCGTGCTGGGCTCGACCCAACCTCGTTCAACAAGTCCAAGCGCGTCGGCGCCGACGGCCGCATGCGCTGGCCCTCCACCGAATCCATCTCCAAGGTGCTGGAGGCAACCGGCGCCAGCCTCGACCAGTTCATGCGCTACGTGTCGCCGGACAGCCTGCGCGGAAACCAGTTGCCGGAGGGATCTTTCCCGCCGCAGGCGAGCTCGATCCCCCTGCTCGGCATGGCCCAGGCGGGTGCGGGCGGGTTTTTCGACGACGGCGGATTTCCCGCCGGCCAGGGCTGGGATCTGGTCGAGTTTCCGGCAGCGCCCGGGCGCAACAACGGCGTCTATGCGCTCGAAGTTCAGGGCGAGAGCATGAAGCCGCTCTATCGCGACGGTGACATCCTGATCGTCGAGCCGGGTGCTCAGGTCAGGCGCGGCGACCGCGTCGTGGTCAAGACCCGCGAAGGCGAGGTGATGGCCAAGATCCTTGCCCGGCAGAGCGCCAAGACGATCGAGTTGCAGTCGCTCAATCCGGAGCATCCGCCGCGCAGTCTCGAGATGAGCGATGTGGAATGGGTGGCGCGGATCATCTGGGCCAGCCAGTAGGAATTGGAACCTATGCGACGGACCGTCACCATCATCCTGGGCGTGATCGGCCTTCTCATCTGGGGTTTTCTCGTGGTCACTGCGGGCCAGAGCTTCCGTGAGGATCCCGTTGATTACGACATGCAGGACCTCGACGTTCCCGACCCGGCAGAGCTTGACTTGCCGGATGTCAGTGCCGCGCCGCCGGCTGATGCCGGGACGTCGTCTCCAGATGCGGTCCTTGAGCCATCTCGTCGGGTCCGGGCCATCGAGCCGCAGCAATTCGCCTCACCGGCCTTTGCTGATGCCGAGAACCTGGAACGGATCGAGGCGCGGATGCCGCGTGCCGACCCGCCCAAGCGGGCCAGGGCCGCGGTTGTCCTCCTGCACCGGCCGACCAGTCTCCAGGCAGGCTTGATCAGCTTCGGCACGGCGCAGACCATCCGACTGCTCGATGTCACCCCCACGACGCTCGAACGCAGCTGTCCGGATTCCGGAGGCAGCCAGTGGGCTTGCGGGGTGATGGCCAGAACTCAGCAGCGTCTGTTCATCCGCAACCGTTCACTCGCCTGCGAAGCCGCCAGCACGGTGTGGACGGGCGAGATCCGCACGCGCTGCTGGATCGGCCTGCAGGACGTCTCTGCCTGGCTTGCCAAACAGGGATGGGCGGAGGCAGAGCCGACCTCCTCTCTTGCCTCCCTCACCGAAATCGCCCGCGCCGAAAGACGCGGGCTTTTTGGTGATGCCGTACGCTAGCACCAACCCATTCCACTGTGCTGCACCGCGTCCCTCCGAGCCGCGCCTTTGCCGTCCTAGGCCGAAAGGCTGCGGCATTGCTTGAAACGGGTCGTCATGCTCCCTACTCTTTCGCCAGCCAACAGGAACAAAAGACAGATGAACAACCACGTTTCCCCGCAAGAAGCCCTGATCTTCGTCATGGTGATGGCGTCTGCGGTCGACAATGCCATGGCCGAAACCGAACTCACGCGTATCGGCCAGCTGATCGACATCCTTCCCGTCTTCGATGACTTCGAGAAGGACCAGTTGATCGAGGTCTCGCAGCGCTGCGCGAAGCTTCTTTCGGGGCCGGAAGGTCTTGATATTGCGCTGGAGACGATCCGCGACGCGCTGCCGGAATGGCTGCGGGAAACGGCCTATGCGCTGGCAGTGGAAATCATTGCCGTCGACCTGTCGGTCAAGCCGGAAGAACTGCGCCTGCTGCAATTGTTGCGCGACCGCTTCGACCTAGACAAGCTTACTTGCGCGGCCCTGGAGCGCAGTGCCTCTGCCCGCTATCGGCGGGCCTGACGGGGCTCGGCCGGAGTCCAAGCTCAATAAAGGCCGGCCGGGAAATACCGTAGGTAGATTTCTTCCAGCCGCCCGTTCTTCGACAGAGCGGCCAGCGTACTTTCAAGCGCTGCAGCAAGGCTGTCGTCCTTGCCTGCGACCATGATGGTCATGCCTTCACCCAGATGGCTTTCCGAAAGATAGGCACCGTCGAGGAAGGCACAGCAATTGCCAGCGGCCGAGCTCTGCATCCAGAAGGAGAGTTGCAGCGCGTCGGCGAAAACCGCATCGATCCGCTTGTCTCTCAGTGCCTCCATCAGCGTGTCCCGATCCTTGAACGGAACAGCGCGGATGTCGGGGAAGAAGGTCTTCAACATCGCCGCATGGGCTGTATCTTCAACGACTCCGACAGGGCGACCGAAGAGATCTTGCGCACCGGTCCCGGCAGGATGCTGTTTTCGGTCGACGAGGAAGCGGGCAGGCAAAAGCAGGTAAGGACGCGTAAACCGGAACCGCTTACGCAACTCAGGCGTCACCGCAACGCCCGCAAGGACTGCCTCGCCTTGCCCCGCGTCCAGGGCATCGGCGAGTTGCTCGTAAGGCAGCGCCTGGATCTGGCAGCGCGCCTGCATCGCCAGCTCTTCGCAAAGCGCGCGGGCAAGATCGACATGGAAGCCGGACAGACGGTCGGCCTGGTCAATGAAATTGAAGGGCGGAAAATCCGTGGTTGTCAGGAAGCGCAGACGCAGCATGCCGTTCACATCCGGACGCACAAGCCTTTCACGCGCATCGAAGAGCACGGGCAGATCTGCCGGCTGAGCCTGAGCCTGGCCGACCTGCAGGACGAGGACAAGGGACAGCAACGCCAGCCCCTGGCACAACCCTTTAAAATCTAGGGATGTAACTTTTACGCGCATCTCTATCATCATCAACCGGGTGAGTGGGGGCGTCGTCGTGATCCGGTGACGTGTATCAGTTTGGTGTGGACGAGGGAATACGGCCCGCGGCTCGTCGCCGTGCGCAATGCTTCTGCATCACATGAGAACGGGTCAGGCGAAAGCCAGCCGGCCGGTTTGGAACGTCCCCTATCGAACCTTGAGGCCGAGGCGCGGCTTCTCCATTCTCTCGGCATATCCAAACCGCTCCTCGCGCGCATGATCAGGCGCGCTCTAGAGACCGGGACGACCATTGAGGAAGAGCTGCTGAAGAGCGGCGATGTGGAGGAAGACGCCTACTTCGCCGGTCTGGCGCGCATGTATGGCCTGTCCTTCCTGGCCGAAATTTCACCTGACCTCGTGGTCGACCATCGGGCGATCGACAGTCAGCTGACCGAACCGCGCCTGTTGCGACTCTATTATCCCGATCGGCCGCCGGTCATGGCCATCGTGCCCTGCATCACGTCAATGGAAAGCATGCGCGCGCGTTTGCAGCGAAGCGACCGTTTTGCAGAGGAGATGGTAATCACCACGCCGACTGCCCTTCGGCGCGCCGTATGGCAGGTCGGGCAGGACCGACGTGCGAGATTGGCGGTGCACCAGCTATTTGACACGGCCCGGCCGAATTCCGCCCGGCTGGTGGTGACCGGCGACCAGGGCTTTGTTGCAGGCCTCTTTCTCTGCGTCGTGAGCCTTTCGGCCATGCTCGCGCCCCTCCTGTGTCTCGCCATCATTCACATGCTGTTGTCCGTCTTCCATCTTGGCGGGCTCTTCCTCCGGCTGATGGTGGTGGCCTATGGCCGAAAGAACCCGCCGCGCCGGGCTGTGCTGGAGGCGGAGACGGGGCGGCTTCCGGTCTACACCGTGATGGTGGCGATCTACAGGGAGGCGGCTGTCGTGCCGCAATTGCTGGCAGCCCTTAATACGTTGGACTGGCCGAAGAGCCGGCTCGACATCAAGCTCGTCTGCGAGGCGGATGATGAAGAGACCTTGGCCGCCATTCGTGCCGCCAAGCCCGGGCCGCATATCGAGGTTGTCGAGGTTCCGGCGCTGGCGCCGCGGACGAAACCGAAGGCGCTCACCTATGCGCTTGCGGGTGCGCGCGGCGAATTCCTCACCATCTACGACGCAGAGGACCGCCCGCATCCGCAGCAACTGCGCGAAGCCTATCACGCCTTTCGCTTAGGCCCGCCGGAACTCGCCTGCCTGCAGGCGCCGCTGGTGATCGCCAATGCCGGCGAAAGCTGGATCAGCGCCATCTTCGCGCTCGAATATTCCGCCCTGTTTCGCCGTCTTCTGCCGGCGCTCGGCTTTCATCGCATGCCGTTGCCGCTCGGGGGAACGTCCAATCATTTCCGCACCCGGGTGTTGATCGACAGCGGCGGCTGGGATCCGTTCAACGTGACGGAGGATGCCGATCTCGGCATGCGACTTCATCGTATGGGCTATCACGCTTCGACCATCACCTTACCCACACTGGAAGACGCTCCCGTTTCATTCAAAGTGTGGCTCGGACAGCGAACCCGCTGGTACAAGGGCTGGCTGCAAACCTGGCTGGTGCTGATGCGCCATCCGCTTCGCACAGGCCGGGACATGGGCTGGCTTTCCTTTCTGGTCTTTCAACTGCTTGTCGGCGGCATGCTGGTCGCGGCACTCAGCCATCCCGGCATGCTGATCTTTGTGACCCTCTCGATCCTGTCCCTCTTGAAGATCCCCGCCCCTCAGCCCGGCCTGTTCACCTCGATGATGCTCGGCATCGACATCGTCAACATCATCGGCAGCTACACGGTCTTCTTCGCGCTCGGCGCCACACCGATGACGGACCGCGAGAAGCAGGGCATGGGGTGGAAATGGCTGATGATCCCGGTTTACTGGATGTCCGTCTCTCTGGCCGCCTGGAAAGCCGTGGTGGAGCTGCGTCTGCGCCCCTTCTACTGGAACAAGACGCCCCACAGCCCCAGCCGCTTGGCGATGGATCAGCGCAAGAAGGCGGCGGCGCGCAGCGTGTCCTCGCCGGAGAGTTCGTGACCGGCGTCGACATCCTCCAGCGTCACTTTGGCCCCAAGCGCCTGCAGACCGTCTGCAAGGCGAACTGAGCGCGCATGGTAAGGGTCTTCGCTTCCAGCAAGGATCAGGATATCACTTCCCCGAAGGTCTGTCTCTGGCCAGGGATCCAGCACCGGCACCGGGCGGATCAGGACGGCTCGGCGCACGAGACCCGGATGCAGCAGCATTGCCGCAGCCAGGAGATTGGCCCCGTTCGAATAACCGAGATAGGCCGTCTCTTGCGCCGCCAGCCCATAAGCCTCAACCGCCTGCTCGACAAAGGCCGCGAAGGCGTCCGCTTCCGCACGGATGTCTGCCTGGTCGAACTCAAGTGGCCCGAAGCGGCGGAAGAAGCGCGCGACACCCTCTTCCGTTGCGCGACCGCGCAACCCGATCAGGGTGGCTGCCGGCCGGATCTTGCGGCCGAGCGGCAGGAGGCTCGCTTCGTTACCCCCTGTCCCGTGCAACAGCATCAGGGTTGAGCCATCCGGGGCGTCAGTCTCGTGGATTCGATAGACGAAAGGCAGGTCGCGATAGAGGATGCGCGGCTCGCCGGGTAAACCGAACTGCGGCAGCATGGGCACGATATCCTCGCGGCGCAGGCGAAAATGATCGGGAATGAAGAGGGTGGTTCCGAGCACCTCCAGGGGTTCATCAATGGAAAAGCCCTGACCATCATCCGTCGCCAGTTCGATCAGGCCTCCGGCCGGCTCGCGGACATATAGCGAATAGAAATACTTGCGGTCATGCACGTTGACCGCATCGATCCCCTCGCTCGCCAGCGACGCGACCTCGGCATCCACGGCGGCGACATCGGGCAGGCGCAGTGCCACGTGATCGATGGCGCCGGTGCCAGGTGCTGCCGGCCAGAAACCGGTCGCGTCCCTAATATCGAGGATCTGGCCGCTCTGCGATATCATGCGGGTGATGCTGCCGGCCGTTTCCACAGGCACAAACCCGCCATGGCGCGCCAGAAAACCTGTCGTTTCGGTCGTATGCTCGGACAGAAGCGTCGCCCCGCGCAGGGCGATGATCGCGTCGTCAGTCTCGATGCCACGTGCGTTCCAGGGCGTGCCGCCCTTGACCGCCTCGGTCCCCACAAGCTTGACGATGATACCATCGGGATCTTTCAGCCGCAGCACCGGCTCGCCGAACTCCATCGCCGGACCTTCGGTTCCAATTCCCGATTGCAGCGCCCGGGTCAGCCAAAAGCCGAACGCCTGAGGGCGAATGGCAAAGGCGATCTCGCTTGCCGCACCGTGACCAACGCGGCCCGGAGAGCCGTCCTCCCAAGCAAGAAATGACACGAGCGAGCCGGGGCTTGCCACCGCATCCCCATAGAAGAGATGCAGCTGTGCCGCATCCTCGAAGCCGCCGGTGCGCTTGACGAGGCGCAACCCCAAGAAGCCGCAGTAGAAGTCGACATTGGCCTGGATCTTGCGGGTTATTGCCGTGATGTGGTGCAGGCCGCTGGTCATGGTCGTCTCCCTGTTCTACCCTCCCTTACAACAAATCGAGACGAGGAAAAGACCATGGTGACACTGCTCGGCATTTCGGGAAGCCTGCGCAAGGGCTCGCTCAACACGGCGCTTCTCAGGGCCGCGACAGAGATCAAGGGCGAAGGCTATACGCTGGAGGCTGCGGGCATCCATGGCATTCCGCTTTATGACGGCGATCTGGAAGAGGCCGAAGGCATCCCGGCTGCCGTCACGGCGCTGAAAGACAAGATCATCGCCGCCGACGGCGTGATCCTGTTCACCCCCGAATACAATAACGGCATTCCCGGCCCCTTCAAGAACGCCATCGACTGGCTGTCGCGCCCCTCCTCTGACACAGCCAAGGTCTTCGGCGGCAAGCCCTTCGCCCTGGTCGGCGCTTCACCCGGCAATTTCGGCACGCTGCTCAGCCAGAATGCCTGGCTCTCGGTCCTGCATACGCTTGGCTGCCGGGTGTTTTCGGAGAAACGCCTGATGGTGTCGCGGGCGCATACGCTGTTCGACGCGGAGGGCAAGCTGACGGACGAGGCTACAGCCAAGCGACTGGGGGATTTGCTGGCGGCGTTTGGGCGGTTTGCGGGGGAGTTCGAGTAAAGGGGATCCTAACGCCATACGCTATCCAGCCCTACTCGTGGACCTGCACCCTGCTCACAACTTGGTATAGCCGAAGGCGTCGAAATCCTCGGCGTACAGCCTATTCAGGATAAGGCGACTGCCGTCATCAAGATGTTCAGCCAGCAACTTGTCCGCATTGGTGGATTTTGGCCCCGCACGAACATTACCGTCTACCGCCCGAAAACCCAATCGTCTTCCAACTACCGACATGTCTTGAGACAGGGTCTCCATGCGGCCGATGAAATCGAACCGATGCAGCGGGATTAAGAGCAAACTGGACTGCGGTGCCCAATGAGCGTTTGCATGCAGGCCTCCCCGATCGAGGTATTGGCAAAAACTGTAAAAATCCGGCAGAGGGGGCATTTTCTTGCCAGTCTTCACCTTGTCCAGGTAGGCCGATAGAACCCTCGTGTAAGGATTTCGGACAAATGTGAACTTGAAACTAGCTTCGAATTTTTCGAGCTGCTCGGTCTCCAGATCACTCGGCTTCGGGAAGGCATACTTTGCCCAATTGCCCACCAGATCGCCCGGCACACTTGAGATACCACTGCTGCCGGCAACAAACACCGACACGGTCGAATTCGCCGACTTGGGAATCCGATTGAAGAAGAAGCCGCGTTCGATGCCACACATCCCCCTCATGTCCGCCATGACAATGCTTACTCGTCCCGAATAGGGATAGCGAACATAAAAAGGAGTACGCCGTAACCCTTTTTCTCGCGGTTTTGGGAAAAGGTTCTGTCTAATTTGACGTGCAAAGCTTAGCATTGGTGCCCGTACTCATCACTGCTCATGCCCACATCATAGCTCTATCTACTCTGAAGTCCCACGCCTATGGGGGACAAACGGGCGCAAATCTAGGCGCACTTACAACGGTGAGCTGGAGCGGGTGAAGGGAATCGAACCCTCGTATTCAGCTTGGGAAGCTGCTGCTCTACCATTGAGCTACACCCGCGACGGGGAGAGGAATCCAACAGTTCGCCGCCGGTGTCAAGCGGCGGCGGCCGGGTTTGCCGGTGCCTTTGTTACTCCGGCAGGCGGAAATGCTTGGAGAGTTTCAACCCTTGAGCCTGGTAGTTGGAGCCGAGGCCCGTACCGTAGAGGCCTTCCGGGCGTTCCTGCATGTGCTCGTAGACCAGGCGACCGATGACCTGGCCGTGTTCGAGGATGAAGGGAACCTCGTGGCTTCTGACTTCCAGCACCGCGCGACTGCCGGAGCCGCCGGCCGGGGCATGGCCGAAGCCGGGGTCGAAGAAGCCGGCGTAATGGACGCGGAATTCGCCGACAAGCGGGTCATAGGGCGTCATCTCGGCGGCATAGAGCGGGGGCACGTGCACGGCCTCGTTGGACACCAAGATATAGAATTCGTCCGGGTCGAGGATCAGTTCGTCGCGGCCACGGCTGTGGAGCGGTTCCCAGAAATCCAGAACCTCGTGAGCGCCCTTGCGGTCGACATCGATGACCGAGGTGTGGTGCTTGCCACGATAGCCGATCAGTCCTTGCGGGCCGGAGCCCTTGAGGTCGATCGACAGCGCGATGCCGCCGCCGGAGACGTTGGGCATGTCGCTCGCGACCAGAGTCTCGGCCTTGTGCAGGTCGAAGAGTTCGGTTTCTGCGAGCAGCGCATGACCGACGCGGAAGCGGATCTGCGACAGGCGCGAGCCACGCCGGACGATGATCGGGAAGGTGCGCGGGGAAATCTCCAGATAGAGCTTTCCCTTGTAGCCGGCCGGCACCTTGTCGAATTCCTGCGCGTAATCGACCATCACGCGGGTGAAGATGTCGAGGCGGCCGGTCGAGCTCTTCGGATTGGCCGAGGCCGAGATATCGGCCGGCAGGTCGAGGCTTTCCATCAAGGGCACGATGTAGACGCAGCCGGTTTCCAGCACCGCGCCGTTTTCGAGATCGATTTCGTGCAGGGTCAGCCGCTCCAGCTTCTCGGCGACCGTGTGTGCCCGGCCCGGCATGAAGCTGGCGCGCACGCGGATCGCCTTGCCGCCGAGCCGCAGATCCAGGCTCGCCGGCTGGATCTGGTCGTGGTCGAGCATGGCTTCGCTGATCAGCCGCCCCTCGCCGAACAAGGCGCCGATGGCGCGATCCGCCAGAATGCCGGGTTTACTGGTCATTTTCTCTATCCTGTTTGGGCTTGACAAAACCAAAGCCCGCCAATTGACGCAAGGCCCGCGAAGGCGTAAGGCAGCCTTATCCCGTGGTGATTTGGCCGGTCGGCTTGCAGCCACGTTAAACAAGTAGCTAAATAGACCGGGTTTACGAAACCGGTCCGTTCACGCGACCGGTTTTTTTGTGTTCGAAAGGCACGTGCATGAGCAAGAACTGGCGCCCGGCCACCCAACTCGTCCATGGCGGCACGCTGCGGTCTCCCTTTGGCGAAACCTCGGAAGCGATCTTCCTGACCCAGGGCTTCGTCTATGACAGCTCGGAAGCGGCGGAAGCACGCTTCAAGGGCGAGAATGACGGCTATATCTACGCCCGCTACGGCAGCCCGACGAACGACATGTTCGAGAAGCGCATGTGCCTGCTGGAAGGTGCCGAAGATGCCCGCGCCATGGCATCGGGCATGGCGGCTGTTGCGGCTGCCGTGCTCTGCCAGGTCAAGGCCGGCGACCATATCGTCGCCGCCCGTGCCCTATTCGGCTCCTGCCGCTATGTCGTCGAGACGCTCGCACCGCGCTACGGCGTCGAATGCACGCTCGTTGATGGCCGCGATCTCGCCAACTGGGAAGCCGCCATCCGGCCGAACACCAAGGTGATGTTCCTCGAAAGCCCGACCAATCCGACGCTCGAAGTGGTCGATATTGCCGGCGTCGCCAAGCTCGCCGACCAGATCGGCGCCAAGCTGATTGTCGACAACGTCTTCGCGACCCCGCTCTTCCAGAAGCCGCTGGAACTCGGCGCCCATGTCGTCGTCTATTCCGCGACCAAGCATATCGACGGCCAGGGCCGTTGCCTCGGCGGCGTGGTGCTGTCGTCGAAGGAATGGATCGATGAGAATCTGCACGACTATTTCCGCCATACCGGCCCGGCCATGTCGCCGTTCAATGCCTGGACGCTTTTGAAGGGCATCGAGACGCTGCCCCTGCGCGTCAAGCAGCAGACGGCCAATGCAGCAGCGATCGCCGATTTCCTGGCGGAACAAAATGCAGTCGCGAAGGTCATCTACCCGGGCCGCAAGGACCATCCGCAGGCCGATATCATCGCCAAGCAGATGACCGGCGGCTCGACGCTGGTCTGCTTCGAGATGAAGGGCGGCAAGGAAGCAGCCTTCAAGCTGCAGAATGCGCTCGAGATCATCAAGATCTCCAACAATCTCGGCGATGCCAAGAGCCTGATCACCCATCCGGCGACCACGACGCACAAGAACCTCAACGACGAGGCACGGGCCGAGCTCGGCATCTCGGGCGGAACCGTGCGCCTGTCTTGCGGGATCGAAGACACTGCTGACCTGCTGGAAGATTTTGCCAAGGCCCTCAAAGGGCTATGAAATCGCCGCAGGACTGAACCAAACCCAAAAATATTCAGCCGCAGCCAAGCCTGCGGCTGAGCAATCGGCCTTGACGCACACCGTTGCGTCGTTATCCCATGGCATGGTTACAAATGTCGCGCCGGTCCTTGTTGCCGGTGAGAAGGTTTCCATGTTGACATGAACGCAGGCAGATTGAGCAGGGTCCAGGCATGTATCGCGCACTGACACGGGACATCGAGGTTCTCGTAGAACCTTACTATCTCGAGGAACAGTCCGACCCGGACGACAGCCGCTATGTCTGGGGTTACCGGATCGTGATTTCAAACCATTCGCGCTCGGCCGTGCGGCTGACCCACCGCTATTGGCATATCACGGACCAGAACGGCCAGGTCGACGAGGTGAGCGGCCCAGGCGTGGTTGGCGAGCAGCCACGGCTCGACCCAGGCGAGACCTATGAATATTCCTCCGGCTGCCCGCTCGATACGCCGTCTGGCATGATGTACGGCTCGTACCGCATGGAAACCGAGGATGGGGAGACGTTCGATGTCGATATTCCTGCCTTTTCTCTCGACAGCCCGGGCATGCATCGTACGCTGAACTAGAGCGGGTTGAGTTCGCTTGCGGCGGACGCTATCAGAGCTGGCACCCGTTTCGTCTGGCAAAAGGTATCCCGGCATGAACCCAGCCTTCCTCGTCACCCATAATGGTGGCTTCCATGCCGATGAACTTCTGTCCAGCGTCATCCTCACGCGGCTTTTTCCGCAGGCACGCATCGTGCGCAGCCGGGCGCCGGAGTGGATCACGCCGGCGACAGACAGGATCATCTTTGATGTCGGCGGCCGCTATGATGCCGAGGCGCAAATCTTCGACCACCACCAGCGCGGCGCGCCCTTGCGCGACGACGGCCAGCCCTACAGCTCGTTCGGCCTAGTCTGGAAACACTACGGCCAAGCCTATCTCGCGGCACTCGGCATTCCCGAAGCCGATATCGAGAACATTCATCAAGGCTTCGACCGGAAGTTTGTGCTGCCGGTGGACCTGATGGACAATGGCGCCCTGAGCCCGGCTAGCGCCGGCCCTCTTGCCGACCTGACGCTCCCCAGCCTCTTGGAGACGCTGAAACCCGTCTTTGACGACCGCAGCACAGAGGCTGAGGAGCGCGGGTTCCAAGCGGCGCTCGCCATCGCCCGGAGCCTCGTCGAAGCGGGCATCGCCCAGCGTGCCGCCAAATGCCGGGCGGAGTCTGTGGTGACCGCAGCCATCGCGCAGACTGGTGAGGGGCGTGTGCTGGAACTTCCCGTCGGCATGCCGTTCCGCCCGGCCATTGTGAAGGCCGGTGCCGACCACCTGCTCTTCGTGGTGCATCCTCGGGACAAGGACTGGTGCATCACCGGTATCCGCCGAACGGACGAAGGTTTTGAACTTCGAGCCGACTTGCCGGCCGCCTGGGCGGGCTTGAGCAATGGCGAGCTCGAAGCCATTTGCGGCGTCAAGGGCGCCAGCTTCTGTCACAACGGCCGCTTCATCGCCGCCGCCTCGACCCGCGAGGCGATCCTGGCGATGGCGGATCTTGCGGTGGAGGCCGCTTTGGCGGAAAGGTCGGCCTCCGTACCGGCCTGAGAAACGCCAATGCCTTTACAATGTTAAGCCGCCGCGCTCCCTCGGAACCCGGCGGATTGTTGTCGCCTATAGGAGGTCAGGCCGGGCGCGCTTCTCCTGCCGGCCCAACGCTGTCGATCAACGTCGCGCTTGCCTGATTGAGGCCCAGCACCTCTACGGGGATGTCGTGCGCCTGGAACCGCTGGACGACACGGTGGAGGGCAGCGACCGCCGTGATGTCCCAGAGATGAGCCTGAGTTAGATCGATCACGACCCGAAGGCCTTCGGCGTCACGGATATCAAATGCGTCGACGAAGAGATCGGCAGAGGCAAAGAAGACCTGTCCCGAGACCTGGTAGCGAAGCAGGCCCGCCGCCTCGTCGGCTACCGTCTCGACCTTCAGCAGGCGCGCGACCTTGAAGGTGAAGAAGACGCCGCTCAACAACACGCCAACGGCGACGCCGAGTGCGAGGTTTGCCGTCAGCACCGTAACAATCACGGTCGCGACCATCACGACGCTCGACATCTTCGGATGCACAATGAGGCTCCGGAGCGACGACCAGTCGAAGGTGTCCATCGAAACCATCACCATGATGGCAACGAGTGCCGCGACCGGAACCTGGGACACCCAAGGCTTCAGCAGAACCATCAGGACAAGCAGAAGCGCGCCGGCGAACAGCGTGGAAAGGCGGCCGCGGCCACCGTATTTCACATTGCTGACCGTCTGGCCGATCATGCCGCAACCGGCAATGCCGCCGAAGAGACTGGCAGCGACATTGGCAAGGCCAAGGCCGGTGCTTTCCCGGTTCTTGGAACTCGGTGTGTCCGTCAGGTCATCGACCACGCTTGCCGTCATCATTGATTCCAACAGTCCAACCATCGCGATGGCCACTGCGGGACCGGCAACGATCTGCAGCGTTTCCAGATTGAGCGGCACAGTGAGCCAGGAAAGGGTGGGAAGCGAGTCCGGCAGGTGACCGAGATCGGCAACCGTCAGGACCGGCAGATCGAGGACCGAGGCGCCGATCGTAAGCACCAGGATGCAGATCAGCGGCGACGGGATGGCCGTCATCAGCCGAGGCACGAGATAGATGATGCAAAGGCCGGCTGCGATCATCGCATAGTTCAGCCAGCCGCCATCCAGGATATGCGGCAGTTGCGCCGCGAAGATGAGGATTGCCAGCGCGTTGACGAAGCCGGTACGGACGGATTTCGACACGAAGCGCATCAGAGCGCCGAGACGCAGAAGGCCGAAGACGATCTGGATCAGGCCCGCCAGCAGGCCGGCGGCCAGCAGATAAGGCAGACCATGTGCCGCGACCAAGGGTGCCACGACGAGAGCAACGGAGCCTGCGGCTGCGGAAATCATCGCAGGACGCCCGCCGGCAAAGGCAATCACGATGCCGATCACGAAGGAGGCGAAGAGGCCGACCTGCGGATCGACGCCCGCGACGAAGGAGAAGGCGATGACCTCGGGGATGAGCGCGAAAGTGGCAACCGCGCCGGCGAGCATTTCACGCAGAGGGTTGGCGGACCACTCGCGTCGATAGGTGATGAAGGATGTCATAAAAACCACAGAATAGGACAACGAGCCGGGCAGAGCCTGACTGGGGGAGGATTGCGTTGCTGAGGTTGTCTGGCGGATCGGCGGCCAGAAGAGCCACCCGGATTTGCACCGGGTCCTAGTGGATGCGGATGTCCTAACGTGCTGTGACTGCGATGGCAAGTCAGCGTAACCGCATCTTATGCGGTGGACTCGGCTTCCTCCGCATGCTCTGCCGCGAGCAACAGGCCGAGTACGTCGCGCTGTGACATCGGGTTTCCGTAGAGATAGCCCTGGATCAGTTGAGGCGAAAGCGGGCTGAGGTTCCGCATCTCTTCTTCCGTCTCGACGCCCTCCAGAACGCATTTCAGGTCGAGATTGCGACACAGGGTGATGATGCCAGCGACGATCTCGCGGGAGGTTGCGCTTTGCGCCACCTTGCGCACGAATGTCTTGTCGATCTTCACCTTGTTCAGCGGCAGCTGGTCCAGGTATTCGAAGCTTGAATAGCCGGAGCCGAAGTCATCGAGGGCGATCCTGAAGCCGAGGCCGGAAAGATCCTCGAGCAGGAGCCTGGAGGCGGCGATGTCCTTCATCACCGCCGTCTCGGTGATCTCGAATTCTACCCGGTACGGCGCGATGCCCCGCTTCGTGACCTGAGCCACAAGCGAAAAGAGAAAGGCGCGATCGGCCAGGTCCTGAGCCGAGAGATTGAAGGAAATGGTGATGTGCTCCGGCCACAGGTCTAGTGCGTCCAGCGCCTTGCTGAAAAGGACCTGCGTGACACTCTGGATCAGCCCGGCCCGCTCGGCAGCACGGATGAAGCGATCAGGCGGGACCAATCCAAGGGCCGGGCTTTGCCAGCGGGCAAGCGCCTCGAAGCTGACGACTGCCTGTTTCTTGACGTCGAATTGCGGCTGGAACAGCAGGTAGAGTTCCTGCTCCAGATTGGCCTCGCGCAGCGCCCGCTCCAGGGAAAGCGCTTCGCGCATCTCCTGATCCTGGTCGGATGTAAAGACCACCGTCTGCCCTCGGGCAGACTGCTTGCCGCGGTAGAGCGCAAAGTCAGCCTTCTCGTAGATCTGTCGCGTACTGTCTCCCATGGCGGGGAACTGCGCGAAGCCAATCGTACCTCCCAGGGAAAGCAGCATTGGCTGCATTTCATAGGGCCGGCTGATTGCCTTGATCAGACCATTGCCGATTGCCTCTATTTCGCTTGCCTCGTGTTCTCCGATGACGACAACGGCGAATTCGTCGCCACCGATGCGGCCGAACTGGATGCCGGCATCACCCCGATCGCCCAGCCGATCCACGACTTCGCACAGGACATGATCACCGACGGCATGGCCATAAATGTCATTGATCGACTTGAAACCATCAAGGTCGAGAATGCCGATCCAAAAGGGCGTCTTCTCCTCCACCAGCCTGTCGACGCGGGCGAAGATCGAGCGTCGATTGGCGATCCCCGTCAGACTGTCGAGAGCCGCAAGCTGATCGGCAAAGAGGCGCGCGTCGATCTGGCGCAGGATCGCCTTGCGCAACAGCGTCGCCATGCCCAGCGAGGCGAAGGAGGTGGCAACGCCGATGAAGGCGAACTGATGTGCAATCTCGGGCGTGGCCTGGCGGGCGAAAATGAAGAGGGTGCCGATGGAAATGACGACGCTCGCAAGCGTTGCCCGCAGTGTGACGCCGGTGGTCGAAAAAACCACCGCCATGAGCACGAAATAGATGAGCTTCTGCTCTTCGAAATGCAGCGTCATATAGGCGAGGACGTTTGCATACATCAGCAGGTTCGTGATGAGACCGATCGCCTCGAGCCTGCGGAGCGGTGTGCCACCAGCAGGCAGCATAACCCAGCGGAAGATGGCGTAAAGGATTGCGGTAGAAAGGCTGATGCCGGCGAGGATCAGGAACGGGAGTCCCGTCTCGTCTTCCCAGTGTCCCCATGTCACGAAGACATAATAGGCACAACCTGGCAGCAGAAAACCCCGTACAATCGGTCGATACGCATCCGCCATGGCGCGGCGGCGCGTAGCGCTGGTCCAGACATGATACTGGCTCTTGAGATGACGAAGGAGTTTGCCGAACCCCGGGGGATCAACAGTGCCTTCCGCGTCCCTGTCCCTGCGCGATGTGTCGTACGGCACTGCTCTATTTGCATTAAACCCCATGGCATCCCTCGCGAAGGTATTGCCGGATTTTAGGCATCTGCCGTTTAGAATAAATGAATGTCGCGATAGGATACAACCATTCGCGGCATGCAATCTAACTGGGGTAGACCGGCCGGATCAGTGCCGGCCGGCAGAGCTTATGTTTACGCGGCAATAAGCTCGCTTGGCTGGTAGTGATAGCTGGTCGAACAGAATTCGCAGGTAACCGTCACCTGACCCTCCTCCATGCTCGACTCGATCTCTTCTGCGGAAAAGCCCTGCAGCACGCCTTTGATCTTGTCACGCGAACAATTGCACCTGTCGTGTACCGCCTGGGGGGCGAAGGCCCGCACGCCGCGCTCGTGGAAGAGTCGGAACAACAGCCGTTCGACGCCAACCTGAGGGTCGGTCAGTTCGTCGGCATCGATCGTGTCGACTAGCATGCGGGCCTCGTCCCACGCCTCGTCACCATGCAGGTCGGTTTCACGATCGTCACCGTCGCCGCCATGAAGGTCCGGATGACGCATGCGCTCCGGTGCCTCAGGCAGAAACTGCGCGATCAGACCACCGGCCCGCCAGGTGCGGCGCGGCTTGCCATTCTCGTCGCGGTCGAAGAGCTCGGCAGCCCCCAGGCGCACCCGCGTCGGAATCTGTTCCGACTGGCGGAAATAGACGCCGGCGATGTCTTCGAGCGAGGTTCCGTCTAGCGGCACGATGCCCTGATAGGGCTGCATGAAAGAGCCCTGGTCGATGGTGAAGGCAAGCACGCCGGTGCCCAGCAGCTGTTCCGGCGACGAGCGGCCGGCGGCAACGGCGTCGGCCAGCGCCTGTTCATCGAAGCGGGCATAGGCGCGGACGTTTTCCGGCGTGGTGAAGTCGGCGACCAGCAGGTCGACCGGCCCGTCACCCTTGGTCTGAACCGTAAACTTGCCTTCGAATTTCAGCGACGTGCCGATCAGGACGGTCAGGACGATGGCTTCCGCGAGCAGGCGTGCAACCGGCTGCGGATAGGCGTGGCGGTCGAGAATGGTGTTGATCAGCGGCCCGAGCTGGACGGCACGGCCGCGCACGTCGAGCCCTTCGACCTGAAAGGGCACCACGCTGTCGTCACCGGCGAAACCGAATTCGCCGAGTTCTGCTTGTCTATTCGACATGAATGTACTCCTGGCGCCGAAACGCCCAATCGCAGGGCTTGAGCAGCCCGATCAGAAAGCGCACAGATGGGATCACCTGCGCCAAAGGTCAAGACATCGCCCTGCCCGCTTGCCCCGCGCCTCAGATGGCGCCGAGGCACCAGGCGAGAATGGACTTCTGCGCATGAAGGCGATTTTCCGCCTCGTCGAAGACCACCGACTGGGCGCCGTCGATCACCTCGTCCGTTACTTCTTCGCCGCGATGAGCCGGCAGGCAGTGGAGGAAGAGCGCCTCGTGCTTCGCCTTCTTCATCAACTCCGCATTGACCTGGAACGGCTGAAAGACGTTGTGGCCGCGCGCCTTGTGCTCCTGGTTCATCGACACCCAGGTGTCGGTGATCACTGCGTCGGCGCCGGCAACGGCACGGTCGGCATCATGGCAGAGCATGATCTCGCCGCCATTGTTGCGGGCCCAGTTGAGGATCTTGTCATCCGGCTCGGAGCCCAGCGGCACGGCCATGTTCATCTTGTAACCGAAACGGGCCGAACCTTCGACCAAAGAATGCAGCACATTGTTGCCGTCCCCGGTCCAGGCCAGCGTCTTGCCGGCGATCGGGCCACGATGTTCCTCGACCGTCAGAATGTCTGCCATGATCTGGCAGGGGTGGGTCAAGTCCGTCAGGGCGTTGATCACCGGCACCGTCGCATGCTCTGCCAGTTCCAGCAAACGGGAGTGATCCGTCGTCCGGATCATGATCGCGTCAACGTAACGCGAAAGCACCTTCGCGGTATCGCCGATGGTCTCGGCACGGCCGAGCTGCATTTCGGTGCCGGAGAGAAACAGGGTTTCGCCACCCAACTGGCGCATGCCGACGTCGAACGAGACGCGGGTACGGGTGGACGGCTTCTCGAAGATCATCGCCAGCATTTTGCCGGCAAGCGGCTTGTCGGCATTGCCGACCTTCGTCGCCTGCTTGCGGGTGCGCGCGTCGTCCAGCATGTGACGCAGGTCCTGCGCTGAAACGGCGGAGAGATCGAGGAAATGCTTCGGGGATGCCATGAGTTGTACCTGTCTTGACCTTACGCGGTTACAGCGGCCTTGGCGCGGATGTGTTCTGCGGCGCGCTCGATGCGGGCGATGCCCTCACGGGCCTCGGCGACGCTGACGGTAAGCGGCGGCAGCAGGCGGATGACGTTATCGCCGGCGGGAACGCCAAGCAGATGCTCGTCGCGCATCGCCATCAAAAGTTCGGTGTTGGGCACCTTGGCCTTCATGCCGAGCATCAGGCCTTCACCGCGGACCTCTTCGATCACATCGGGATAGCGGTCGCCGAGTGAGGCCAGACCCTGGCGGAAGACAAGCGCCACATCGCGAACATGGTCGAGGAAGCCTTCGGCCAGCACGACGTCAAGCACGGCATTGCCGACGGCCATGGCAAGCGGATTGCCGCCATAGGTCGAACCATGGGTGCCCGGTTTCATGCCGTGGGCGGCCTCTTCGGTCGCCAGGCAGGCGCCAAGCGGGAAACCGCCGCCGATGCCCTTGGCAACCGCCATGAGATCGGGCGTGATGCCGGCCCATTCATGGGCGAATAGCTTGCCGGTACGGCCGACGCCGCACTGGACCTCGTCGAGGATCAGAAGCAGGCCATGCTCGTCGCACAGGTCGCGGAGTGCCCGCAGCATCTCGACCGGGATCGGGCGGATGCCGCCTTCGCCCTGAACGGGCTCGACGAGAATACCGGCCGTCGCATCCGTGATGGCGGCCTTGACGGCATCGAGATCACCGAAGGGAACCTGGTCGAAGCCGGGCGCCTTGGGACCGAAACCTTCGAGATACTTTTCCTGACCGCCGGCAGCGATCGTCGCGATGGTGCGGCCATGAAAGGCGCCTTCCATCGTGATGATGTGGAACTTCTCCGGATGGCCTTTGGCAAAATGATAACGGCGCGCCGTCTTGATTGCACATTCCAGCGCTTCGGCACCCGAATTGGTGAAGAAGACGCGGTCGGCGAAGGTGACATCCGTCAGGCGCTTGGCCAACTTCTCCTGACCCGGCACCTCATAGAGGTTCGACAGGTGCCAGACCTTGTCGGCCTGATCCTTCAGCGCGCCTACCACATGCGGGTTGCCATGGCCAACCGAGGTCACGGCGACGCCGGCGGCAAAATCGAGATAGCGCTCGCCGGTCTCGGTGATCAGCCAGACGCCCTCGCCTCGCTCGAAACGCAGCGGCGCCCGATTGTAGGTCTGATAGAGCGGCGTAGCGTCTGCCATGGCGATTGCATTCCTTCTTGATCCCGCAGTGGGTACGGGGGTCGAGCCCCGCGGGCTCGAGACAATTAAAAATGCCGCCTTGCGGCGGCGAGGGCACTATCTTCATTTAACCCTGCAATGTCAACGAAACTTGGCGAAACTTGGGTCCGCGGGGGAAAACGGATCCGAACCGCGCGCGAGTCCCGGGCGCAGATTCCACCTGTTGCATACTTGACTCACTCGGGAAGCAAGTTGGGGAAAACCGGAAAATCGATTCCAGATGATTCCTGCGACTCTTGTCACAGAGTCAGCCTGCCTCTAGGTTAAATTTCATTAAGAGATTGCATGCGGCGGAAGTGATCACCGACAGTTACGAGGCGGTTTTGTTTCGAATTCGTTCGAAGCAACGGTGACGGATTCTGCCATGACACACGCGAGCGGCGGAGAAGTATGGCATGAATTGGACTGATGAGCGGGTCGAAAAACTGAAGCGTCTCTGGGCCGAAGGCCTGAGCGCAAGTCAGATCGCAGCGCAACTGGGTGGCGTGAGCCGAAACGCCGTCATCGGCAAAGTACACCGGCTGAACCTGCCGGGCCGGGCCAAGGCCGGCGGCAGTTCCTCTGCGGCGCGTCCTGCCAAGCGCGCCACACAGACGCAACGCCCGACGACCTTCCAGGCCCGTCCGGCCGCCAATGCCACCACCCGCACCGTTGCCCGGGCTTCCGGCGCCACCCTGCTGAAAGAAGAAGTCGAAGTCGACGCTTTCCACGAAGTCGAGGTCAGCCGTCCGCTGAACGTCGTTGTTCCGATCTCGCGCCGTCTGGCGCTGACGGAACTGACGGAACGCACTTGCAAGTGGCCGATCGGCGATCCGATGAAGGACGACTTCCACTTCTGCGGCTGCGAAATCAACGACGCATCGCCTTACTGCACTTATCACGCAAAGCTGGCCTATCAGCCGGTGAGCGACCGCCGCAAGGCCGCTCGCTAAGCGATCGAAAGAACATCAGATGATGTAGACGGGTCCTTCGGGGCCCGTTTCTTTTGAACCGCAGGTTAAAACAAAAAGGGCCGCGACGGACAATCCTCCGTGCGGCCTCGGTTGGTTGGCAAGTGCTCGAAGCCTCAGGCTTCCATCGAATAGCCCGCACCGCGAACGGTCCGGATCACATCCTGCATGTTGGAGAAATTCAGCGCCTTGCGCAGGCGCCCGACATGCACGTCGACCGTGCGCTCGTCGACATAGATGTCGTGACCCCACACGCCGTCGAGCAGCTGCGAACGCGAGAAAACGCGGCCGGGCGAGGTCATCAGGAATTCGAGAAGCCGGAACTCGGTCGGGCCGAGGCGCACTTCGCGGCTCTTGCGGTGCACGCGATGCGTCTCGCGGTCGAGCTCGATGTCGCCGCAGCGGAGCACACTCGACAGAACCTCGGGCTTGGCACGACGGAGCATCGCCTTGACCCGGGCCATCAGTTCCGGCGTCGAGAAGGGCTTGACGACATAGTCGTCGGCCCCCGTCGCCAGTCCGCGCACTCGCTCGCTCTCCTCGCCTCGCGCGGTCAGCATGATGATCGGCAGGCGCTCGGTCTCCGGTCGCACGCGCAGGCGCCGGCAGAGCTCGATGCCCGAGACGCCCGGGAGCATCCAGTCGAGGATCAGCAGGTCCGGTACCCGTTCCTGCAGACGGATCTCGGCCTCGTCGCCGCGCAGGATCGTTTCGACCTCATATCCTTCCGACTCCAGATTATAGCGCAGGAGGACGCTCAGCGCCTCCTCGTCTTCCACCACGGCAATCTTCGGCTGCATCAGACCATCACCTCGCTGTGGCCAAGGCTCATTCGGTGATCGCACCGACGGAAGACGTCAGGTCTTCCTTCGGGCGCTCGCCTTCCGGCGGCGCACCTGTTGTCATGTAGTAGATGGTCTCCGCGATGTTGGTCGCGTGGTCGCCGATGCGCTCGATGTTCTTGGCGCAGAAGAGAAGATGCGTGCAGCTGGTGATGTTACGCGGATCTTCCATCATGTAGGTCAGAAGCTCACGGAACAGCGAGGTGTAGATCGCATCGATCTCTTCGTCCCGGTCGCGGATCGACTTCGCCTTCTCGGCGGAGCGGGTCGTGTAGACGTCGAGCACTTCCTTGAGCTGGGCGAGTGCCAGATCGGAGAGATGCTCAAGGCCGCGGGCGAGCTTGCGCGGAACGCCCGTCGCCTGGATGGCGACAACGCGCTTGGAGTTGCTCTTGCCGAGATCGCCGACGCGCTCCAGATCGGCGGCAATGCGAAGGGCACCGATGATTTCGCGAAGGTCCGAAGCGACCGGCTGGCGCTTGGCGATGGTCACCACAGCCTTTTCGCCGATTTCTTTTTCCATCGCGTCCATGACGACGTCGTCAGAGATGACCTTCTGGGCGAGTGCTGCGTCGGAATTGACCAACGAACGCACGCTTTCAGCGACCATCTGCTCCGCCAGACCGCCCATCTCGGAAATGCGGCGCATCAGGAATTTCAGTTCCTCGTCGAAGGCCGAATAGATGTGTGAGGAAGCCATAACCTAGATCCTTGATGTTGAAGTGAGCCCGATGTGACCGAGTGACCTCAGCCGAAGCGGCCCATGATGTAGTCTTGCGTGCGCTGATCGTCCGGGTTGGTGAACATCTTGTCCGTGTCGTTCTCTTCGACGAGCTCGCCCAGATGGAACATGGCCGTACGCTGGGAGACGCGGGCGGCCTGCTGCATCGAGTGGGTGACGATGACGATCGTGTAGTTCTCGCGCAGTTCGTGGATCAGTTCCTCGACCTTTGCGGTTGCGATCGGGTCAAGCGCCGAGCAGGGCTCGTCCATCAGGATGACTTCCGGGCTGACGGCAACGGCGCGAGCGATGCACAGGCGCTGCTGCTGACCGCCGGACAGACCGGTACCGGCCGCATCCAGGCGATCCTTGACTTCGTTCCAGAGGCCGGCCTTCTGCAGGGCGGTCGAAACGATCTCGTCGAGGTCGGCCTTGTTCTTGGCGAGGCCGTGGATGCGCGGGCCGTAGGCGACGTTCTCATAGATCGACTTCGGGAACGGGTTCGGCTTCTGGAAGACCATGCCGACCTTGGCGCGCAACTGCACCGGATCGACCTTGGCGTCGTAGATGTTCTCCGCATCGATCAGGATGTTGCCCTCGACGCGGCAGCTGGCGATCGTATCGTTCATCCGGTTGATGCAGCGCAGGAAGGTCGACTTGCCGCAGCCCGACGGACCGATGAAGGCGGTCACCGAGCGCGGACGGATCTCGATGTTCACGTCGCGCAGGGCCTGCTTCTCGCCGTAGTAAACCTGCACGTCGCGTGCGGTGATCTTGGATTCAGTCATGATTGGCGCTTTCGTCGTCGTCATCTTTGTCGAGAGATTGTTCATCATCATACACCCCCTTACCAACGGCGCTCAAAGCGGCGACGAAGAATGATTGCAACCAGGTTCATCAGGATCAGGAAGACCAGCAGGACGATGATGGCGCCGGAGGCACGCTCCACGAAGGCCGGGTCACCGCGCTGGGTCCAGTTGTAGACCTGCACCGGCAGCGCCGAGGCGGGCTGGAAGAAACCGTCCGGCGGGCCGGCGGGGAATTCCTTGACGAAGGCGACCATGCCGATCAGGAGCAGCGGTGCGGTCTCGCCCAGCGCACGGGCCAGACCGATGATCGCACCGGTGAGGATGCCCGGCATGGCGAGCGGCAGGACGTGGTGGAAGATCGACTGCATCTTCGAGGCGCCGACACCGAGGGCGGCGTCGCGGATCGAAGGCGGCACGGCCTTCAACGCCGAACGGGTGGCAATGATGATGGTCGGCAGGGTCATCAGGGTCAGAACCAAGCCGCCGACGATCGGCGCCGACTGGGGCAGCCCGACGAAGTTGATCAGCACGGCGAGGCCCAGAATACCGAAGACGATGGAGGGAACGGCCGCCAGATTGGCGATGTTCACCTCGATGAGGTCGGTGAACCAGTTCTGCGGCGCGAACTCTTCCAGATAGATGGACGTGGCGACGCCGATCGGCAGCGAAAGCACCAAGACGATCAGCATCATGTAGGCGGAGCCGATGATGGCGATACCGAGGCCGGCGGCTTCAGGACGGGTGTCCGAGGCATCTGCCGAGGTGAAGAAGGACCAGTTAAACTTGGTCACCAGAATGCCGGCTTCCTTCAGCTTGTCGGCCAGCACCAGCTGCTCGGGCGAAACATTGCGGTCGAGCTTGGCACTCTCCATCGTCACGCGGCCCTTGTAGTAGCCGTCGATGCGACCGGCAGCCAGGAGGTCGAACGAGACCGTCTTGCCGATGACGGAGGGGTCGGCCAGCACGTAGTTGCGGAGGTTGGCAGGCCCATCCTTGGAGATCAGTTCGCCTACAGCTTTGGGAGTCAAACCCTCTGAGGCCAGGCCCTTGGCGGCTATTGCGTCACCCAGAGCCTTCTGAATCAGCGGCGCGTAACCAAAGGTCGAGACCTTGGCGATGGCAGCGCGATCTCCGGTACCGGACGGATCGAGCTTGGCCGGATCCAGATAGACGTCGATGGTGATGTAGGTCTGCTGGAAGGAGGACAGGCCGTTCGACAGGATCGAGGCGAGAAGGCCGACGAGCGCGATGATGCCGAAGGCGACGGCGGCCTTGCCGAGCAGGCGGAAACGCGCTTCAGCGGCATTGCGCTTGCGGGTCCGTTCGTCGAGGCTCAAAAGAGACTTGGCCTGCCCCTTTGCTGCGGGGGCTCCGAATGCGGTGAGGTCGGTCATTCGTACTGCTCCCGGTACTTACGGACAATGTAGAGGGCGATCACGTTCAGGAGGAGCGTGATGACGAAAAGGGTGAGGCCGAGCGCGAAGGCAACCAGGGTCTCGGGGCTTGCAAATTCGGTATCCCCAGTCAGCTGGCTGACGATCTTGACCGTCACCGTCGTCATCGCCTCGAAAGGATTGAGATCGAGCTTCGCCGAGGCCCCTGCCCCGAGCACGACGATCATGGTCTCGCCGATCGCGCGGCTGGCGGCGAGCAGGACGGCGCCGACAATGCCCGGAAGAGCGGCCGGCAGGACGACCTGCTTGATCGTCTCCGACTGGGTGGAACCCAGTGCATAAGAACCGTCACGCAGCGCCTGGGGAACGGCATTGATGATGTCGTCCGACAGCGAGGAGACGAAGGGGATGATCATCACGCCCATCACGAGGCCAGCCGTCAGAACGGACGAGGACGAACTTCCGAGGCCGAGCGGCTGGGCCAGCCAGTCGCGCAGGAAAGGGCCGACCGTAACGAGTGCGAAGAGACCGTAGACGATGGTCGGGATACCGGCCAGCATTTCGATCGCCGGCTTGACGATGCTGCGGGTCTTCGGGCCGGCATATTCCGACAGGAACACCGCGATCATCAGGCCGATCGGAACGGCGATGATCAGCGAGATCAGCGAGACGTAGAAGGTGCCCCATAGCAGCGGCAGGATACCGAGGTCGGATCCACCGCGGAACTGCGGGTTCCAGACGGTCGAGAAGAAGAAGTCCTGGGCCGGATAGATGGTGAAGAAGACATAGGTTTCGACGACCAGCGAACCGACGATGCCAACCGTGGTCATGATCGCCACGAGCGAGGAGATCATCAAGATCGCCTTGACGAAGCTCTCGCTGATGTTGCGCGCCCGAAGTTCGGGATCGATGCGGATATAGGCGAGCGGCAGCGCGCCAATCGCAAGCGCCAAGACCGCGATGGTCATCAGGAGCTGGCTGAAATCGATGTCCGCGCGGTATGCCTTGGCGGCCTCGAAAACCTCGGCCGGGACATCGGCACCGAGCGCAATGCCAGCACCGGCAAGGCGGCTGCGAATGTTGTCGGCGTCGAGAGCCTTGATGTCGACATCGGCACCCGCCTTCGCATCGGCTTCGCGCAGAACAGCAAGACCATCACCAATGCGGCGGACATCCGCCATCACGAGACTGTGCGCGCCGCCTTCCGGCACGGAGGCGTCCGTGATCATGCCACTGATCCGGCCATCGATGATCGGATGCTGCAGGGTCAGCCAGAGCATCAGCAGGATCAGCGCCGGGACGGCGGTAATCAGGGCGACCGTCTGACCGTAGAAACCGGGAAGAGAATGCAGCTTTCTGCCGCGTTCGGCCGAGAGGGACATCGCCCGTCGGCGCCCCAGCGCGTAACCGATCGCCGCAAGGGCCAATACGCCCAGGATGATGATACTCACGTCCATTTTGCCCCGCCATGCTCCTGGAAACGGAAACCGGCGGCACTTGAGTGCCGCCGGTCAACTCGAGACTTAGTTCAGCGGCGCCATCGGCGTGCGAGCCTTGACGGCTGCCTGCGTCTTGGCCAGTTCCGGATCCGAAACCAGACCATAAGCGGCGAGCGGGCCGTTCGGGCCGGCGATTTCGTCAGAAACGAAGAACTCTACGTATTCCTGGAGACCCGGGATAACGTCGAGGTGGGCGTTCTTGACGTAGAAGTAGAGCGGACGAGAAACCGGGTATTCGCCCTTGGCGATGGTTTCAACGGACGGGACGACGCCTTCCATGGTGGCAACACGCAGCTTGTCGGTGTTGTTCTGGTAGAAGGACAGGCCGAAGACGCCGATGGCGTTCTTGTTGGCGGCGATACGGGCGAGCGTTTCCGGATAGTCACCGTCGATGTCAACCGATACGCCGTCGGTGCGCAGGACGTTGCACGCCTTCTTCGCCGCATCCTTGTCACCGCCGTTGGAAGCGAGAATGGCTTCCATCGTGCCGTCCTTTTCGCAGCCGGCTTCGATGACCTTCACGTCGAAGACTTCGCGGGTGCCGTGCTTGGTGCCCGGGATGAAGGCGAGGATCGGCTGAGCCGGCAGGTCGGCGCGGATCTCGTTCCAGTTCTTGTACGGGTTGTCGACCAGCTTGCCGTCCTTGACGACCTGAGCTGCAAGAGCGCTGTGCCAGTCGGCTGCGGTGAAGGCATATTCCGGGCCGCTGATTTCAGAGGCGAAGACGATGCCGTCGTAACCGATGCGGACTTCCTGGATGTCGGTCACGCCATTGGTCTTGCAGAGCTCGATGTCGGACTTGCTGATGCGCGACGAAGAGTTTGCGATGTCGATGGTGTTTTCACCCACGCCTTCGCAGAGCTTCTTACGGCCGGCGCCGGAGCCGCCGCCTTCAACGACCGGGGTGCCGAAGTCGAAGTTTTCGCCGAAGGCCTCAGCAACGATCGAAGCGTACGGCAGAACGGTGGAGGAGCCTGCGATCTGGATCTGGTCGCGGGCGATTGCTGCGCCGGCGAAGGCCACGGTGGCCGCCAAGGCAGCAAGGGAAAGTTTCAGAGCGGTCATAGTCATCTCCCGGAATGGGCTTGTGTGTCTTTGCGGCCGTGTGCGGCGTCTGCCAAGCACCGGCAGCTGCGTTCATAGCGGCTCTCAGCTCACGCTTTTATGTCAGTTGAATGAAACATTTGTGACAATTCATCCGACTGAAAACACTGATGAATTTTCAACGCCATCACAGGAGGTGGAGGTTTTATGTCAAAATCTGACGGTAAACTCGCTGCCGACGCCCAGCTCCGACTTCACAATCAGGCGGGCGCGATGGCGGGTGAGGATATGTTTGACGATGGCGAGTCCCAGACCGGTGCCCTTTTTCGACCGACTGTCTTCGACATTGACCCGGTAGAAGCGCTCCGTCAGGCGTGGAACATGCTCGGCGGGGATGCCCGGGCCGCGATCGCGGACGCGCACTTCCGTCCCCACACCCGGCTCGCGGCGCAGCACCACATCGACCACCTTGCCCTCCTGACCATATTTACAGGCATTCTCCATGAGGTTTTCGAAGACCTCGACGAGTTCGTCCCGGTCGCCCATGACCTCGATCTTATCATCCGGCAGGTCGAGGCGGATCTCGACGCCGAGGTCCGCCGCCAGAGGCGCAAGGCTGTCGCGCACATGGCCCAGCACCGGCTTCAGATCGACCATCTGGTCGGGCGGCAGATGCGCCTTCAGTTCAAGCCGCGAGAGTGACAGGAGATCGTCCACGAGACGGCTCATACGGTTCGCTTGATCGAGCATGATGGCCAGGAAACGTTCCTTGGCCTTGGCGTCGTCCTTCGCCGGACCCTGCATCGTCTCGATAAAACCTCGAAGAGAGGCGAGCGGCGTGCGCAACTCATGGCTGGCATTGGCGACGAAATCGCTGCGCATGCGATCGAGGCGACGTAGCTCGGAGATATCGCGGAAGGACAGGAGAAACAGTTGCCGCGCATCCGCCTGAACCGGTGCGACGCGCACGATATAAACGCGTTCCGACGGCAGACGCTCGGAATGCTCGATCTGGTTCGGCAAACCCGTGTCGATTGTCTCCCTTATCATGTCGAGAATGCCCGGGGATCGCCAGCGGGCGGAGACGTGCCGCCCCTCGCCCAGGTCACCAAAGGCGCGCTCGGCCGCCGCATTCTGAGCCAGCAAGTCTGCTTGCGACCCCATCACCAAGACCGGCATGTCGAGCGCCTCGATCGAGGCGCAAATCGACGGCAGCGGATCGGCCGGCAGGGCCGGCTGCGGGATCGAGATCGTCGGGCCTGCTTTCTCTTCGCCCGGCGGATCAAGCACCATCACCATGCCAATGAACAAAGCGAAAAGGACGAGGGAATAACTGGCAGCCGCGCCGGAATACCAGGCGGCCAGGGCCATCAGCCCCGAAACGACGATGGCGAACCAGCGCGACAGAATGTGCCTCAGGGAACGGCGCCAGCCGCTGCTCTGCCCGTTGTCTGCCACCTGCGATGCACCTCGCGTTTCAATCCTATGAAGCCTGATAGACGGGATTCATGACAGAAGTTCCGGTGGCCTGCCATGGCTGGTGCTGCTTTATCCCCCACACGCGTCACCAAGCCCCCCATCTTCGCGCCCGAGCCTTGCGCTCTATCTTCGCTTGCGCTCAATTATGGAAAACAGACAAAGCCGATCGGGCCGGAGGAAGATCATGGACGCACAAACGCAAAGCCGCGCCGTTACCTTGAAGATCCGGGGCAAGGAACGGATCTTCGACATCGACCAGCCGGAGCTGCCGGACTGGATCGAGGACGCGGCGCTGAAGTCCGGAGGCTTTCCCTACGACAAGAAGCTTTCGGACAAGGCGTATGTGGCGGAACTGACGGAGTTGCAGATCGAGCTAGTCAAGGTACAGTTCTGGATGCAGAAAACCGGGCAGCGCGTGATGGCGCTGTTCGAAGGCCGGGATGCCGCCGGCAAGGGCGGTGCGATCAGCGCGACCCTCGCTTACATGAACCCGCGCTCCGCCCGCGTCGTCGCGCTCACCAAGCCTACCGAGACCGAGATGGGGCAGTGGTATTTCCAGCGCTACATCTCCCATTTCCCGTCAGCTGGGGAATTCGTGCTGTTCGACCGCTCCTGGTACAACCGGGCCGGCGTGGAGCCGGTCATGAGTTTCTGCAAGCCCGAGCAGTACGAAGCCTTCCTCAAGCAGGTGCCACGCTTCGAAAAACTGATCGAGCAGGAGGGCATCCACTTCTTCAAGTTCTGGCTGGATACCGGGCAGGAAATGCAACTCAAGCGCTTCCACGACCGCCGGCATGATCCGCTCAAGTGCTGGAAACTGTCGCCAATGGATATTGCGGCCCTGCACAAATGGGACGATTACACCCAGAAGCGCGACCGGATGCTGAAGGAAACCCATACGGAGCGCGCGCCGTGGACAGTGCTGCATGCCAATGACAAGCGCCGTGCGCGGCTGAACCTGATCCGCCACATACTTCTGTCTCTCGACTATGAGGGCAAGGACAAGGACAAGATCGGCAAGCTCGACAAAAAGATTATCGGCAGCGGCCCGGGCTTTCTCGATTGAGACTGTTGGTTTGGAGGCAAAGCGGCCGGTAGGTCCAGGACCGGGGCGATCACTGCCCCGGCAGAACCCGAACGGCATAGAGGTTGATGCCCCTCCCCTTGCCCGTCACATCAGCGTTCACGATCAGACGCCCCGGAGTCGAGGGCGCCATGCCGCTGTCGAAGGTGACACGGAACAGCGCGTCCAGCTTCTGCGGATTGACGGTGAAACGATGGCGCGGGCAGTCGCCCATCCGGGGAAAATCACATTCCACCGATATCTGCACCGGATTGTCGTCCGGCGACTGCACCGTCAAGGCAATGGTCGAGGTGCGGCCGGCCAGTTCCTGCAGAACGTCGGCCGGCACGGTGATCTCGATCGCACCGGCTGCATCGCCGCTGCGCGAGACGATACGGGCGGCCGTACCGTCGCTGGCTGTCACCATGTCGACCGTCGCATTGGAACGGGCATGCAGGGCAGATACCTGGTCCGGCGTGAAGACGCTGATCCAGTCGTCGGTGAAGCCGCCGCGGGTATCAATCGCCTGTGGGCCTTTCGGCGCCTCGACCGGCGGCTGGGCATTGCCGGCAAAGTCCTCTTCCTCGGCGCGCGGCGGCGGATTGGGAACGCTGGTGTCGCGCTGTTCCGCCGTCAGCAACAGCCCTGAGGTGTAGACCCACCAGGCGCCGATCCCGAGGGCTGCCAAAAAAATGGTAAAGATCATCAGCCGGGCCACGCCGCCGCGCCTGCGCTTGCGAGGCTGTACGGCACGCTCGGACCGCATGTCGGGCATCGGGCCCTCGTCCGCCAGATGCGCTTCGCGCAGATCCGGCTTCGGTGGCTCGACGTCTTCGTCGAAGGCCGGCTCACGATCGTCAACCGGTGGCACCGCGGCCGCATGGTCCACAGGGTCGGCAGCAAAGCCAGGTTCCACGCGACCGGCTGGCCGATCGCCGAAGACTGGTGGTGCAACCGGCGGCTCGACACGGCGATCACCAGCCGCTGTCTGGGAGGATGCTGCGACGACGGGCGGCTCGACAGCCGGCTCAACGCGCATATCAAGTCGCGCACGCTCTTCGAGCTCGATTGCATGGATCAGCGCCTCCAATCGGCGCCGCTGGTGGTTGATCGCTTCGGGATCCTCGACGTTCTGCTTGCGCAGACCGGTTTCGAGTGCCTGGCGCGCCGACTGATAGACCCGTGCCCGTGATTCGGCATTGGCCCGGTCAGAGCGCTCCAGGGCGTTCCGGATGGCTGTTTCCAATCCGCTCATTGGTCGCCATACTCCTTCGGGGATCGCCCCTGCCACATCGCATCCATAGTTTCGATTCGGTAAACGCTCGATTTTTCAAGGGCAAGCCCGGAAACCTCCTATGGTCACGAATAAACACAGGATTGAGACCTTGAGCATCGATCTTGCCACAGCTTTGCGAATCCGCGCCTAATCTGCGTCTCTTTTCAGCCCGCCCCTCATCTGCTATTTGACGTTTGCGTAAACGTAAACTTCCTGGGAGGTGAAGTGATGGCCCTGCCGTCGATCCTGAAAGACACTCTGAGGCTGCCAGTTGTCGCCTCGCCGCTCTTCATCATATCGCATCCGCAGCTGACGCTGGCGCAGTGCAAGGCCGGCATCGTGGGATCGTTTCCGGCGCTCAATGCCCGCCCTGAAGCGCAGCTCGACGAGTGGCTGGCCGAGATCACGGAAGAGCTTGCCTCCCACAATGCCAAGAACCCGGGTCGCCCGGCAGCCCCCTTCGCGGTCAACCAGATCGTGCACATGTCGAACAAGCGGCTTGAGCACGACCTGATGATGTGCGTCAAATACAAGGTGCCGATCGTGATATCCTCGCTCGGCGCCGTGCCGGAGGTGAATGCCGCCGTGCATTCCTATGGCGGCATCGTGCTGCATGATGTGATCAACAACCGCCACGCCAATTCCGCCATCCGCAAGGGTGCCGATGGCCTGATCGCGGTTGCCACCGGGGCCGGCGGCCATGCCGGCACGCTCTCACCGTTCGCCCTTGTCCAGGAAATTCGTGAATGGTTCGACGGGCCGCTGCTGCTGGCAGGTGCGATCGCAAACGGCGGCGCGGTGCTGGCCGCCCAGGCCATGGGCGCGGATATGGCCTATATCGGCTCGCCCTTCATCGCGACCACAGAGGCTCGCGCGTCGGATGCCTATAAACAGGCGATCGTCGATGCCCATGCCAATGACATTGTCTATTCCAACTATTTCACCGGCATCCACGGCAACTACCTGAAGCCCTCGATCGTTGCGGCCGGCATGGACCCCGACAATCTGCCGGTCGCAGACCCGTCGAAAATGGACTTCGACAAGGCAACGACAGGGGCCAAGGCCTGGAAGGATATCTGGGGCTGCGGTCAGGGGATCGGCGTCGTCAAGGCGATCGAACCGGTCGCCGCCGTCGTCGACCGGCTGGAGCGCGAATATATATACGCAAAAAAGGCGATTTGCGGCTGAGGCCGACGCTGCTAGCGTCCCCGCAGATCTGATTTGCGAGGACCTCATGCACGCGCTGAAACTTACCATCACGCTCGCCGCCCTTGTCGGCAGCACCCTTTCTAGCCAGGCGGATGACGGCTCCTACAAGGAGTTCAAATCCTGGCAGGTTCTCTGCTCGCAGACCCGCTCCTGCACCATGCGGCAGTTCATTTCCGACAACCCGTTGTCCGGCTTCGAGCTGCAACGCAGCGGAAAGCCGGAAGCGCCGGTGACGCTTGTGGTCACGCCGAGCGACAGTGCCGTCGCCGAAAGCGAGGGCGCGCCGGAAGTCACCATTACGGTCGACGGGGCCGCGCCATTGGTACTCAAGGCCCCCTCGGTCACGGCCGATGCCGGCAGCTATGCCTTCCAACTCCACGGCGACTTCATCGGGACCGGTCTCATCGAGAGCCTGAAAAACGGCACGACCGCGACGATCACCATGAAACGTGGTGACAAGATCGCCAAGGGCGATCTTCCGCTCGCCGGCGCGGCCGCGAGCCTCTTGTTCATCGACGAGTATCAGGACCGCATCGGCCACACGGACGCGATGAACGCCACAGGCGACAAGGCGCCCAACCCGCCGCTGCCGATCAGCGACATTGCGACGATCGACGAACTGCCCGACGCGATCCGCGCACATTTCGCCGAAGGCAGTGATTGCGCCGACACGGATTCGAGCATGTTCAATGGCAATGCGCTGTCGCACAAGATCGATGACAACACGACGCTCTACGTGACCCCCTGCGGCATGAGCGGCGCCTATAACGTCCCCTATGTCGCTTATGTCGACAGTTTCGGCATGATCGCCCAGCTCGCCTTCCCGACCATGGTCGACGGCGCGCCGAGTGCAACGCCCCAGGCCTTCAACCTCGCCTATGACTGGACAAACAAGACCTTCTCCTCCTTCTTCAAGGGACGCGGTATCGGCGATTGCGGCACCTATAGCCGGTGGCGCCTGGCCGAAGGCGCCATGGGCCCGCAGCTCGTGCTTTCCGAGGAAACCTTTCGCGACTGCCCGGAACAGTTCAGCGAAACCGACGAGATCGACCCCGGCAGTTGGCCCAAGACCTGGCCGGTGAAATAGGTCACGCATTGGTCGCCTATGGCATCAAGGCGGCCACACTCGACCAGGCCGGGGAAATTTTTCCCGGCACCGGAAAACCGGCTTGAAATCACCCGGCAATCCCTGTATCAGCCCCTCACCGCAAGCAACGGGCCACGCCCGTCCGCAGATGCCGCTTTAGCTCAGGTGGTAGAGCACATCATTCGTAATGATGGGGTCGCAGGTTCGAGTCCTGCAAGCGGCACCATTTTTTCATCTAGATTCCCGACAGATAGTTGACACCATATTCCTAAGACACGGGTGATTACCGTGTGCTAGACCTGTGATTACCGCTCAATTTCTGCGGCGAAGCACCAGCGAAGCTTTAGTCCGGCCTATCGGACCCCAACATCCATATACCAGATCGACAACGTCGCCAGCTTCGCGCATTGACGCGTAAATCACCCCAATACATCCTGAAATTGCAGCCCCCCCCCCCCATCATTGCAAGGGAGAGAGTGATATGCCAGCTTTGCAGTCTATGTACCGTGGAACTCAGCCCGGCAAACCCACGCCGCAGACAGGTGGGGGCGCGGGCGGGCATACTGGAGGGGCGGGTCAGCCTAAGCCGGGTCGCCGCAACTGAGCCCACTAATGCGCCACAGACTGATGGAACAGGAAAGTCGCACGGACTAAGTCTGGGCGACTTTTCACGATGGCAAGTACTAGTCTCTCACCAAAAAAAATCGGTTTCTTTCTGAACTATTACCCCCTCACGCCCCCGCCCCATACCCCTTCAACCTCCGCCGCGTATCCGACGGGCTCTCGCGAAAATGGGCCCTATAGCTACGCGAAAAGGCGGACGCCGAGTTGAAGCCGGTGGCGGCGGCGATGTCGGCGAAGGGGGTGCGGGTTTCGATCACCTTGCGGCGGGCGGCGTTCAGCCGCAGCGCCAGGTAATGGATATGTGGCGGGGCGCCGATCGCCTCGATGAACAGGGTCTGCAGCCGTCTTTCGCTGATGCCGATGCGGCGCGCCAGCCGGACCAGCGGCAGCGGCTGTTCCAGATGCTCCTCCATCACCCGCATCGCCTGGCTGACGCGGGGATCGGCAAGCCGGATGCTGCCGGTGGAGGGCATGGCGGTGGCCCCAGGGCTTACGCCGCCCTGCTCGTAGATGAACTGCCGTGACACTTCGAGCGCCAGCGAATAGCCGTGACGGCGGCGGATCAGTTCCAGCATCAGATCGAGCGTCGGAAGCGAGCCGCCGGTGGTGATGCGCTTGCCGTCAATGACGAAGCGCTCGCGCACCGTCTTCACCTGCGGATAGGCGGCAGCGAAATCGTCATAATCTTCCCAGTGCAGCGTGGCGGAAAAATTGTCGAGGAGCGCGCTGTCGGCCAGCAGCCAGGCACCGGATTCGATGCCGGCCACGAGGCTGCGATGCCGGGCCGACTTCGCCAGCAGGCGCTTTAAATCCGACGTGGCATGGCGCTTCCAGTTGTGGCTCGACAGGACGAAGAGTGGATCTTCCTCGCTGCCGGGTTGGAAGGCACCGTCCACCGGGATCGGGATATGGCTCTTGGTCTCGATTGCCCGTCCGTCGGGACTGAGGATCCGCCAGCAATACAGCTCCAGCCCGCTCACCCTATTTGCCAGGCGCAAGGGCTCAATGACCGAGGCGACCAGAATCAGATTGGTGTCGGGTACGACGAGGAGGTCGAGCGTGGTGGTGGAACTGGAATCGGACATGCGGCACGGATCTCGCGATATTGCCGATAGTGTATAGAAGTTGTCCAATTCTGCAAAGCATGCTGCGGCATTCTGTCTCGTAATAGGTCCAACGAACGAGGGAGAATAATCCGTGCCTTTGACCATGAACCGGGATGTCTTCATCACTTGCGCCGTCACCGGCGCCGGAGACACCACCTCGAAATCGCCGCATGTGCCGATCACTCCCAAGCAGATCGCCGAGTCCGCCATCGATGCCGCCAAGGCCGGTGCCGCCGTCGTGCATTGCCATGTCCGCGATCCGGAAACGGGTGCCGCCAGCCGCCGCAACGATCTCTACAAGGAAGTGACCGACCGCATCCGCTCGGCCGATGTCGACGTCGTCCTGAACCTGACCGCCGGCATGGGCGGGGACCTGATTTTCGGCAATGTCGAACAGCCGCTGCCGCTCAACCCCGTGGGCACCGACATGGCCGGCGCCACCGAACGCGTGTCCCATGTCGCCGAATGCCTGCCGGAAATCTGCACACTCGATTGCGGCACGATGAATTTCTCGCTCGGCGATTACGTCATGACCAACACGCCGTCGATGCTGCGGGCCATGGCAAAGCTGATGACGGATCTCGGCGTGCGCCCCGAGATCGAAGCCTTCGACACTGGCCATCTGTGGTTCGCCAAGCAGCTGGTCGAGGAAGGCCTGATCGAGGATCCTGTTCTCATCCAGCTCTGCATGGGCATTCCCTGGGGTGCACCCGACGACCTCAACACCTTCATGGCGATGGTCAACAACGTGCCGGCCAACTGGACCTTCTCGGCCTTCTCGATCGGCCGCAATGCCATGGCCTATCCGGCGGCATCAGTGCTTGCCGGCGGCAATGTGCGCGTCGGGCTCGAAGACAATCTCTATGCCGGCAAGGGCCTGCTCGCCACCAATGCCCAGCTCGTCGAAAAGGCCGTGACCGTGATCGAGGGCATGGGCGCCCGGATCATCGGGCCGGACGAGGTGCGCAAGAAGTTGAAGCTCACCAAGCGCTGATGCCCCGCCCGTCCCTGATAGTTTCGGGGGAGGGTCACAGAACAAACAGACATGCGGACGAGAACGTGATGAGCAAAATCCAGAAGGCGGCCTGTATCGGCGGCGGTGTGATCGGCGGAGCCTGGGCGGCGCGTTTCGTGCTGGCCGGCATCGACACGACGATCTTCGATCCGCATCCGGAGGCCGAGCGCATCATCGGTGAGGTCATGGCCAATGCCGAACGCGCCTATGAAATGTTGACCATGGCGCCGCTGCCCCCCAAAGGGAAACTCACCTACGCGGCCTCGCTCGAGGAAGCAGTCGCCGGCGCCGACTGGATCCAGGAAAGCGTGCCGGAGCGCGTCGATCTCAAGCGCGGCGTCATCACCCAGATCGATGCGGCAGCCGACCCGCAAGCCCTGATCGGCTCCTCGACTTCCGGAATCCTGCCGACCGATCTGCAGCGCGACATGAAACATCCCGAGCGCATGTTCGTCGCGCATCCCTATAACCCGGTCTATCTCCTGCCGCTCGCCGAACTCGTCGGCGGTGAAAAGACCAGCCGCGCCGTCCTGGAAGATGCCAAGGCGAAACTCGCACCGATCGGCATGAAGGGCGTCATCCTCAACAAGGAGATCGAAGGTTTCGTCGGCGACCGGTTGCTGGAAGCGCTGTGGCGCGAGGCGCTCTGGCTGATCAACGACGACATCTGCGACACCGAGACCCTCGATGACGTGATTCGCTATTCCTTCGGCATGCGCTGGGCGCAGATGGGCCTGTTCGAGACCTATCGCATCGCCGGCGGCGAAGCCGGCATGCGGCATTTCCTCGCCCAGTTCGGCCCCTGCCTCGCCTGGCCCTGGACCAAGCTCACCGACGTGGTCGATCTCAACGACGAACTCGTCGACAAGATCGCCGGCCAGTCAGACGCCCAGTCGGGCGCGCGCGGCATCCGCGATCTCGAGCGCATCCGCGACCAGAACCTCGTGGGCATCATGCAGGCCTTGAAGGCCGGCGATGCCGGTCGTGGCTGGGGTGCGGGCAAGCTTTTGTCCGAGTTCGAGCAGCATCTCTGGTCGGCCGCACCGGCGCCCGCTGCCGCTGATGTCACGAAGCCAATCAAGCTTGCGGACTTCCGTGTGCATCCCTCCTGGGTCGACTACAACGGCCACATGACCGAATACCGCTACAGCCAGTGCTTTGCCGACAGTTCGGACGCGCTGCTGCGGCTGATCGGCGTCGACATGGATTACGTCTCGGCCGGTCACAGCTATTATACCGTCGAAAATCATGTGCGGCTGCTCGACGAGTGCAAGCTGGGTGATGCGCTCTATGTCGAGCTGCAACTGCTGCCGTCGGATGGGAAGAAGCTGCACAGCTTCTTCTGGCTGCGGCGCGCTGCCGACAATGCCGTCGTGGCGACCTGCGAACACCTGATGCTGCATGTGTCCACGGCGGAAGGCAAAACCGTGCCGCCACTTCCGGAGATCCTCGCCAAACTCGAACCTCTGATCGCCGGTCACGCTTCGCTGCCGGTGCCCGGTGGCGCCGGTCGGCATGTGGGACAGAAGAGGTAGCCACATGCAGCAGCCAGGACCGAAGGCAGGAGGATAAGGCATGGATTTCGCCCTCACCGCAGAGCAGCAGATGATCGTGGAAACGGTCCGCGGCTTCGTGGAGAGCGAACTCTATCCTCTTGAGGACCAGGTCGAGAGACAAGGTTTCGTCCCGCCTGAGATGGGCTGGGACATCGCGGCCAAGGTGAAGCAGCTCGGCTTCTTCGCCTGCAACATGCCCGAAGAGGTCGGCGGTGGCGGGCTCGACCACCAGACCTTCACGCTGGTGGAACGCGAACTCGGCCGGGCCTCCATGGCGCTCACCGTGTTTTTCGGCCGGCCCTCCGGCATTCTGATGGGCTGCAACGACGACCAGCGCGAACGCTATCTGCTGCCGGCCACGCGCGGCGACAAGTTCGACGCGCTCGCCATGACCGAGCCCGGCGCCGGCTCGGACCTGCGCGGCATGAGCTGCACGGCCCGCCCCGACGGCGACGACTGGGTGATCAACGGCACCAAACATTTCATCAGCCATGCCAATATCGCCGATTTCGTCATCGTCTTCGTCGCCACCGGTGAAGAGGAAACGCCGAAGGGCGTGAAGAAGCTGATCACCTGCTTCCTCGTCGATCGCGGCACGCCCGGATTCACCATCCGTGACGGCTATTCCTCCGTGTCCCATCGCGGCTACAAGAACTGCATCCTCGATTTCGACGATTGTCGCCTACCCTCGGCCCAGATCCTCGGCGAGCTGCACAAGGGATTCGAACTCGCCAATGCCTGGCTCTACGGCACACGCCTGACCGTCGCTGCGAGCTGCGTCGGCCGCGCCCGGCGGGTCTTCGACCTTGCGGTTCCCTACGCCGCCGAGCGGCACCAGTTCGGCAAGCCAATCGGCGCCAACCAGGGTGTTTCCTTCAAGCTCGCCGACATGATCACCGAGATCGATGCGGCGGACTATCTGACGCTTGCCGCCGCCTGGCGTCTTGACCAGGGCCTTCCGGCCAATCGCGAGATCGCGTCGGCCAAGCTATACGCCTCGGAAATGCTCTCCCGCGTCACCGACGAGGCAATCCAGATCCATGGCGGCATGGGCCTGATGGACGACCTGCCGCTGGCGCGCTTCTGGCGCGACGCACGCGTGGAGCGGATCTGGGACGGCACCTCGGAAATCCAGCGCCACATCATCAGCCGCGACCTGCTGCGGCCGTTTGGAGCGTGATCATGGCGCACGGACCCTCTCACCCGATCACCGCTCCATCCGTCTCCTCCCCCGGAAGGCCACAGGACCCGTATCAGGGCCTGTGGCCAGGGGAGCAAGCCGCCCTGACGACATCGCTGCTTCCTGAAGTCCAGGGTCTGCTCGCGCCGCTCCAGGCGATACGTCTCGGCGATTTCCTCACCGGCCGGTGGCTCGGCAGGGGGCTTGGATGACGACTGAAGCCCGCTCGCCGCTCGCCCGCCTGATCCGTCCTGAAACCATCGCCGTCTTTGGCGGCAAGGAAGCGGCACGGGTGGTGGAACAGTGCGACAGGGCGGGCTATCGCGGCAAAATCTGGCCGGTGCACCCCACGCGCGAGACGGTACACGGCCATCGGTGCTATCGGTCGGTCGCCGATCTTCCAGGCGCACCGGATGCCGCCTTCATCGGCGTCAATCGCGTGCTCACGGTAGAGATCCTGCGCGAGCTCTCCCAGCGTGGTGCCGGCGGTGCCATTTGCTATGCCTCGGGTTTTGCCGAAGCCGTGACCGAACTGGCCGATGGTCCGGCGCTTCAGGCGGAACTGGTGGCAGCCGCCGGCGACATGGCCATGCTCGGCCCCAATTGCTACGGCTTCATCAACATGCTGGACGATGCCCTGCTCTGGCCCGACCAGCACGGCATGGTCCATGTCGACCGGGGTGTAGCCATCCTCACCCAGTCATCCAACATCGCGCTCAACATCACGATGCAGGCCCGAGGTCTGCCGATTGCCTATTTGATGACCGCAGGCAATCAGGCCCAGACGGGCCTGTCGGCGCTCGCGACCGCCGCCCTGGAGGACCAGCGGGTGACTGCGGTTGCCCTTCATGTCGAAAGCTTCGACGATCTAGAGGCCTTGCAAACGCTCGCAAGCCGTGCTCGTGCGCTCGGCAAGCCGGTCGTCGCGCTGAAGGTCGGCAAATCCATCGCCGCCCAGCGCGCGGCGCTCTCCCACACAGCCTCGCTTGCCGGCAATGATCGCGTCTCCTCAGCACTGCTCAAGCGTCTCGGCATCGGGCGGGTCCATTCGCTGCCCGAGATGCTGGAGACATTGAAGCTCCTGCATGTCTGCGGGCCGCTTGCCGCCGACACCGTATCCTCGATGAGCTGTTCCGGGGGAGAGGCCTCGCTGATGGCGGATGCCGGCGTTGGCAGGTCGGTCGAATTTCCCGATCTCCCAGCGGAACAACTGCCGGCGCTGCGCGAAACGCTTGGCACCATGGTGACGCTCTCCAATCCGCTCGACTACCACACCTTTGTATGGGGCAATCGGGCACGGCAGGCCGAGGCGTTTTCGGCCGTCATGGGCGGTGACTACGGCATCAATCTCATCGTCCTCGATTTTCCTCGGGCCGACCGCTGCGATGTCAGCGACTGGACGACGACCATTGAGGCGGTCATCGACGCAAAGCGTCGGACCGGTGCTGCCACCGGCGTGGTGGCCACCCTTGGCGAGACCATGCCGGAAGCCGTCGCGACGCGTCTGGTTACCGAGGGCGTCGTGCCCTTCTGCGGCATTGATGAGGCGCTGGCCGCGATCGATATCGCGCATTCTATACACGTCGCCTGGAGCAGGCCGGCCCCGGCCTGCCTCTCGTGCTCCCCTGTCGTCGAGACGGATGTCACGTCTCTCTTCGAAGACCGCGCGAAACCCTTGCTCGCCGCCTATGGCGTTACGGTCCCCTATGGTCTGATCGCCCGCAATCCGGAGCAGGCGGTTTCCGTGGCAGATCGGCTCGGCTATCCGGTGGCCGTCAAGGGCATTGGCATCGCGCACAAGAGTGATGTCGGCGCGGTGCGCCTCAACATCAGAAGCGCCTCCGAAGTCCTCGCGGCGGCGACGGCCATGGCAGCCATCACCGAGCGTTTTCTCGTTGAAAAAATGGCCCAAAAACCCGTGGCAGAGCTGATCGTCGGCGCGTTTCGCGACCCCTTCGTCGGACCGGTGATGACGCTTGGCGCTGGCGGCGTGCTCGTCGATCTGATCAACGACAGCACGATTTTGCTTCTGCCTACCACCGATGCCGACATTCGCGCGGCAATTGCAAGCCTGAAGGTCTCCGCTCTCATCAAAGGCTATCGCGGCGGGCCGGCAGGCGATATCAATGCATTGGTACAACTCGTCGCCTCTGTCGCAGATTATGTCGCAGACAACGCAACGAGACTGGAAGAACTGGACCTTAATCCGGTTCTGGTGCTGCCGGAAGGTGAAGGCGTCATCGCCGTCGATGCCTTCATCCGGACAAGGAGTTGAACGCGTGACCGACCCTATCCGCACCCGCCGCGAAAACGGCATCCTGGAGGTGACGATTGATCGTCCCAAGGCCAATGCCGTTGATCTCGCCACCAGCCGGATCATGGGCGAAATCTTCGCAAACTTCCGCGACGACGCCAGCCTGCGGGTTGCCATCATCACCGGTGCCGGCACGAAATTCTTCTGCCCAGGCTGGGACCTGAAGGCGGCAGCCGAGGGTGATGCGGTCGACGGAGACTACGGCGTCGGCGGCTTCGGCGGGCTGCAGGAACTGCGCGATCTCAACAAACCCGTGATCGCCGCAATCAACGGCATCTGTTGCGGCGGCGGTCTGGAGATTGCGCTATCAGCCGATCTCATTCTCGCCGCCGACCATGCCACCTTCGCGCTGCCGGAAATCCGCTCGGGCACGGTTGCCGACGCCGCCTCGATCAAGCTGCCGAAGCGCATTCCCTATCACATCGCCATGGACATGCTCCTGACCGGGCGCTGGCTGAACGCCGAGGAGGCGCATCGCTGGGGCTTCGTCAACGAGATCCTGCCGGCAGACACGCTGATGGACCGCGCCTGGGCGCTGGCACGCCTACTCGAAAGCGGCCCCCCACTGGTCTATGCCGCAATCAAGGAGATCGTGCGCGATGCGGAGGGGCGGGATTTCCAGACGACGATGAACAAGATCACCAAACGGCAATACCGGACGGTAGACGTGCTTTACGGCAGCGAAGACCAGTTAGAGGGCGCACGCGCCTTCGCCGAGAAGCGCCAGCCGGTATGGAAAGGAAGATAGTTTCAAGCAGCCGCGTGAGGGCCCTGGCGGTCGGCCCGATTGCGCAACCGTACGATCGCCACCGTCACGGAAAAATGCCGGACGCATAACCAACCAGAACAAGGGAACAGACGATGAGCAACGATAAATTTCTTTCGAGCCTGAGCCGAGCCGCACTCAGCCGACGCGAGTTCATGGGCCGCGCCATGGCCGCCGGCCTGACGCTCACGGCCGCCAGCTCGCTCTACGCCACCAGCGCCTCGGCGCAGGAGCCGAAGCGCGGCGGCAACCTGAAGCTCGGCCTCGAAGGCGGCTCGGCCACCGACAGCAAGGACCCGGCGAAATTCCTGTCGCAGTTCATGTTCTGCGTCGGCCGCTGCTGGGGCGACATGCTGGTCGAAAGCGATCCGCTGACGGGTGCAGCGGTCCCGGCGCTCGCCGAAAGCTGGGAACCGTCCGCCGATGCCGCGACCTGGACCTTCACCATCCGCAAGGGCGTGCAGTTCCATAACGGCAAGGAACTGACCATCGACGACGTCGTCGCCACCCTGAAGCGCCACACCGACGAGAAGTCCGAATCCGGCGCGCTCGGCGTGATGAAGTCGATCAAGGAGATCAAGAAGGATGGCGACAAGCTCGTTCTCGTCTTGACCGAAGGCAATGCCGACCTGCCGCTGCTTCTCACCGACTACCACCTCGTCATCCAGCCGAACGGCGGTTACGACGACCCGCTCGCCTCGATCGGCACCGGCCCCTACAAGCTGACCAGCTTCGAAGCCGGCGTGCGCGCAACGCTTGAAAAGAACCCCAATGACTGGCGTTCGGACCGCGGCTATGTCGACACGATCGAGATCATCGGCATGAACGATGCGACCGCCCGTATCGCGGCGCTCGCCTCCGGTCAGGTCCACTACATCAACCGCGTCGATCCGAAGACCGTCGGCATGCTGAAGCGCTCGCCGAATGTCGAGATCCTCTCGACCTCCGGTCGCGGCCACTATGTCTTCATCATGCATTGCAACACCGCGCCGTTCGACAACAACGATCTTCGCCTTGCGCTGAAATATGCCATGGACCGCGAAGCCATGGTCGAGACCGTGCTCGGCGGTTACGGCAAGGTCGGCAACGACTTCCCGATCAACAGCACCTATGCGCTCTTCCCCGAGGGCATCGAGCAGCGCACCTACGATCCGGACAAGGCCGCCTTCCACTACAAGAAGTCGGGTCACTCCGGTCCGGTCCTGCTGCGCACGTCGGAAGTCGCCTTCCCGGGGGCTGTCGACGCCGCCGTTCTCTACCAGGGCAGCGCCCAGAAGGCCGGTATCGAGATCGAAGTGAAGCGCGAGCCGGGTGACGGCTACTGGTCGAATGTCTGGAATGTCCAGCCCTTCTCCACGTCCTATTGGGGCGGTCGCCCGACCCAGGACCAGATGTATTCCACGGCTTACCTTTCGACCGCCGACTGGAACGACACCCGTTTCTTGCGTCCCGACTTCGACAAGATCCTGCTTCAGGCGCGCGCCGAACTCGATGAAGGCAAGCGCAAGGACATGTATCGCGAGATGGCGATGATGGTGCGCGACGAGGGCGGCCTGATCCTGCCGATGTTCAACGACTTCGTGAACGCGGCGCAGAAGAGCGTGAAGGGCTATGTTCACGACATCGGCAACGACATGTCGAACGGCTATGTCGCGACCCGCGTCTGGCTGGAAGCCTGATTGCCCGAAACGAGCAGTCGTCTGACGTACTGCTCCGGTCATCGGCCCGCGGACATGAGGTTCGCGGGCCATACCCGTTTTTCTGGATGGCGGCTCAAAACGCATGACCCAATCGACCGATACCGGTGACATACCGGCCCTTTCTCTCTACCAGCGGTTCCCGCTGGCCGTCCTGGTGGCGCAGCGTCTGGTGCTGAGCCTCGTCCTGCTGCTCGCGGTTTCGGTGCTCATCTATGGCGGCGTCGAGGCCCTTCCCGGCGACTTTGCCACCACCTATCTCGGCCAGTCGGCCACGCCGCAGGCGGTCGCCAATATCCGCGCCGATCTCGGCCTCGACCGGCCCATCGTCACCCGTTATTTCGAATGGCTCGGCGGCGCAATCCAGGGCGATTTCGGCACCTCCTGGGCGAGCCGGAACTCCGTCACCGAACAGATCGGAAAGCGGCTCGGCAATTCCCTGTCGCTGGCAGCACTCGCCGCCGCGATTTCCGTGCCGCTCGCGGTCGGCCTCGGCATGCTCGCCGTGCATTTTCGCAACCGCATGCCCGATCGCATCATCAACGTGATCTCGCTTGCGGCGATCTCGCTGCCGGAATTCTTCATCGGCTATTTGCTGATCCTGGTCTTCGCGATCAACTTCAACATCGCGACCTTCCCCTCGACCGTACATGACGGCATGACCATCGCCGAACGGCTGAAGGCCATGGCGCTGCCGACGGCGACACTCGTGCTCGTGGTGCTTGCCCACATGATGCGCATGACCCGCGCCGCAATTCTCTCGGTCATGTCGTCGGCCTATATGGAAACCGCCGAACTGAAGGGCCTCTCCGCGCTCCGGGCCATCGTCAAACATGCCGCACCGAACGCGATTGCCCCGATCGTCAACGTCGTCGCCCTCAACCTCGCCTATCTCGTCGTCGGCGTCGTCGTGGTCGAAGTGGTCTTCGTCTATCCCGGCATGGGCCAGTACATGGTCGATGCCGTCACCGTGCGCGACATGCCCGTTGTCCAGGCCTGCGGCCTGATCTTCGCGGCAGTCTACATCTTCCTCAACATGCTGGCCGACATCATCGCCATCGTCGCCAATCCGAGACTGAGGCATCCGAGATGAGATTGAGACAGATCCCCATCAGCGCCTGGGTCGGCATCTTCGGCATCACGCTCGCCATCTTCTGCGCGCTCTTTGCCCCCTTGATCGCGCCGCATGGCGAACGTGAGGTGGTGGGCGCCGTCTGGGAGCCCATGGGCGGGGCCTTCCCGCTCGGCACCGACAATCTCGGCCGTGACCTGCTGTCGCGCATGATCTATGGCACGCGCACCACGCTCACGGTGGCGCTGGCCGCGACAGTCATCTCGTTTTCGCTGGGCATCTTCCTCAGCTTCACGGCCGCCGTCTCGCGCGGCGTCATCGACCAGACACTGTCGCGCTTCAACGACCTGATGATGTCGATCCCGACGCTGATCTTCGCGCTCGTGGTGCTCGCGGTGCTGCCGCAGAACCTCTTAGTGCTGATCATGGTCATGGCGATCCTCGATTCCACCCGCGTCTATCGCCTCGGCCGGGCCGTCGCCCTCGACGTCGCCGTCATGGAATTCGTCGAGGCCGCCAAGCTGCGCGGCGAAGGCACGATGTGGATCATCTTCCGCGAGATCCTGCCCAACACGCTCTCCCCACTGCTCGCTGAATTCGGCCTGCGCTTCGCCTTCTCGATCCTCTTCCTCTCCACCCTCTCCTTCCTCGGCCTCGGCATCCAGCCGCCGGCAGCCGATTGGGGCGGCATGGTCAAGGACAACAAGGACGGGATCATCTTCGGCATTTCGGCAGCCCTCGTGCCAGGCTCGGCCATTGCCGCGCTCGCCGTCTGCGTCAACCTGGTGGTCGATTGGCTGCTCGGGCGCACATCCAGCCTGAAGGGAGGCCGTGGCGATGTCTGAACTCCTCACCGTCCGCGATCTGAAGATCGAAGCCACAGCCTATCCGCCGGGCGAACCGCCGAAGGACATCACCATCGTCGAGGGCGTCTCCTTCAGCCTGCCCAAGGGCCGGGTCCTCGGCCTCATCGGCGAATCCGGCGCCGGCAAGTCAACCATCGGTCTGTCGGCGCTCGCTTACGGTCGCGGCAGTGCCCGCATCACCGGCGGCGAAGTGCTGTTGAACGGTGAGAACATTCTGAAGCTCGGCAAGTCCGGCATTCGCAAGCTGCGCGGCGACCGCGTCTGCTATGTCGCGCAATCGGCTGCCGCAGCCTTCAACCCCGCCCACCGGCTGGGCGACCAGGTCATCGAGGCGACCGTCGCGCACAAGCTGATGACGGTCGAGGAGGCCCGCGCCCGCGCCACCTATCTGTTCGGTGTGCTCGGCCTGCCGAACCCGGAAACCTTCGGCGAGCGCTACCCGCACCAGGTCTCCGGCGGCCAGTTGCAACGCGCGATGACCGCCATGGCGCTCTGCTCCAACCCGGAACTGATCGTCTTCGACGAGCCGACGACCGCGCTCGACGTCACCACCCAGATCGACGTGCTGGCCGCGATCAAACACGCGATCGAGACGACCCACACCGCCGCTCTCTACATCACCCATGACCTCGCCGTGGTCGCGCAGATCTCGGATGACATCATGGTGCTGCGCCAGGGCAAGACCGTCGAGTATGGCACGACGCAGCAAATCATCGAAGCGCCGGCCCAAGAGTATACCCGCGCGCTCGTCAATGTCCGCCAGGCGCGCAAGGAGGAGGCCACCGACCAGAGCGATCGGCAGCTCAAAATCGAAAATGTGACGGCTGGCTATTCCAACGGCTTCAAGGTGCTGCACGACGTGTCGCTGCATCTGCCGAAGGGCCAGACGCTCGCCGTCGTCGGCGAGTCAGGCTCGGGCAAGTCGACCCTCGCCCGCGTCATCACCGGCCTCCTGCCGCCGATGTCGGGCACCGTCACCTTCGACGGTAAACCGCTGACGCCGGCCCTCAAGCAGCGCAGCCGCGATGACCTCCGCCGCATCCAGCTGATCTATCAGATGGCCGACACGGCAATGAACCCCCGCCAGACGGTGCGCGACATCATCGGCCGGCCGCTCACCTTCTATCGCGGCCTGCATGGGGCGGCGAAAACGGCGCGCGTCAAGGAGTTGCTGGAGCAGATCGAAATGGCCTCCGGTTTCATCGATCGCTATCCGGCCGAGCTGTCCGGCGGGCAGAAACAGCGCGTGGCAATTGCCCGAGCGCTGGCGGCGGAGCCGGAACTGATCCTCTGCGACGAGCCGACCTCTGCGCTCGATCCGCTGGTGGCGGAGGGCATCCTGTCGCTCTTGATGCGGCTGCAGGCGGAAACCCAGGTGTCCTACATGTTCATCACCCACGACATCGCGATCGTCCGCGCCATTGCCGACAGCGTCGCCGTCATGCATCGCGGTCGCCTGGTGCGCTTCGGGCCCAAATCGGAAGTGCTGTCGCCGCCCTTCGATGACTATACCGACCTCTTGCTCAAGTCCGTGCCCGAGATGGAACTCGGCTGGCTGGAGCGGGCGCTCGCCACCCGCCGCATGGAGAGCGCGGGGCACTGACGACGTAGCAGTAAGAACCCCCTCTGGCCTGCCGGCCATCTCCCCCACAGGGGGGAGAGACGCTGGGGAAACCGCTCGATCCACCTTCAAGGCAGCGCGCGGGGCCAAAGCCCCTCCCCCTTGTGGGGAGGGGTTGGGGAGGGGAAAACCACCAACTCGAATTCATCACCCGAAGGCACAGCATGACATCCCGCCCATTCACCACCATCGAAAACCAGTGGATCACCCTTGCCGACGGCACGCGGCTTGCCGCACGCATCTGGATGCCCGAGGGGGCCGAGACCGATCCGGTGCCCGCCGTCTTCGAATTCCTGCCCTATCGCAAGCGGGACGGAACGAGCCCACGTGACGAATCCACCTATCCGGTTTTCGCCGCCGCCGGCATTGCCGGCGTACGCGTCGATATCCGCGGCTCGGGCGAATCCGACGGTGTCATTGACGGCGAGTATACCGAACTCGAACTCGCCAATGCCTGCGAACTGATCGCCTGGATCGCCGCGCAGCCCTGGTCGAATGGCTCTGTCGGCATGATGGGGATCTCCTGGGGCGGCTTCAACTGCCTGCAGGTCGCAGCGCTGCGCCCACCGGCGCTGAAAGCCGTCATCTCGATCGCCTCGACCACCGACCGCTACAACGACGACATTCATTACAAGAACGGCTGCCACCTGTCGGCCCAGCTCTCCTGGGCCGCCACCATGCTCGCCTACCAGTCGCGCTCGCCCGATCCTGAAATCGTCGGCGACCGCTGGCGTGAGATGTGGATGGAACGGCTGGAAAACGAGCCCTTCTTCCTGGAGGAATGGCTCCCCCACCAGCGCCGCGACGCCTTTTGGAAACACGGCTCGATCGGCGAGGATTTCTCTGCCGTCGCGATCCCCTCGCTCGTCATCGCCGGCTGGGCCGACGGCTATCGCAACACGCCGCTTCTTGCCGTCGAGGGCATGCCCGACCGGTCCAAGGCGCTGATCGGTCCGTGGATCCACAAATACCCACATTTCGCCTGGCCGAAGCCACGCGCCGATTTTCACGGCGAGGCCATCGCCTTCTGGAACCGCTGGCTGCGCGGCGAGCAAAACGGGACCGTGGCCGTGTCGCAAGTGCGCGCCTATATCCTCGACGCCGTGAAACCCGCCCCACGCCGGGATGTCGATCCGGGCTTCTGGATTTCGAAAGACCGCTGGCAGGCACCGGAGATGCTGAATTTTTACGTCGAGGCCTTCGGCTCGCTGACGGAAGGCCATCCGATCCCAAATGCTTCGGCTCATCCGGTCTCGCTGAAATCCCCTCTCGACACCGGCACTGCCGCCGGCGAATGGTTCACGTTGAAGCCGGACGCCGAACTCGCCGGCGACCAGCGCATAGACGATGCGGGATCGTTGACCTTCCAGACTGCGCCCCTCACCCACACGCTCGATATCTTCGGCCGCCCGGAACTCTCCGTGATGCTGTCGAGCGATGCCCCGGTCGCCAATCTCATCGCCCGGATCGTCGACGTGCATCCCGACGGCTCCGCCACCCGCGTCGCCTTCGGCGTGCTGAACCTCACCCACCGCAACGGCAATGCCGAACCGCAACCGATGACACCGGGCGAACCGACACCGATCCGCTTGATCCTCGACGCCTGCGGCTACCGCTTCCGTCCCGGTCACCGCATCCGGCTGTCGCTCTCGTCCGCCTACTGGCCGATGGTTCTCCCGGCGCCGACCGATGCGGAACTGACGCTCGACATCGCCACGCTCGGCCTCGCTCTGCCGAAGCTCGGCGCGCACGACACCTTCGAGATGAAGCAGCCGGACAATCCCAATCCGTTGCCGACCTATATTGAACATGCGCCGTCGGAGACCCGCCGCCAGGTGCTGCGCGACCTCCAGGCCAACCGCACCTCCTACACGATCTATGAGGATACCGGCCTGTTCGAGCATCCCGGCACGGGCCTATCGACCCGCCAGGTGCGCGACGAAGTCTGGTCGATCTCGCCGGGCGATCCCCAGTCAATGACCGGGACCTCGGTGTGGACCTGCGACATGCTGCGCCCCGGCTGGTTCGTGCGCACCGTCTCGACATCGCATATCGCCTGCACCAAGACGGATTGGCTGATCAGTGCGTCGGTCGTGGCTTACGAAGGTGACATCAAGGTGTTCGAAAAGACCTTCCCGCAAAAGGCCATTCCGCGCGATCTGATGTAGACTGCACTGCGCTCTCAGCCCTGCGCTGCAAAACGGGTAACCGCCGCGCAAAGCGCCTCGAAACCCTTGCCCGCGCCCTCGCTCATGTGGCGGGCGCGCAGCCAGGCATGCACCATCTGCGGCTCCTCGCGGAACCACACTTCGATCCCGGCTTCGGCAAGCCGCGCCGCATAGGCACGGCCGTCATCGCGCAGCGGATCGAAATGGGCGACGGTGATGAAGGTCGGCGGCAAACCGGTAAGGGAAATGCTAAGCAGCGGATGCGCAACGGAGCTGTCAGCCGGCGCCTGCAGCACTTGCCGGTAATAGGCGACGTCCGACGTCGTCAGCCCCGGCGCCTGTGCCATCTCGTCATAGGAGCCGGAGACCAGATCGCCGCCCAGCGCCGGATAGATCAGCGCCTGGCCGACAATGCCACTCGGCCCTTCGTCGCGTGCGCGAAGCGCCAGGCCTGCCGCCAGATTGCCGCCGGCGCTATCCCCGATCAACACCACCTTGCGACCGTCGGCGAGCAAAGAGGTCAACACCGCAAAAGCGTCGTCATGGGCCGCCGGCCAGACATGTTCCGGCGCCAGCCGATAATCCACCGACACCAGTTCCGCGCCCGCATCCTCCGCCAGTTCGGCACAGATGGCGTGATGACTGTCGAGCGAGCCGACCACGAAGCCGCCACCATGGATGTAATAGAGCACAGTTCGGGTTCGGATCTTCGCCGGGCGGTACCAGCGGACCGGAATGTGACCCTCCACCGTGCGGTCCTCTGTCACCATGCCCAAGGGCAGCGGCCGGTCGAAACGGGCGCAGAGCGCGTCATACCAGGCGCGTTGCTGTCCGATCGAGGCATCGACGGCATCATCGGGATAGAAAGCCGCACAGATTTGGAGGAACTCGCGAATGCCGGGTTCGGTCGGAGCCTTGCGGGAAGAATCTTTCATGCGCGGACCATCGGAGGACAGGGTGCCATTCGGCGGGATGACGCCACGTTAGTCGCTGAAGGTCGGGCAATCCACTCCGTTTGCGCCAGCAAACGTCCAAATCCGCCGAGACAGTGGTGCGTAAAGTCCCGACCGGAGAAACGGGCTTTTCCTTCCTGCGGTTTCATGTCAGGAGAGGCTCGGGCGCGAGTGCCGTAAACTTTAGTACGGGCTCGGGCGGGCTGATTGACGTCTCTCCTGCTGCAGCGCGATTACGCTGCCGTCCTATCCCTCTCACCCCCCCGCACACGAAAAGAGCCCCGCAAGCGAGGCTCTTCCGTCAGATGTTGCGAACGGATCGGTCAGATCCAGTACGGCGGGACGCCGTAGTAGTCGTAGACCGAACGACCGTTGTTGCGATACCAGTCTTCGCTGTCGTCGCGATACTTCGGTGCCCCTTCAACCTGTTCCTTCGTCAGGGCGATGCGATAACCATCGAGCTGCTCGTCATAGGTCAGGGTTTCCCACGGCAGCGGGTAATATTCATCCCCAATGCCCCAGAAACCGCCGAAGCTGAGCACTGCATAGGCGACGCGGCCGCCACGCTTTTCGAGTAGAACACGCTGGATGGAACCGATGCGGTCGCCGTCGGCGCCATAAACTGCCGTGCCTTCGACCTTATCACTGGCAATCAGGGTCGCCGTATCCTTGGCGTAAGGGTCTTTGCCCGAAACGGCATTGTTGACCTGGTCCATGATACATCCTCCTTGGATCGTTTCTCGTACCTGGACAACGGCAAGGCCTGTCGAATGGTTCCCGTTTACCCGACGCCGCGCGGCTGCCCGACACGGCTTCTCGACCTGCAGAATGAGGCGAAGCCCCATACCAATGCGCTGTCCCTATCGCCATCAAGCGAGCGAACCCGGTGTATTGACGTTTACGTCAAGGTTATATAATTTTTCGAGACTTGCACGACCTTTGCGCTAGCATGAGGTTCCAGGATAAGGGGAGGAGCCCGACCTGGGGTGCAGACGAGAAGAATGGTTCGGGAGGACAACATGACGGAAACTATGAGCCGCCTCAGCGGCCGCGCCGCCGAAAAGATCTGGGTCCAATCCTATCCCGCCTCGGTGCCGGCGGAAATCGCCCCGCACGCCCATCCATCGCTGGGTGCCCTGTTTGAAGCGAGCTGCGCGAAATTCAGCGAACGCCAGGCCTTCACCAGCATGGGCCGCTCCATGACCTTCCGGGAACTGGAAGACCAGTCGCGCAAGGTTGGCGCCTGGCTGCAGTCCAAGGGGCTCTCCAAAGGCGACCGCGTCGCCGTCATGACGCCGAACATCCTGCAGAACCCCGTCACCGTTTACGGCATCCTGCGCGCCGGCCTCACCGTGGTGAACGTCAATCCGCTCTACACGCCGCGCGAACTCGAACACCAGTTGAAGGATTCGGGCGCCAAGGCGATCATGGTGCTGGAAAACTTCGCCCATACCGTCCAGCAGGTCGTCGACCGCACGGATGTCAAACATGTCGTCGTCTGCACCATGGGCGACATGCTGGGCCTCAAGGGTCACATCGTCAATTTCGTCGTGCGCAAGGTGAAGAAGCTCGTGCCGGCCTGGACCATTCCCGGCCATACCAGCTTCAAGGCCATGCTGGCCGAAGGTGCCCGGCAGACACTGAAGCCGGTCGCGGTTTCGCCCGGCGACATCGCCTTCCTGCAATATACCGGCGGCACAACCGGCGTTTCCAAGGGTGCGGCGCTGACGCATGCCAATCTCCTGGCCAACAAGCAGCAGATCGCACTCTGGCTGGAAGCAGCCTTTGCCGGGCAATCCCGTCCCGACGTTCTCAACTTTGTCTGTGCACTGCCGCTCTACCATATCTTTGCGCTCACCGTGAATTCGCTGATGGGCATCGCCCTCGGCGGCCATAACCTGCTGATTGCCAATCCGCGCGACATTCCGGCCTTCATCAAGGAGTTGCAGAGCTACAAGTCGCATGTCTTTCCGGGCCTCAACACGCTGTTCAATGCGATGATGAACAATCCGGACTTCAAGAAGATCGACTTCTCCTCGCTGATGCTGGTTCTGGGCGGCGGCATGGCCATTCAGCGACCTGTTGCCGAACGCTGGCTCCAGATGACCGGGCGTCCGATCACCGAAGGTTACGGCCTGTCGGAAACCTCCCCCGTTGCGACCGTCAACCGGCTCGACGCGCGCGAATTCTCCGGCATGATCGGCCTGCCGCTTCCCTCCACCGATATCGAAATCCGCGACGAAGACGGCAAGACGCTGCCGATCGGGGAAGTCGGAGAGATCTGCATCCGTGGCCCGCAGGTCATGGCCGGCTACTGGCAGCGCCCGGAAGAAACGGCGAAGGTGATGAGCGCTGACGGCTTCTTCCGCTCCGGCGACATGGGCCTGATGGACGAGCGCGGTTATGTGAAGATCGTCGACCGCAAGAAGGACATGATCCTGGTCTCGGGCTTCAACGTCTATCCGAACGAGATCGAGGAAGTGGCTGTCATGCATCCGGGTGTGCTCGAATGCGCCGCCGTCGGCGTACCGGATGGACATTCGGGCGAAGCGGTGAAACTTTTCGTCGTCAAGAAGGATGAGGCCCTGACGATCGACGAACTGAAGGCCCATTGCGCCGCCAACCTCACCAATTACAAGCGGCCGCGCTATATCGAGTTCAGAACCGAGCTGCCGAAGACCAATGTCGGCAAGATCCTGCGTCGGGAACTTCGCGATCAAAAATAAATCGATTGAAATAGGGGGAGCTGTCAGGCGCCCCCTGTCTTGATAGCGCCTTGTGGTGCGACTAATGTCCCGGGCAACCATCGCCGAAACAGGGACATTCCGATGCAAGCCATCATCGACAAGCTGACGAGCGCCGTTGCCGCCACCCATGCCGAAGACCTGCGCGCCGCCTTTGCCGCCGATCCGCAGCGCTTCTCGCAGTTCAGCGCCACGCTCGGCGACCTGCTGATGGATTATTCCAAATGCGCCGTGAACGGCGAAGTGCTCGACCTCCTGGAGGAACTGGTCACGACGGCTGGTGTCGCCGACAAGCGCGACGAAATGTTCTCCGGCGCCCCGATCAATTTCACCGAAGGCCGCGCCGTCCTCCACACGGCCCTGCGCAACCGCTCCAATCGCCCCGTGCTGGTCGACGGCCGCGACGTCATGCCTGACGTCAACGGCGTGCTCGAGGCGATGGGCAAGTTCGCCGACGGCATCCGGTCCGGCGATTTGAAGGGCGCAACCGGCAAGGCGATCACCGACGTGGTCAATATCGGCATCGGCGGTTCTGACCTCGGCCCGGTCATGGCGACGCTGGCGCTCGCCCCCTTCCATGACGGCCCGCGCCTCCATTTCGTCTCCAATATCGACGGCGCCCATATCGCCGATACGCTGAAATCGCTCGAGGCCGAAACCACCCTCTTCATCGTCGCGTCGAAGACTTTCACCACCATCGAGACGATGACCAACGCCCAGACCGCGCGCGCCTTCGTGGCGGATGCTCTCGGCGAAGCGGCCGTCGGCCACCACTTCTGCGCCGTCTCGACCGCGCTCGATAAGGTCGCCGCCTTCGGCATCGATCCATCCCGCGTCTTCGGTTTCTGGGACTGGGTCGGCGGCCGCTACTCGATCTGGTCGGCGATCGGCCTGCCGCTGATGATTGCCATCGGGCCTGATCACTTCGGCCAGTTCCTCGATGGGGCGCACGCCATGGACGAGCATTTCCGCGCCGCGCCCTTCCGCGACAACCTGCCGATGCTGCTCGGAGCGCTCGGCGTCTATCACCGCAAGGTGCTGAACTACCCGACGCGCGCCATTTTGCCCTATGACCAGCGCCTGTCGCGCTTCCCGGCCTATCTGCAGCAACTCGACATGGAATCAAACGGCAAGAGCGTCACCATCGACGGCAAGCCGGTCCAAGGTGCCTCCGGCCCCGTCGTCTGGGGCGAGCCCGGCACCAATGGCCAACACGCCTTCTACCAGCTCATCCATCAGGGCACGAGCGTGATCCCGGCCGAGTTCATGATCGCCGCCAACGGCTTCGAGCCGGAACTGCGCCACCAGCACGAACTCCTGATCGCCAATTGCCTCGCCCAGTCGGAAGCCCTGATGAAGGGCCGCACGCTCGCCGAAGCCAAGAGCCAGCTGACCGCCAAGGGTGTTTCCGACGAGGAGGCCGATTTCCTCGCGCCCCACCGCGTCTTCTCCGGCAACCGCCCGTCGATCACCTTCGTCTACGACCAGCTCACGCCTTACACGCTCGGCCGCCTGATCGCGCTTTACGAACACCGTGTCTTCGTCGAAGGCGTGATCTTCCGCATCAATTCCTTCGACCAGTGGGGCGTGGAGCTCGGCAAGGAACTGGCGACGGGGCTTTTGCCGGTGGTGCAGGGCAAGGTCGCGGCGACAGGACATGACAGCTCGACGGCAGGGCTGGTCTCGGCGCTTGCGGAGCGGAGGATAGGGTGAGGCGCGCCTGGAATCAGGCAGATTGCTTGATCCAACCTCCGTCGATATACGTTTCACTCTAAGTATATCCTCGAAGTGTTCCATGCAGATCGCAAAATGGGGCATTAGCCTTGCGGTTCGTCTTGCCGCCAGCGTGGTCGAAGCTATGAACTTGAAGGAAGCGATGACATCGAAATTCGCGCTGCGACCTGGCGCGAACTCGACGTCGCGCGCAAGCCCACGCCCGAAGATCTTCTTCAGCGCCTGCGAGGCTTCCGGGGACGGCTACCGGCCGAATTCAAGTTCGACCGGGATGAGGCAAATGGCAGGTAGGTTCGTCGACACGAACGTGGCTGCCGCCAGTTCCCACCCTCAGAACCCGATCTCAGCCGCCGTCGGCGGGTTGGCCCCTGCCCGCGATACGGTGACGGCTGCAGCCTTCGCACCCACCGTCAGCGCCTCGCGCACTGCCTCTTCCGATAACGTCGCGACCTTGTCCTTGGTCAGCAATCCCTGACGCTTCAGCGAGGCCAGAATGCCCGCATCAAATGTGTCGCCAGCGCCAACGGTGTCCACCACCTCGACCTTGTTGGAGGGCACCGAGACCTTGAAATTCGCGGTATAGGCCGTTGCCCCTTCCGCGCCCTTGGTCAGCACCACGAGCTTGGCGCCGCGCGTCAGCCAGTAGGCGGCGCGTTCGTCCTGGGTGCCGGGCAGGTCGAACCAGTCGAGGTCTTCGTCGGAGAATTTCAGGATGTCGGACATATCGGCCATGCGGGCGATGCGGGCCTGGTGGGCCGCCTTGTCCTTGATGAAGCCGGGGCGGATGTTGGGGTCGAGCGAGATCACGCGCGTCTTGTGCTCGCGCGTCATCAGCGCCTCGTAAGTCGAGCCGCAGGGTTCCGGGATCAGGCTGATCGCGCCGAAATGCAGAGCCTCGCAGCGGTCGTCGAGCGTGGGCAGATCGGCTTCCGTGATCATCCGGCCGGCGGTGTTTTCGTCATAGAAGGCATAGGATGCCTGACCGTTGGTCAGCTTGACCAACGCGATCGTGCAGGGGCGCGAGAGCGTGGCGCAATAGCTGTAATCGACGCCCGAGGATTTCAGCGTATCGCGCAGGATGTCGCCCAGCATGTCGTCGGAGAGGCCGGTGAAAAAGCCGGTGTCGATGCCGAGACGCCCGAGCGCAATCGCCGTGTTGAAGATCGCGCCGCCGGCGTAGGGCGAGAATGCCCGCTCGCCGAGCGTGGTTTCGCGTGGCAACATGTCGATCAGCGCTTCGCCGCAACACAGGATCATCTCGACCTCCCAGGCATTCGTTTCAATCGATTTAAACCAAGTCTGCCCAAGATGCCAGAGGGCATGGTGACCATTTGCTCAAGCGAGCGTCGAAACCCCGCCATTGCGGCCCGACCACGCGAGCGGCGCATCGAGGAAGGCCTCGACTTCCGACAGCGTCTTCTCGTCGAACAGCTTCTGCTCGCGGGCGACGGCCAGCACGTTGCGCCAGGTGGCGATGTAATGCAGCTTGACCTTGCCGTCTTCGAAGCGCTGCAGAGCCTCCGGGAAGATACCGTAGAAGAACAGCGCGATGCCATGGTCGACCACGCCCCCGGCGGCTCTCACCGCATCGATGAACTTGAACATGCTGCCGCCGGCGGTCGTCAGATCCTCGATGACGAGCACCCGCGCACCTTCGGGCATATGGCCTTCGATCTGGGCGTTACGGCCATGGCCCTTGGGGGCCTTGCGCACATAGATCATCGGCAGACCGAGGCGATCGGCGAGCAGCGCCGCGAAGGGAATTCCCGCCGTCTCGCCGCCAGCAATGCAGTCGAACTGCTCGAAGCCCGCATAACGCATCAGGGTCGCTGCGGCAAAATCCATGACGGCGGAGCGCACGCGCGGATAAGAGAGGAGCTTGCGGCAGTCGATATAGACGGGGCTCTTCATGCCCGAGGAAAGCTTGTAAGGCTCGGCCGCATTGAAATGCACCGCCTTGATCTCCCAGAGCATCTTCGCCACAAGGTCGGCCATGACGGCGGGGTCGGTGAAGGGGGTCTGGATCATGGCGCTCTCCTGTCAAATGCGGTCAGAAGCGCCATAGCAGCAAGAGGAGCGGCTGACCAGACGCCGGAGTAGGACCACCGACTCTTCCCCTGCCCCCGCCCGGCGCCGCCGGATGGAACAATCGCGCCTTTCGCGATTTTATCCGAGCGCGTCCCTCACACCAAGGTATCGACTTATGGAAAACTATCTGGTCATCCAGCCGCTCGTCGCCCTCATTGCCGGCATCCTGATCCTGATCATGCCGCGCCTCTTGAACTATGTCGTCGCCATTTACCTGATTATCGTCGGGGTTCTCGGCCTCTGGCCGCAACTGGCAACGATGACGTCGTAACGCGGGGAACCGAAGCGCAGCGAGCTGAAACGCCCGCCATTTCTACGACCCGACAACAAAAGGGGCTCGCATCGCTGCGAGCCCCTTCTTCTGTTTAGTATTATCAGCCTTTGACGATCTTCAGCTCGCAGGTCGGCTGGAAGGCCTTGAGGTACCAGGTCGGACCGTCGCAATCGCGGCTCGAGGACTTCAGGGTCGACTTGGTCGGAGCGCTTGGTGTCGGGTCGGTCGGGCCGCCGTCAATCGGGCCGCCGTCATCCGGGCAGGGCTTGCCGCCGTGGTGACCATGGCCGTGGCCATGATGACCTTTGCCGTGACCCTTGCCGTGGCCCTTGCCGTGGCCTTTACCCTCGCCCTTGCCGTGACCCTTGCCGTCACCCTTACCATGGCCCTTACCATGGCCCTTGCCGTCGCCCTCGCCGGGACGGTCCTTGCCAGGCCCCTTGTTATCGTCCTTCTTCGGACCGTTTTCAGAGCCGTGGTTGCCCTGGGGCTCACCGCGGTCACCGCGCGGATGATACTCGTCGCTGTGACGCGGGGTCTCATCCTGGTCCTTGACTTCGTCCGAGGGGCCGCCGCGATCCGGGGTTTGTCCGCGATCTTCCGGCTTGTTGCCGCGGTCCTCTGGGGCACCACGGTCGCCGTTGTTGGATGAGCTATCGTCCTGCTTGGGACCATCCTGGCCCTTCGGGCCATTGTCCTGATCGCCATGATCGGACGGGCCGCGATCATTGTTGTCAGACGAGCCGCGGTCGTCGTTGTTGGACGAGTTGCCACGGTCCGCAGGGGCACCACGATCACCGTTGTCGGACTTGTCGTCCTGCTTCGGACCATTGTCCTGGTTCCCACGACCAGACTGATCGTTGTTGCCGGACTGGTTGCCACGGCTGTCGTTGTCACCGCGGCTGTCATTGTCGCCACGGCCGCCGCGGCTGTCGTTGTCCGACTGGCTGCCACGTCCGCCACTATCCGACGGATTGCCGCCCGACGAACCACCCTGGCTACCACGGCCGCCCTGATCGCCCTGGCCGCCCTGGCCGCCCTGGCCGCTTTCGCCGCCCTGACCGCCCCTGTTGCTGCCGCCCGGCTTGGAGGCCGCTGCAAAGGCGGTCGCATTGAAGAGCACCGGCTGCAGGCCAACGGCGGTGGACGCGAAGAGAGCAGTCAAAAGAACGGCTGCCCCCTTGTTAACTATCGACTTGGAGGTGCTGACGTACACATCCCGGAATGACTTGGAAGAACGCATTACTAACTCCCCACGAAATGTTCAAGACGACCAATTCGTCTGTGGTGAGATACATACTCATCGTTATATTCTGTGTCATCTTGAATTTAACGGAATTTAAACCATGGTAAATTTTAACGATCTCCGTTAAAATCTTTGTTTTAATAAATTTTTAGGAATTAATACTTTCAGACAGCCAGAATCTTCCACTGCCTTGAGGCCGCAAAGCCACTCCCATGGAGAGGCGGGCCGCTCTCGCACGCCAGATCCGCTCATGTAAACAATGTCTTAATTGCGGACACTTTGACCGTCAGCGCAAAGCTCGTTGCCGCAGTCTTTCGGCGCCCCATGTGTGTCGCCGGCCCTTTGCCACCGCAGGGCGGGCGCAATCGTGCTCGAACGCGAGCGGCCGGCCGCTCGTTTGAGAGAGGCCGGCCGAGGTTGGGTTCGCGGGGTCCAGTTGAAAAAGGAGGCCTGGATGGGACTGCCCGGTGGGGCCGTATGTCAGGCAACATCCCAATGCAGTGGGAACATCGGGTCGAACACGGTCACGGGACCGGCTCCGGTTTCAATCTTCAGCGGGAAGTTCAGCGGTTCTTCCCGCTTCACCAGCGTGATGGTTTCTTCGTTGGCAGGAAGGCCGTACCAGGCGGGCCCATTCAGCGAGGCGAAAGCCTCGAGCTTGTCCAGCGCATCCTCCTGTTCGAAGACATGGGCAAGACAACTCATCGTATTGATCGATGTATAGATGCCTGCACAGCCACAGCTGCATTCTTTCAGCGGGTCCACATGGGGTGCGCTGTCCGTACCAAGAAAGAACCTGACATCGCCGGAGGTTGCGGCCTGGCGCAGCGCCAGCCGGTGGCTTTCTCGCTTGGCGACCGGCAGGCAGTAGTAATGCGGTCGGATGCCGCCGACGAGGATGGCATTGCGGTTGATAATCAGGTGATGCGTCGTGATCGAGCCGGCGAGGTTCTTCTCGGCAGAGCGGATATAATCAATTCCGTCGGAGGTCGTCACGTGCTCCATCGCCACCTTCAACTCCGGCAAACGCTTGCGCAGAGGATCGAGCACCGTGTCGATGAACACCTTCTCACGGTCGAAGATGTCGACTTCCGGCGTCGTCACCTCGCCATGTACGCAAAGCGGCAGGCCGATCTTCGCCATGCGCTCGAGAACCGGCATGGCCTTGTCCATGTCGCGCACGCCGCCATGGGAATTGGTCGTCGCACCCGCCGGATAGAGCTTCACCGCGGTGATCAGGCCGGAGCGCTTGCCTTCCTCGACATCGTCGGGGCTGGTGTGTTCGGTGAGGTAGAGCGTCATCAGCGGCTCGAAACGATCGCTGGCCGGAGTCGCCCTGACGATGCGCTCGCGATAGGCCCGGGCATCCGCCGTGGTGACGACCGGCGGCACGAGGTTCGGCATGATGATGGCGCGGGCGAAATGTCGGCTGGTGTCGCCGATCACGCCTTCGAGCATGGCGCCGTCGCGCAGATGCAGGTGCCAGTCATCGGGGCGACGGATGGTGAGGGATTGCATGGGCCATGCCTCCGGCTTGACGAAAACTCGCCGCCCTTAGCATGTCCATCCGGCCGGATCAAAGCTTCTCAGGCGACCCGTTCACCGGGAAAGCGGTCGGCGGATTGCGCCATGGCACGCTCCGCTTCCTCCGCCTGCTCGCGACGATCCTGCTCCATGATCGCCTGGATGCGCGGCAGCGCCCGCTCGAAAGCGGCGACACAGTCGGGATCGAACTGGGTGCCGGCGCGGCCGAGGATATGTTCGACCGTGCGGGCGAAACTCCAGGCCGGCTTGTAGGGCCGTTCCGTCGTCAGTGCGTCGAAGTTGTCGGCGATGCAGACGATGCGGCCGGAGATCGGGATGGCGGTGCCGGCCAGACGGTTGGGGTAGCCCTGCCCGTCCCAGCGCTCGTGATGGCTGGCGGCAATCTCGGAGGCCAGCTGCAACAGCGAGGAATGCGAGCGCCCGAGAATGTCGCTGCCGATTTCGGCATGGGACTGCATCTGTCGATACTCGGCTTCGGTCAGGCGTCCCTGCTTCAGGAGCACCGTATCTGGCATCGCCACCTTGCCGATGTCGTGCATCGGGGCAGCCAGCCGGATGTCGTGGCAAAGCTGCGGCGACAGGCCGAGCTCGATGGCGATCGCTTCGGAATAGGAGGCGACGCGCAGCGTGTGACGCGCTGTTTCCGGATCCTTGTAACCGGCGGCCAGCGTCAGGCGATGGATGATCTCCTGCTCGCGCTCGCGCAGTTCGCCGACCGCACGCTCCACCTCACGGCGCAGCCATTCCGCCTGGTCGGCCAGTTGGCGCCGGGCGCGGGCAAGGCTGACGATGTTCTGTACGCGGGCCTGAAACTCGACGGGATTGACCGGCTTGGTCAAAAAGTCGATGGCACCGGCATTGAGCGCCGCCATACGCGTGGTCATGTCCTTGTCGGCGGTCACGAAAATCACCGGTACTTCGGCATATTTGTCGAAGCGGACGATCTCGGTGAAGAGCTCGACACCGTTGTAGACCGGCATCTGGTAATCGATGATCGCGATGTCGAAATCGAGTTCCGGCAGGGCCGAGAGCACGGCATCGGGACTGGCAAAGGGCACAGCTTCACAATTGTCGAGCTTGCCGACCAGCTTCGTCAAAAGCTTCAGATTGGTGCTGTTGTCGTCAACCAACAAGATACGCATGAACGCCTCCGTGCTTCTATGCAACGAGTTTGAATTTGAGGGCCTGAATTTCTTCGCCCAGCATGTCGGTATCGGTCGGTTCCGGCGCCTGATGCCGCAGGGCATTGGCCTTCACCGCCAGATCGTTCAGTCCGACATTCGAGGCTGCGCCCTTGATCGTGTGGAGCACCCGATCGCGCTTTTCCGGGTCCTGCTTGCGCAGCGCCTCATCCAGTTCTGCCAGCAGTTCTTCCGCATCGTTGAAGAAGGATTCGACCAGTTCCTGGAAAACGTCTTCACCGAGCGCATCCACCAGTTCGGCGTGACGCGCCTCGTCCAGTCCCTCGATGCCGAGGCCGGGCAGCGTCTGCAGCGGCATGGCGCTCATGTCCGGCTCCGGCAGCTCAAAGCGCTCGAGCGCCGGTTTGGGGGCGGAATGCTGTGCTTGCGACGCGCCCCGATCAGGCGTGGTGGCATAGGCGATCATCTGTTTCAATCTTTCCAGAGTGACGGGCTTTGATTCAAAGCCCTGCATACCGGCATCCATGCAGCGCCGGCGGTCATCGTCGGAAGCGTTCGCGGTCATGGCGATGATTGGCGTCGAGGCGCAGGGGCCACCTTCGGCGATAATCCGGCGCGTGGCCTCGATCCCGTCCATGACCGGCATCTGCATATCCATCAGGATCAGGTCGAAGACCTGTCCGCGGGTGATCGCGACAGCCTCGGCGCCATCATTGGCGATCTCGACATGCTGCCCCAACCGGGCGAGGAAACGCGTCGCGACGATCTGGTTGACCTTGTTATCCTCGACGAGAAGGATCCGGTAGCGCGGCAGCGTCTCTTCGGCCGCAGTCTTGGCAGCAACCTTTTCCGCTTCTTCTCGGCCGACGGGCACCACGGACAGTTCGAACCAGAAGATCGAGCCGACGCCGACCGTGCTGCTCATGCCGAGTTCGCCGCCGAGCTTTTCGACGATCTGCTTGCAGATGGTAAGGCCAAGACCCGTTCCGCCGTAACGACGGCTGATCGAGGCATCGACCTGCGAGAAGGGCTTGAACAGCTTGTCGAGGCCAGCCTCGTCGATGCCGATGCCGGTGTCTTCTACCTCGAAGCGGATCATCAGCTTGCCTTCGCGGTAGAACTCGCGCAGGCGCAGGGTAACCGTCCCCTGGCTGGTGAACTTCACCGCATTCGACAGAAGATTGAGCAGAACCTGACGCAGGCGCGTCGGGTCGGTCTTGACGAACAGTGCCTGCAGGGATTCCGGCAGATCGAGGATGATCGTATTGTCCTGATCGTCGGCGCGACCGCGGATAATGCTGACCGTGCTCTCGGCAAGACCGCAGATATCGAAAGCGCGCTCCTCAAGTTCCAGCTTGCCGTGTTCGATCTTTGAGAAGTCGAGAATTTCGTTGATGATCTCAAGCAGCGCCTCGCCAGAGGAGCGGATCGTCTTCACGCTCGACAGCGCATCATCCGGCAGTTCAGAGAGTTCGAGCAGTTCCGACATGCCGAGGATGGCATTGAGCGGGGTACGGATTTCATGGCCCATGGTCGCCATGAACTGCGATTTTGCCCGGTTGCCGGCATCGGCAGCTTCATAGGCTTCCGTCAGTTCGGATGCCATGGCCTGAAGTTCGCGACTGGTTTCGCGTACCGATTTCAGCTGCCGGTTCAGGGTCACGACCAGGAAGACCACGGAAACCATCAGCAGGACGAGCATGATGCCCGAAGTGCGTTCGAGGCCCAGGATGATCTGTCGGCTTTCCGCACGTTCGGAGCTGACACGAGAATTGGTAAAGAGCAGGAACTGCTCGGTTATGCGGCCAAGGCTGGAGACGATGACCTCCAACTTGTCCAGTTGTTCCGCAGACGGATAGGCGCCAGCCATGATCCCGTCGAAAATCGGCTGGATATTCGTTATTGTCGTCTCAATCTCGCCGATATAGCCACGGACCTTCAAGTCCTGTGCAAAGTAACTGCCGAATTTTGCCTGATCAAGAATGGCGATGCGCGAATAGAGAATATCGTAGCGCAGGCCGAGTTCCTGGAAGCCCTGGGGGGATGGCTCGCCGCGACGCAGGATCGACAGGCTGTAATCAAGCTGCCGAGCCTCCCGGTCCAGCTGATAGACAGACCACATGGAATTTTCACGCACACCGTCTTCCATGATCCGGTATTGGCGGGCGATGTCCACGAAGAGGATGAGAAGCACCAGGAGAAGGACAGCCGAAATCAGCTGCAGGATGAAGGCAACGCTGCCTCCTCCCGCTGCCTTTCGGAGTGTCGCTTCGCGGTTGTTCACTTGCTGACCTCGATTTCCTTGATCTGCCAAACGGAGCGCGAGAAGTATTTCTCGTTGTAGAGACCTGGATCCTGGTCAAAGGGATAGACGACCATCAGCGGCCCCTTGTCACGCACGGACATCGGCCTGCCGTCCATGCGGGTCGCCAGCATTGTCGCGATCTTGGCGTCTTCGGCCGGGACCTCGGCTGCGTAATCGTTCAGCGCCTTGACGGACAGGAGCGTGCCCGTCGAACCGACGGCCTCGAGCAGTGCGCTGAGGAGCGGTCCTTCAAACGTCACCTTGCCATCCGTCCAGGGCGTCTCCATCGTCGCCTTGCGGCCGGCCAGCGCTTCGAGCATGGCAAGGTCGAACTCGGCGGTATCTCCCGCATTGGTATTGGTGATGGCGCCTTTCACCGTCAGGACTACGGGTCCCTTGGGTGCATCGAGCGCGAGTGCGGATGTCGATGAGACGGCGCCCATCAGGAGCGCAAGCAGCATACCTTTCATGGGATTTCTCCAGGTCGAGTTGAGGGTTCAGGCCGACTTCGGCAGGTCTGGGACGATCGCAGCGGCGCCGAGGTGATCGGCGATCAGCTTACGGAAGGCCATGGCTTCGACCGGCTTGTGCAGGAAGTCGGTCACACCCGCGGCACGAGCCTCCTCGCGCAGGCGAGGATCGGTCTCAGCCGTCACCATGACCGCCGGCACTTCGCGGTAGCGATCCATCAGGCGCACCGCCTTGATGAACTGCAGACCCGACATGCCCGGCAGTAGATGGTCGACGATCAGCATAGAGAAGGCTTCCGCGTGACAGAGGGCGAGCGCTGCTGTCCCATCGGGGGCGACGACCATATCCTCGTGCGTCACCTTCTTTGCGAGATGCTTGATAATCATCGCATTGGTCGGGTTGTCTTCAACGATCAGTATGGTCATGCCACCACTCCTCTCCGGCGCCGGTCCTTGGGACTGCCCGTCTCCCTGTCGGTCGGGAAGACGTTGCACGCGTTAATCTTTCATGGAGGAGTTGTATCAGGGGGAGGCTGAGATTGGCTGAAGCAAACCGGTACAATTTTACCGATTGCGCATTTAATTAGAACTTAAGAATTAACGGTGAAACGAAGTCCCGAATGGGACCAGCAACTTAGCCAAATCGCAGCGTAATGTCTGCCGGATGGCTGGCGCTCAGAACGAGACGTCCGTTGGGTAAATCATTGTCCTCGACCTTTGCGCGGATCTCGTCCTGGGACAGTCCGTAATGGACCCATCGCGCCACGAGCCGGCGCTCCAGTTCGTCCTCCTCCGGCGCCACCATCACCGTCAGGTCGAAGGACGAGGCAATCGGCCGCCAGGGCTCGCGGTCGAGCAGGACGTAATTGCCCTCGACGAGAATGATGCGGTCTTCGGCTGCGATGCAGCGGGCGGCACAGATGGCGAGTTCGCGGTCGCGGTCGAAGACCGGCACCAGCACTTCGCCGCCGGAGCGCACCGCCATCAGGATGTCACGCAGCCCGCGCACATCAAAGGTTTCAGGTGCGCCCTTGCGCGACAGGAGCCCCCGCTCGATGAGCAGCCGGTTGTCGAGATGAAACCCGTCCATCGGCAACACGGCGGGCGCCTCACCTATCGCTTTCAGGTGCGCGAAGAGCGCTTCGGCCAACGTCGACTTGCCGCCGCCCGGAGGCCCGGCAATGCCAACGAGGAAGCGGGCGCTGCCTTCAGCCCGCTTGATGATCTCATCTGCCAGCTGCTCGACCGTCATGCTCATGCCGCGAGACCGGCATCCGGTGCCGGCCGGGCGCCCGTCATGAAAGCGACGGCATCCGACATGGTGTAGTCCTTCGGATTGATGACGCAGAGCCGCTTGCCGAGGCGATGGACGTGGATGCGATCGGCCACTTCGAAGACATGCGGCATGTTGTGGCTGATCAGCACGATCGGCATGCCGCGCGAGCGGACGTCGAGGATCAGTTCGAGAACCTTGCGGCTCTCCTTCACCCCGAGCGCCGCCGTCGGCTCGTCGAGAATGATCACCTTGGAGCCGAAGGCTGCCGCACGGGCGACCGCCACACCCTGACGCTGGCCACCGGACAGCGTCTCCACCGCCTGATTGATGTTCTGGATGGTCATCAGGCCGAGCTCGGAGAGCTTGTCGCGGGCGAACTTCTCCATGGCCGGCCGGTCGAGCGTACGGAAGACCGAACCCATGATACCGGGTTTGCGGATTTCGCGGCCGAGGAACATATTGTCGGCGATCGAGAGGGCCGGCGACAGAGCGAGGTTCTGGTACACGGTCTCGATGCCGGCCCGGCGCGCCTCGATAGGCGAGCGGAAATTGATCGTCTTGCCTTCGAGCTTGATCTCGCCTTCATCCGGCGTGACCGCGCCCGAGATCGCCTTGATCAGCGAGGACTTGCCGGCGCCGTTGTCGCCGATGACGGCGAGGATTTCGCCCGGATAGAGGTCGAAATCGGCATTGTCGAGGGCGGTGACGCGGCCGTAACGCTTGACCAGACCGCGGGCGGTGAGAATGGGTTCCTGGGTCATCAGCCTGCTACCTTTCTGATCCACTGGTCAATTGCGACGGCGGCGATGATCAGCACGCCCGTGAGCAGCACCTTCCATTGCGGATCGGCGCCGAGCATGTTGAGGCCCATGGAGACCACGCCGACGATCAAGGCCCCGAAGAGGGTGCCCAAGATCGAGCCGCGTCCGCCGAAGAGCGAAATGCCGCCGACCACGGCCGCCGTGATGGCCTGGAGATTATAGTCGGTCACTGCGGCAGAAGGCGAAATCGAACCGTTACGGCCGATGGAGACCCATGCGGCAAGCCCTGCGATGACACCGGCGAGCGCGTAGGTGCCGAGCAGCACGCGGTCGGTGCGAATACCGGCGAGTTCGGCTGCCTCGGGATCGTCGCCGACCGCATAGAGGTGCCTGCCCCAGGCGGTGTGGTTGAGAGCGTACCAAAGGCCGATGACCAGGATCAGCATGAAGACGACGCCGAGCGTGAACACCGCCTTGCCGACCTTGAAGCTCTCGCCGAAGACCTGAAGAAACGGCGCGATTGCCTCGACATCCGCGTCGCGCAGCGTCTCGTTGGCCGAATAGATGAAGTTGGTGGCCATCACGATGTACCATGTGCCCAGCGTGACGATGAAGGGCGGCAGCTTGACCTTGGCAACGAGCACGCCGTTCAGCAGGCCGCACAATCCGCCGACGGCCAGGCCGATGATGACCGAAATTCCGGAGGGGATACCGTAGTGGATGGCGCAATTGCCCATCACCACGGCGGAGATGACCATGACCACGCCAATCGACAGATCAATGCCGGCGGTCAGGATGACCAGCGTCTGGGCCGCCCCCAGGATGCCGACGACGGCGATCTGCTGGAGGATGAGGGTCAGCGTGTAGCTGGAGAAGAATTTGCCGCCGATCGTCAGACCGAAGATGATGATCGACATCACCAGAACGATCAAAGGCACAGCCGCCGGCGTTGAGTGTAGGAAGTGCTGGATCTTGCGCAGAGTGGAGCGGTCCTCGAAGGACGCCACGCTCGTCTCACTCTGGGTCAGCACCTTCTCGAATTCCTGGGCTTCCGCCATAGAACTTCCCTCCCGATGTGGTTCTTGTGCCGGACTTCGGGCCCGGTATTTAACACGGGGCGGCCATGAGCCGCCCCGATACTCACGGGGTTCGGCCTGGGGCCGCCCCGTTCATTGGTTGGTCCGCCTTCAAAGTTTGGGGATCAACCCCAGCACTTGTCCGTGCCTTCCTTGACGCTAATCGACTCGACGCCGGCTGCCGGCTTGTCGGTGACGAGCGCAACGCCCGTGTCGAAGAAGTCCTTGCCTTCGGTCGGCTTCGGCTTTTCGCCGGTGTCGGCAAACTTCTTGATCGCTTCCACGCCGAGCGACGCCATCAGCAGCGGATACTGCTGCGAGGTGGCGCCGATCTGACCGTCGGCGACGGCCTTGACGCCCGGGCAACCGCCGTCGACCGAAACGATCAGGACGTCGTTCTCCTTGCCGACAGCCTTCAGAGCCTGGTAGGCGCCGACAGCGGCGGGCTCGTTGATCGTGTGGATGACGTTGATGTCAGGATCCTTCTGGAGAAGGTTTTCCATGGCCTTGCGGCCGCCTTCTTCGTTGCCGTTGGTGACATCGTGGCCGACGATGCGGGCATCATCTTCGTCGCCAATCTTGTTCGGGTCCTTCGGGTCGATGCCGAAGCCGATCATGAAGCCCTGGTCGCGCAGAACGTCGACGGTCGGCTGCGACGGAACGAGGTCGAGGAAGCCGATCTTGGCGTCCTTGGCCTTGTCGCCGAGGGTGGCTGCAGCCCACTGACCGATCAGCTTGCCGGCGAGCAGGTTGTCGGTGGCGAAGGTGGCGTCGGCAGCCGTCGCCGGATCGAGCGGCGTGTCGAGCGCGATCACGAGCAGGCCGGCTTCCTGGGCCTTCTTGACCTGGTCGACGATGGCCTTGGTGTCAGACGCTGCAATCAGAATGCCCTTGGCGCCGTCGGCAATGCAGGACTCGATCGCTGCAACCTGGCTGTCATGGTCGCCATCGACCTTGCCGGCATAGGCCTTCAGGTTGACGCCGAGTTCGGCGGCCTTGGCGGTCGCGCCTTCCTTCATCTTGACGAAGAAGGGGTTGGTGTCGGTCTTGGTGATGAGGCAGGCCGAAACGTCGGCAGCCGAAGCCGGAGCCGCGAAGACGACGCCCAGCGCAAGCGTCGACAAGGCAGCGGTAAGCAGAGATTTTTTCATTAGGTATCCTCCCGAAAGTTGGTGGGCCAGCTCCTCCGGCCGCAACGTGTCGGCACGGATCGCGCCTTCGCAATCCGCTCGGGAGCCTCTCGGCCCCACTCCTCCACGACCCATTAAAAACTACAGAAGTTTTGGGCTGTCAATAAATAAATCCAGTTGAATTATTAAATCGCTGTGACATTCTCGCAGAGCTGCCGTAAAAGGGAGCGGTCGGGAGGAGCGACCTTCGTGTCACAGGATTCTTACATACAAGCGCTCGATCAGGGCCTGAAATCGAGTGCCGGCGGCGGCTCGAACCAGGTGCGCGTGCGCGCCTACAACGAACGCCTCGTGCTGTCGCTGGTGCGCCAGCATCCCGGCTGCTCGAAAGCCGACATCGCCCGGCTGACCGGGCTTTCGCCGCAGACGGTGTCGGTCATCATGCGAGCCCTCGAAAGCGACGAACTTTTGATCCGGGGCGAGCCGATCCGCGGCCGCGTCGGCCAGCCCTCCGTGCCGATGTACATCAATCCGGAGGCCGTCTTTTCCTTCGGCGTGAAGATCGGCCGACGCAGTGCCGATCTGGTGCTGATGGATTTCGCCGGCCAGATCCGCCAGCAGAAGCACCAGACCTACCCTTATCCGCATCCGGAAAACCTCCTGCCCTTCATCTGCGACGGCATCGAGGAACTCGAGGCCGGCATGGAGGAAGCGCAGCGCAGCCGCATCGCCGGCATCGGCATCGCCGCGCCGTTCGAATTGTGGAACTGGGCTGAAGAGGTGGGCGCGCCGCCCGGCGCCATGGAAATCTGGCGCAAGGTCGACCTCCAGGCCGCCGTTCAGGCGCGCATGGGCCATCCGGTCTATCTGCGCAACGATGCGACCAGCGCCTGCGGGGCCGAGCTCGTCTTCGGCGCCGGACAGCGCTATCCGGACTTCGTCTATTTCTACATCGGCTCGTTCATCGGCGGCGGCATCGTCGTCAATGCCGCGCTCTTCGTCGGGCGAACCGGCACTGCCGGCGCCATCGGTCCGCTTCCCGTGCGCGACAAACACGGCGAAACCCGGCAGCTGCTCGACATCGCCTCGATCTTCGTGCTCGAAAACCTGTTGCGCGAACGCGGCATCGATCCGCAGCCGCTGTGGTATGCCGCCGATCAATGGATCGATTTCGGCGAGCCGCTGGAGATCTGGATCCAGGATACCGCCGCAGCGCTTGCCCAGGCCGTCATCGCCGCCGCCTCGATCATCGACTTTGCCGCCGCTATCATCGATGGTGGCTTTCCGGACTGGGTGCGCAAACGTGTCGTCCAGGCGACGATCGACGCCATGAACCGGCTGGACCTGCAGGGCGTCGTCGTGCCCGAGATCATCGAAGGCGAAGTCGGGGCCCAGGCCCGCGCCATCGGCGGCGCCAGCCTGCCGATCTTCGACCGCTACCTCATCGACCAAACCGTATTGTTCAAGGACACCCACCATGCTGAAGGGAATTGACCCCCTCCTGAGCCCCGAGCTTCTCGCCACCCTGCGTGCCATGGGCCATGGCGACGAAATCGCCATCGTCGACGGCAACTATCCGGCGCTCGAACATGCCCGCCGCCTCGTGCGGCTCGACGGCCATCATCTCGTGCCGGTGCTGAATGCGGTCCTCAGCGTCATGCCGATCGACGATTTCGTGCCGGAGGCGATCTTCCGCTCCGTCGTCGGCGGCAAGCCGGACCAGGTCGATCCCGTGCATCAGGAAATCATCGACTGCTGCGCAAAACACGAGCCGAAAGTGCCGGTGACCAAGCTGATCGGCGCCGATTTCTACAATCGGGTGAAAGCCGCGCATACCGTCGTGCAGACGGGCGAGCCGCGGCTCTATGCAAACGTCGTCCTGCGCAAGGGCGTCATATACCCCTGACCGGTGCCGACAGCGCCCGGATTAGCCCTCGAGCGCGCGCGACAGCCGCCGTGACAGTTCCAGCGGGTTCTTCAACACGATGGCCCGGCTCGTGCGCTCGACGAGATCCTCCCGCGCCAGTCTCGACATTTCGCGCGAGACCGTCTCGCGGCTCGCACCGATATGCTCGGCCAGCTCCGCATGAACCAGCGGCGGCGAGATGATGCGCTCGCGGCTGCCGTCATTGCGGACGCGCGAAAGCCGCAACAGCGTGTTGTACAGCCGATGCTTGGTGTCGAGGAAGGACATTTCCGACAGTCGGTCGTTCATGCCGCGGATGCGGCGCGACAGATGTTGCAGCAATCCCAGAGCGACATCGGGGCGCTGCTGCAGAATGTCGTGAAACACGGCATAGGGAATAACCGTCACCGAGGCGTCGCTCACCGCCATCAGGCTCGCCGAGCGCGCGAGGTCGTCGACCGCTGCCTGCTCTCCGAGGATGTCTCCGCGCTTGAAGCTGCCCAGGATCGCTTCCTTGCCGACGGAGAAGCGCAAGACAGCGCGGATCTCACCCGTCTGCACAATGAAGACGTCTTTGGACATGTCTTCGAAATCAACCAGACTTTCGCCGGCCGAAAGCGTGCGTGAATGGCAACGCAGCAGCCACTCCCGATCCTCTTCAAGGCTCAGGCCGGAGAATACCCTACAACCCCGGAGTGTTGTTGGCATGCCTGCAACATTTTGAACCATGGAGCCTGCCGCTAAATTCGATTTCATCTGTAATTGTACTTGTCGATCTTCTGAATCACGATTTCAAGAGTGTACTTATCTCCATCGCCCCACACGATAGCAAGATGGCTGCGATCAAGACCCTTACAATTCGCCTAGCACGATCCCGCGAATTTAATTCAAATGCTGGAGATGCAACACGGTGCCTCTCCGGTTGCGCCGCCGTTACCCGATCGAGCCCGAGGATGGACCCCAGACGTCGGTCAGGGCGAAGCCGCGTTCGAAGGGATCGAAGGGATCGAGCGCCACCTGATGCAGGCCGAAGGTGAATCCGCGGCCGCTGATCGTGGGAATGACGGCCGGGCGGCCGGCCACCTCGGACAAGGCTGACAAACCCACCTCGAATTCCGAACCGATGATCGAGCGCGACAGCATCTGATCGCCGACCTTCACCTTCCCGCGCGCATGGAGCGTCGCGAGATTGGCGGAATTGCCGGTGCCGCAGGGGGATCGATCAACGCGTCCCGGCCACATGGTGGTGCAGGTCCGGATCGCGCCATCGGGATCAACATCGCGGAACATGACATAGGCGACACCGGAGATGGCGGGAATTTCGGGATGCACTACGGGGATGCTGCGGTTGATCTCCTGCTTCAGGATCATGCCCGCCTCCACCAGCGCCCGCGCATTGGCCTTGTCAATGGTCAGCCCCACCTGGGCCACATCGACCAGCGCATAGAAGATGCCGCCATAGGCGAGGTCGAAGGTGATCGGACCCCAGTTATCGGTGTGGAGACGAACATCCAGCTCATGCACGAAGGACGGCACCATGGTCAGCTTGACGCGTTCGCAGCGACCGTCCCTGCACGTCGCCGTGGCCTTGACCAGGCCGGCCGCCGTTTCCAGCATGACGATGGTTTCAGGTTCACGCATCTCGACCATGCCGCTTTCGAGCAGCGCTGTCGTTACGCAGATGGAGTTGGACCCGGAACTGGCATGCGCCTGATCCGGCTGCAGGATGACGAAGGCGGCATCAGCGTCCGGGTGTTTGGGCGGCAGCAGCAGGTTGACCGAGCCGATGGGCGCGCCGCGCGGCTCCAACACCAGCATACGCCGGAGTTCTTCCCCCTTGGGGTCGCTGTTCAGCCAGGCCAGCTGGTCGGCCACCGTATCACCGGGGATCTTCGGGACACCTCCGATCGCGACCTTGCCGATTTCACCTTCGGCATGCACGTCGAGAAGCTGGATCGTACGCTTCCATCTCATGTCACTGTCTCACATTCACGACATCGGCTCCGCACAACCGTCCGCCGGTGACGCTCGCGGACTGACCGCAAGACGCGCATGGCAGGGCCGAATCCGGGCCTGTAACGATAAAGTCGACAGTTAGAACACGCTTTCGTGTTCACCAAGTCCTTTTGTCGGGGAAGTCGAAAAAGCATGACGGGCGGCGCTTATCAGCATCGCCCGCTAGAATTTCGATTGAGGAAGATCAGGCGACGAGCGCGAAATCGTCATGTGTCAGGATCTGGCCGACCTTCACATAAGCGAAGATGGTTGCCTCGCCGCTGCCGCTGCCATCGGCGTCATAGTAGAGAGCCCCGGTCGACTGGTCATGCAGGATACGCTGGTCGGCGGTGGTCGCCGTGGAACCCGAGCCGAAGGCCGCCTCGAGCAGAGGGCCGACCGAGCCGAGGTCGGTAAAGACCATGCTGTCGAGCAGGATCTTGTCTGTCCCGGAGGTGAAGTCGGTGATGCGGTCGGCATTTCCAGCGCCCATCTCGGCAAAGACGAACATGTCGGCACCGGCGCCGCCGGTCAGCGTGTCATTGCCGAGACCGCCATAAAGCCAGTCGTCGCCAATGCCGCCATCGAGGCGATCGTTGCCTTCACCGCCATACAAGGTGTCGTTGCCCGTATTGCCCAGCAGGGTATCGTTGCCGCCTTGGCCGTACAGGGTGTCGTTGCCGGCGCCACCGTCAAGCGTATTGGCACCACTTCCCCCGATAATCACATTGTCGAGGCTGTTGCCGTAGCCCTTGAACGCGGCGCTGCCTGTATAGGTGAGGTTCTCGATGTAATTGCCCAGGCGATAGCTCGTCAGGCTGGTCATCACGGTGTCGATGCCCTGGTTCGCCAGCTCCGTCACCACGTCGCGGGCGCTGTCGACGTAATAGGTGTCGTTGCCTGCGCCGCCGCTCATCGCATCATTGCCGGTGCCGCCGTCCAGGATGTCGTCTCCCAGGCCACCAATCAACGTGTCGTTGCCGAGACCGCCAGACAAGGTGTCGTTGCCGGAAGCACCGGTGATGCGGTTAGCAAGTTCATTGCCCGTGCCGACGAAGTCGCCAGTGCCGAGATATTCGAGATTCTCCAGCCAGCTCGACAACACATAGGCGTCGAGCGTCGTGCGCACCGTGTCGGTGCCACCCCTTGCCGCCTCGATGATAAGATCGCCAAGATCGTCGACGTAGTAGATATCGTTGCCAGCGCCACCGTTCATGTTGTCGGCACCGGTGCCGCCGTCGAGGATGTCGTTCCCGCTGGCGCCGATCAGGAAGTCGTCCGATGCGCCGCCCCGCAGGGTGTCGTTACCACCACCGCCGGAAATCTGATCGATGAAGTCCGTGCCTGTCAGAACCTCGGAGCGCGCGGTCCCGCTCAGGAGCAATGGTGACGTCTGGACATCATCATTGGCAATGGTGACAGTGGCCGACGCTGTGCCGAGGGTCAGGCCCGAGGACGCGCCGGAGAGCGTCAGGGCGAAGGTCTCGCCCAATTCAAAATCGCTGTCGCCATTGAGATAGACGGTGACCGTCGCCGAAGTTTCCCCTGCCGCGAAGGTCACTGTGCCGGTGCGATCACCGTTGAAATCGGCGGCACTGGCGGCATTGCTGCCGATGCCGGCCGCCGTCCAGGTCAGCGTCTCCTGCGCGGTCGCAGCCTTGCTCAGCGTGATCGTGAAGGTGACCGCAGTCGTGGTGTCGGTCCCCTCGGTCACCTGCGGACTGTCTGCAGCCACGGAGGCGACGGCCGGAAGGTAGCTCGGATCCAGCAGCGAGGCGAGCGTGCGCTCGACATTCAAGGAATCGATGAAGCTTTCGACCGCCGTGATGGTGTCGGTGCCGATCAGGGTTCCCATGAAGGTGAAGGTGGCGAGCGCAACATTGTAGGTCCAGGTGATGTTCGCCCAGCTGTCGCCGAAGACGACAGTATCATAACCGTCGCCGCCGTCGATGCGGTCATTGCCGGTCCCCGCCGCGACCGTGTCGTTACCGCCGAGCGCCGATATCGTGTCGTTGCCGCCATTGGTCGTAATGACATTGGCACGCTCGTTGCCGGCGACCGTGTCGTTGCCATTGCCGGTCACGGCGTTTTCGATCCAGGCGCCACGCGCGATCGAGATGTTCATCGTCATGCTGTTGGCCGACGAGAAGGAGCCTGGAGCGAGATCGACGGTGCTCGCGGTGTTCCAGCCCGAAAGGTTCAGCGTATCGGTGCCGCCGGCATCCCAGATGCAGATGATCGGGTTGAGGTTCTGGGTGAAGTCGTAGATCGCCGCCGTCGTGCCGGTGATGTTGGACTGGAAGCCATAGACGGTGTCGCCGGCGCGGGTCGTCGTGTCGGCGCCGTACATGGCCTGCATCGCCATGATGTCGTTCATCATCGGCGTCTGCGGCGAATAAAGCTTACCATCTGCGCCGACCCAATCGGCCCAGGCGACAAGGCCCTCGCCATTCGACGAGCCTGAACCCCAGGACGGGCCGAAATAGGACATGACCGAGTAGACGGTCGAATCCTGGTAGGAGGACGGCGTGTCGGCGCTGCCGTTATACTCGCCCATGTGCTCGAGACCCAGCGCGTGGCCGATCTCGTGCACGAAGGTCAGGAAGCCATGCGCGCCGATCTTCGGCGTCATCAGGTCGTTTGTCCCCTGACCCGAATTGTAGCTGCTGTTCATCCAGACACTACCGACCGAGGGGAAATAGGCATGGGCATAACTGACGCCGGTGGTCGAGTTGCCGAATTCGATATTGGACGACGACGTCGACGTCCCGGCTGTGACCTTCTGGATCGACGAAGCGATGACATCGTCCCAGAGCGTCAGGGCCAGTTCGGCGCGCGCCTGCTGTGTGGCGTTGAAGGCAGAGAAGCCGGATCCCTCGCCCGAATAGGTGGCCATGGCGGAGACAACCGTGGGGAAGGAGTAGGTGATGACCGAGCCGGACCACTTGGAGCCAGAATTCAGCTGATTGATGACCTGCTGGTCCGTCCAGGTTGCCAATGCCATGTGCTTCCCCAAAATCCTGCGGCGTACCGCTGTTTGTGGAGAATGTTGTAACAGGCATGAATTAGAGACAGGTAAGCGAGCGCGGTGAACAGAGCCTGAGCGGGTTTTGTCGCATTTTATCGATTCACCGATCGCGGCGAGGCCGGGTCCCGTTCGGCGATGCCACCGGCAAGCGAGACGTGACCCACGGTGTAGACCTGCATGGCATCCGTCGTGACCGGAAGTTCCGGCCAAAGCGAAAACTCGACCAGCAGCCATTTTGTCGGATCGAATGCGGCGATCGCGGCCAGCGCCCCCTGCCGTCGCGCTGCGCCCATCGCGGCGACAGCTTCGGCGCGCTGTTCGGCGAGATCGGAGAAGGGTGCGATCGGGCGCACCACGCGCGTGGCATAGCGGGCATTTCCGAGCCCCTCGCCCAGATCGGCCTGCCAGATCAGCCACGTCTGCACCGATGGCCAACCGAAGTCGCGGGTCAGGGTGGCAAAACCGGGGCCGGAGAGAAAGCTGTCGATGCCCTCGGGCTCATCCCAGAGGTAAAAGGGCGCATAGAGGTTTTCGGCACTCGTGAAACCGGCATCCTCTTTCCGCGCCAAGAGATAGGCCTTGAAGCGCAGACGGGGAAAGCCGTCGAGCAGGGGGCCCTTGTCGCGAATGCGTCGATCGATGATCGACATGTCGTAGTCGGCGGGCAAGGTGAAGCTGTACTGCATGGCAATCATCACGGATCATCCTCGTGTTCGACGGGTCCGAACCATTGGACGGCCGAACCATCCTTCACCGGCTGGACGCTGAGATAGCTGAAGGGGCTCATTGCGGCGGCACCGTGCCAATGGCGCTCGTCCGGCGCGAACCAGACGGCATCGCCGGCGCGAACCTCTAGGGGCGGATCGCCCTCTTTCTGGACGAGGCCGACACCGTCGAGCACGAAGAGAAGCTGACCGCGCGGATGGCTGTGCCAATGGGTGACGACGCCCGGCGGCATAAAGCCCCGCATGGCCGTCATCTCGCCGTCCGTGCGGCTCGACAACAGCATCTGCACCAGAAAAGGCCCGCTGGAGACGCCAGCCGTCGCGGCGGTGATGCCGTCCCCGGCGCGGTGAACCACCATCGTTGGCGGGCAGCCTTGCTGCATCTCGAAGGGATTGCCCATCAGCGGACCTCCCCGGCCGGTGCGGCCGTATGGATGCCGGAGCCGAATGACCGGTCCTCGAAGGTCGAACCGACGACAGCGCTCAGCACATCCTGCGGCACGACACATGTCGATTCCGCACAATTTTCAACAAGCCTGCGATCAATGCGGGCCTTGGTCTCGGCCGATCGCGGCTCGCCGGTCGTGACGGGGAGGACGATTGTGTCATCCGAGCACGGGCCGCCGCGGTAGGTCCTGTCGACGATCAGTTCACCCGACTTGTGCTGGTGGATCGCACGGAACCGATCATCCGCCGCAACCTCGAAACACGCAACGAGCGCGCCGTCCAGCGGGTCGGCCACGGCTGCGCGATGGTCGACTGGCTCACCTGACGGCAGGGATATTCGGCTAAAGGGCATCGTGCTGCTCCACCAAGTCTGATTGACAGGAACAGTATGCAGCGGCATCATCATCCTGATAATCAGATTTTTCAGGATTAACCGTCCTGAAATTCAGGACCCAAACATGCGCCTCACCAATCTCGACATGGACGCCTTGCGCAGCTTCGTGACCGGCATCGATGCGGGGTCTTTTGCCAAGGCGGCCGATCGGCTCGGCCGCTCCACGTCGGCGGTCAGTGCGCAGCTGAAGAAGCTCGAGGACCAGGTGGGCGCAGAGCTGGTACGCCGGTCCGGGCGCGGGCTGGCGTTGACCGACAGCGGCGATCTGATGCTGTCCTATGCCCGCCGGCTGCTGAACCTCAACGACGAAGCCATCAGCGCCGTGCGCAGTCCAGACCTCGAAGGCTGGATCCGTCTCGGCATCCAGGAGGATTTCGGGGAGACGGTGTTGCCGCAGGTGCTCGGCCGTTTCGCCCGCGCCCATCCGCGCGTGCGCATCGAAGGCCGGATCGCGCGCAACAGCGAACTCCGGGACAAGATCGCGTCCGGCCATCTCGACCTGGCGCTGCTCTGGGACGATGACAGTGCGGCTCCGGCAGAGCGGATCGCGTCTTTGCCGCTCTGCTGGCTCGGTGCCGCGAGCGAGGAACAGGCCTGGAAGGCCGGCGCGGGCGAAGCGCTGCCGCTCGCGGCCATGGAGGCGCCCTGCCTGCTGCGGTCGCTCGCCTGCGCCCAGCTCGATCGGCAGGGCATCGCCTGGCGGATCGCCTTCGTCAGCCCGAGCCTCGGCGGATTGTGGGCCGCGACGGCCGCCGGGCTCGGCATCGCGCTGCGCACGCCCTTCGCCTTGCCCCCTGCCGTGCGTGTTCTGGAGCCGACCGCCCACGGCCTGCCCCTACTCCCGTCACTCGGCCTCAGCCTGCTGCAGTCGAAAACCGGGGACCACGCCATCAGCGCTCATCTCGCCATCATCATCCGGCAGGCGCTCACGGAGACGCTGCCGGAAGACTGGATAACAACGACATAACCGCACGCTGCGCGGTTTACGGACCGCGTCAATAAACTTCTATTGTCTCGGAAAAGAATGGCGCACCCGAAGAGATTCGAACTCCTGACCCCCAGATTCGTAGTCTGGTGCTCTATCCAGCTGAGCTACGGGTGCTTGCCAGCCGACTGTTCGTCGGCGTTGGCGATCCTCTAAAGCGTGACGCTTTGGAATGCAAGCGTCGTTTTTCAAAAAAGAGTCATTTTGCCGTCACGTCGCCTCAGGCAGCCTTTCAAACGGCGTTCAGGCGCGGACACGCCAGTCGTTGAGATCCACTGGCCTGTCGGGAATTTCGATGCGGAACAGGGTGCCCGGCCCTGGCTTTTCCACAAGCGCGATCGTGCCGCCATGGGCGAGCACCAGTTCGCGGGCGATCGCAAGCCCCAGCCCCGTGCCGCCCGAGCGGGCGGAGCCACGGAAGGCGGCAAAGAGATTTTCGCGGGCCTTGGGCGGCATTCCGGGCCCGGTATCGTCGATGGTGATCGCCACAACCGAGCCGGTGCGCTGCGCCGAAACGGTGATGCGGCGCGGATAGTCCGGATCGTCCGGTGCGTGGCTCGCCAGGGCCTGCACGGCATTGCGGCAGATGTTGTGAATGACCCGGAAAAGCTGTTCGCTGTCGCCATCGATCTCGATATCCGGCGCGATCATCTCGACGAATTCGATGGCCAGTTCCTGGTTCAGCTGCAGAAGTTCCCGCACCTCCTGGCAGAGTTCCACGAGACGGAAACGCCGCCGCTGCGGCTCGGCTTCGGACGTCTGGCCATAGGACAGGACTTCGCTCGTATAGCCGACGGCCCGGTCGATCGCACGCAGTAGCTTCGGGGCGAAGCTTTTCACCAGCGGATCCTCGACATCGACCAGCCGGTCCGACATCAGCTGGGCGGAGGCCAGGATGTTGCGCATGTCGTGGTTGATCTTGGAGACCGCGAGGCCGAGATCGACCAGCGTCTTTTGCTGGCGCAGGGTCTTTTGCAACTGATCCTGCATGCGGGTCAGGTGGCGACCGGCAACGGCAATCTCATCGTGACCCTCCGATGGATTGAGAATTCGCGCCGGATCCTCCGGATTTTCCGCGAAGGCCTGCATACTGCGGGCAAGCCGCCGCACCGGCATGATCATGATCCGGTTGATGGCAAGGAACATCAGGACAGCGGTGATCACCGAAATCATAAGCGAGACGATGAGGATGTTGTGCGCATAACCGAGCATGGCGCGGCGCAGCGGTCTCTCCTCCATGACGATCTCGATGGTGGTGTCGCTCGCGTCGGCAATCGGGCCATAGACCCGCAGCAGCCGGTCGCCGCCGAAGAACAGCGTGTAAAAAGCGTCTCGGATCGATTCGAGCTCGGAATAATCCGCAAGATCATACGCCGCGTCGACTTCCGTCGGCATCTCGGTCACGGCGAGCAGGCGCGACGTGCCGTCCTTGCGCAGCACGATCGCCTTCGTGCCCGTCGTTGCCAGCGTGTCCTCCTGGACGCCGCGCGGCAATTCCAGCGGCTGCAGCCCGTCTATGACGACGCCCGCAGCGGCTGCCGTGTTCAGGCGGTCCTGCAGCCAGCGCTGGCGCATGGTGGCGACAGACGGCGCGAAGATCAGGATTTCGGCCAGCATCACGAAGGCGATGGTCAGCCACAACAGCTTGCCGGACAGCCCCCTGATCCGGCTCGGCATGCGATAGCCACCGGAGAGGTCGGACTGCAGATCGCTGTCCTGCCGGTCAAACATCAAGTCACGTTCCTGTTGTCCCAAAGGTCGATTTCGGATCGGGGCGTGCGAACATCTTAGTTGAGCGCGATAGACAAGACCACGCGGAAGATCGCCGCAGACGTTAATCTTTGGTCATGAAAACGAAACGGCCGCGGCATTGGATGCCGCGGCCGTCGATTTTTCTCAGATTCTTTTGGAGGATCAGAACTCTTCCCAGCTGTCGCCCTTGGGGGCTGCGGCGGCCGCAGTTGCCCGGCCGGAGCCACCAAACGCGCGAGCGACGTTGCCGGCCAACTGCCGTGCCGGTGATGCCACCGGACGATGCTGGGCTGCAGCCGGCGCGGGCGCCGCGCGCATGCCGCGCATATCGTCGCCGAGCTTGAACTGCCCAATGATCTGGGCCAGGCCGCCGGCTTCGGCCGACAACTTGTGTGTCGAGGCCGAGGTTTCCTCGACCATGGCCGCATTCTGCTGGGTGACCTGGTCCATCTGGTTGATTGCGGTATTGACCTCGGCCAGACCCGTCGACTGCTCCTTGGCAGCAGCCGCGATCGAGTGGATGTGGTCGTTGATCTTCAACACGCGGCTTTCGATTTCCGACAGAGCCTCGCCGGTGCGCTGCACCAGCTTCACGCCGCCAGCCACTTCCTCGCCCGACTTGGTGATCAGCGTCTTGATGTCCTTCGCCGCATTGGCCGAGCGCTGCGCAAGCTCGCGCACCTCCTGGGCCACGACCGCAAAACCCTTGCCGGCTTCACCCGCACGCGCCGCTTCCACGCCGGCATTCAGCGCCAGGAGGTTCGTCTGGAAGGCGATTTCGTCGATGACATTGATGATCTGCGAAATTTCGCGTGAAGCCTGTTCGATGCGGCCCATGGCATTGACCGCTTCACCAACCACGGTCGCCGACTGGGCGGCACTGTGCTTGGCTTCGGTCACCATGTGGCTCGCCTCCTGGGCGCGCTCGCTCGACTGACGGACCACGACCGTGATCTCGTCGAGGGCTGCGGAGGTTTCCTCAAGTGCTGCTGCCTGCTGCTCGGTGCGCTTCGAGAGATCGTTGGTCGCAGAGGTGAGCTGCACCGTGTTGTCATTGATCGAGTCGGTGCGGCCGCGAATGTCCGACATGGTCTGGCGCAAGCGCTGGAACGACTTGTTGACGTTTTCCTGCAGCTCCGCAAAGACGCCGCGGAAGGTGCCATTCATTTCCTGCGACAGGTCGTTGGAGGCCAGGCTGCCGATGACGCGGTTGGTTTCCGAAACACCGGTCTCGACCGAACCGAGAAGCTCGTTGATGTTCGAGGCGAAGCGGTTGAGGTTGGCGTCCTCGTAATCCTTCTCGATACGGCGGGAGAAATCGCCTGCAGCCGCCGAGGCGACGACGGCCGCCATGCTGGTTTGCAGATCGTCGCTCTTGGCGCGCATGGCGCTTTCCTGAGCGTTCAGACGCTGCACAGACAAACCGTTCTCCTTGAACACTTCGACTGCCGCAGCCATCTCGCCGATTTCGTCCGGACGGCCGCTATAGGGAATTTCAGTGGTGTAATTGCCGCCGGCAATGGCGTTCATCGCGCCCGTCACCCGACGGATCGGACGGCTCAAATGGTTGACGCCGATATGGATGCCGAGGCCGGCACCAATGGCGACCGCCAGCAGGGTGACCCCGGAAATCAAGGTCAGCATGGTGCTGCGGAAGGAGGCGAGGCTGTCCGTCATCGCCGTCAGTTCGGCCAGATCCGCCTCGACTACGGCATCGATATCGGCCTGGAAGGCCTTGCGGTTGGCGCGGTTGGCGTCGGTATTGCCCTGTGCGTTTGCCTCCTTGGGGTCGGCTTCGATGCCGAGACGCGCCGTTTCAGCGCGGAACTTACGGAAGTCGGCAGCCTTGGCCGTCATTCCGTCGAAGGTCGCCTTCTGCGCCTCGGGCACGAGCGGCTTCCATTCGGCGAGTGCCGCATCCATCTTGTCGAGGTTCTTCAGGATACCCTCCGCGAAGGGCTTGGCCTTTTCCGTGTTGGGCGCCGCGTAAATGCCGCGCGCTTCCATGACTACGGCCGTCACCATGCGGTTCAGACGCTCACCGAGATAGGCGCGTTGCGAGATTTCTAGAAGGGCCGCCGATTTGGCGCCATATTGCACCGTCACGAAGACGCCCATGGCGCCGATGACGATCGCCGCCGCTCCCAGAATTCCCACCAACGAATAGACTTTGCCGCTGACTTTCACGACCTGCACTCCACTGCGAATGCGCCCAACGCGCATACTCCCGAATATTCGGATAGGTTAGACAGGACAGTTTAACAGCTCGTTCCTCCCCTTTTTTAGGGAGTGCGCATGACCTTTGATGCGTGCAGTTCCGCGCTTTACCCCCGGAGATAAGGGTCGTTCAAATCCGCCGTCGCGCGATTGACTCTTCGGACCTGCGCCCGTATAAGCCGCGCACGTTCGGAAAAGGCGCCCCGGCGGCGTTTTCCCGTGCGATAAAACCAACGCTTTTGCAGCAATGCAAATCCCAAGAAGGGCCGCACACCGCGGTATTAAATAAATGTCAAAGCGTACTTTCCAGCCTTCCAAGCTTGTTCGCAAGCGCCGCCACGGTTTCCGTGCACGCATGGCCACCAAGGGCGGCCGTCAGGTCCTCAACGCTCGCCGCTCGCGCGGTCGTGCGAAGCTTTCGGCTTAAGGCCTGAAGTGCCCGACGAGATTGACGGGCTTATGACGTCCACGGACACAAAGACATCTGTCGGCCGGCTGAAAAGCCGGCCCCAGTTCCTCGCCGTCAGACGCGGCGAAGCGCGCAAGGGTCGGCTGTTCCTCCTCGAGGTCCTCGACCGTCAAGACGACGCGCCGGCCCGGGTGGGCTACACGGTCACCAAGAAACATGGCAATGCAGTGGAACGCAATCGCATGCGGCGCAGGCTGAAAGAAGCCGTGCGACTGAATGCGGCGTTTGCAATGAAGCCGGGACACGACTATGTCATTGTCGGCCGGCGCGAGGTGCTCGGTGCACCCTTCAGTCAGCTGTCGCAACAGCTGATCCATCGTATTGAAAACCGCCAGACGAACAACACGCGGTCGCACAAGACCGGTCCCAGGAAAGAATGATGAAGAACAACCGCAATTATTTCGTCGCGATTGCCTTATCGGTGCTGATCGTACTTGCCTGGCAGTTCTTCTACATGAACCCGCGCATCGAGGCCCAGCGCAAAGCTCAGGAGGCCCAGATCGCGCAGCAGGAAGCCGCCAAGGCAGCTGATCCCGCCGCCGCGACGACGAACCCCGCTGCCGGCACGGCCGTCAACGGCGCGCTCCCGGCCGGTGCGGCGGCTGCCAATGCCGCGGTGAGCCGTGAAGCTGCTGTTGCCAAAACCGCCCGCGTTGCCATCGATACGCAGGATCTTCAGGGCTCGATCAACTTGACTGGCGCTCGCTTCGACGACCTGAAGCTCAAGCAGTACCGCGAGACCGTCGACAAGACGAGCCCGATCGTCACGCTGTTCAACCCGGCCGAGACCAAGGACGCCTATTTCACCGAACTGGGCTTCATCGCCGGTGAGAATGCCGGCCAGGTTCCCGGTCCCAACACCGTCTGGACCGCGCCGGAAGGTGCCAAGCTGACCGAAGCGACCCCGGTGACGCTCACCTATACCAATGATGCGGGCCTCACCTTCACCCGCAAGATCTCCGTCGACGAGCATTACATGTTCACCGTCGAGGATACGATCGCCAACGCCGGCACGGCATCCGCCAGCATCGCCCCCTATGGCCGCATCACCCGCTACAACAAGCCGGCGACGCCCGCGATCTTCGTGCTGCATGAAGGTTTCCTCGGGGTGCTCGGGACCGAAGGCAGCCTGGTTCAGGAAAAATACGCCGCCATCGAAAAGGAATCGCTGACCAACCCGAAGGCGACCGGTGGCTGGCTCGGCATCACCGACAAGTACTGGGCGTCCTCGATCATTCCGGCCCAGACCCTGCCGTTCGAGTCGCGCTTCTCGCATTTCACCGATGGCCAGCCGCGCTTCCAGGCCGATTTCAAGGCTGATGCGGTCAGCATCCCGGCCGGCCAGAACACCTCGCTGAAGACGCTGGTCTTTGCCGGCGCCAAGCAGGTTCCGGTCATCGATGCCTATGAGGCCAACCTCAACATCCCGAAGTTCGACCTGATGATCGACTGGGGCTGGTTCTATTTCTTCACCAAGCCGATGTTCAAGCTGATGGACTATTTCTATCATCTGGTCGGCAATTTCGGTGTGGCCATCCTGCTCACCACGATCGTCGTCAAGGTCCTGTTCTTCCCGCTCGCCAGCAAGCAGTATGCCTCCATGGCCAACATGAAGCGCGTGCAGCCGAAGCTCGAAGAGCTGAAGACGAAGTTCGCCGACGACCGCATGGGCCTGCAGCAGGCGATGATGGCGCTCTACAAGGAAGAGAAGATCAACCCGGTCGCCGGTTGTTGGCCGGTGCTCCTGCAGATCCCGGTCTTCTTCGCCCTCTACAAGGTGATCTACGTCACCATCGAAATGCGCCATGCGCCGTTCTTCGGCTGGATCCAGGACCTTTCGGCGCCGGATCCGACGAGCTTCGTCAACCTGTTCGGCCTGCTGCCCTTCGCCGCCCCGACCTTCCTGCATCTCGGCGTCTGGCCGATCATCATGGGCATCACCATGTGGGTGCAGATGCGCATGAACCCGACGCCGCCGGACCCGACCCAGGCGATGCTGTTCAACTGGATGCCGGTCATCTTCACCTTCATGCTCGGCACCTTCCCGGCTGGTCTGGTGATCTACTGGGCCTGGAACAACACGCTCTCGGTCTTGCAGCAGTCGATCATCATGAAGCGCCACGGCGTCGACATCGAACTGTTCAAGAACATCGGCAAGGCCTTCCGGCGAAAACCCGCCGGAACGAAATGATCCTGCAAAGCCCCGGCCTCGCCGGGGCTTTCTCTTTGTCGCCCCTTGCTGCAGTGCATCGAAACACCATGACCCAGGCCGCCTCCCTCCCTTCACCCCGTTCCTGGGCCGGCATCGCGCTGGTCTTGGGCTCCGCAATCGCCTGGAGCTATGGCGGCGCGATCCAGCGTTTCATCGGCGTCGCCGACGGCTGGACCATCGTCTTCTGGCGATGTCTCTTCGCGGGCCTCTTCCTCGCAGTCTTCATGCTGCTGCGCGACGGGCCGCGTGGCACGCTGCGTCTCTTCAAAGCGCTCGGCTGGCCGGGCCTTTCCATCGCCGTCGGCTTTGCCCTCGTCTCGACCTTCTTCGTGCTGGCGGTGTCGATGACGGCGGTTGCAAACGTCGTGCTGTTCATGGCGTCGATCCCGCTTTTTGCCGCCCTTCTCGCCCGCATCGTGCTCGGCGAGCCGATCACGCCGGTCACCTGGGGCGCCATCTTCGCCGTCATCCTCGGTGTCGGCATCATGGTCTCGGCCTCGATCGGCGAAGGCGGCTCGGTGCTCGGGCTGACGCTCGCGGCCAGCATCCCGGCAATCTTCGCCTGCATGACCGTCATCACGCGCCGCTATCCCGGCATCCGCATGACGCCGGCGGCCTGTGGCGGCTCCTTCATCGCCTCGGCCATTGCCGCCACGCAGGCCGGCGCCTTTGCCGTCGGCGGACAGGATCTCGCGCTGCTGTTCTGCTTCGGCGCCCTCAATCTCGGCCTCGGCATGGCGCTCTATGTCACGGGCGCACGCCTGATCCCGTCGGCCCTCGCCGCCCTGCTCGGCACGGCCGAAATGATCCTCGCCCCTGTCTGGATGGTCATTCTGCACAACGAGATCCCTTCGGGTCGCACGATATTAGGTGGCGCCATCGTCATGGCCGCCCTCTTCACCTATCTCGTCAGCCACGCGCGCCCGGCCAGCAACCGCACAGGCGGGGCTGCGGCTTGACTTTGCCGCGCAAAACCCTGAATTGACCGGTTCACGAGAGGCCAGAGCCATGCGCGATCCCAATCAGAGAAGTGACTATCCCCTGTTCGTCCGTCCGTGGATCTTCATCCGCGGCGTGCCGTCGATGGAGTTCCTGCCGCCGGAAGGCCCGCTGGAAGTTGCCTTTGCCGGTCGTTCGAATGTCGGCAAGTCGTCGCTCATCAATGCGCTGGTCGGCCAGGCCGGGCTTGCCCGCACCTCCAACACACCGGGCCGCACCCAGGAACTCAACTATTTCGTGCCCGACGGCTTCTCCGGCCAGGAGGGCGACCTGCCACCGATGGCGCTGGTCGACATGCCCGGTTACGGCTATGCCAAGGCGCCGAAGGAACAGGTCGATGCCTGGACCAAGCTGGTCTTCGATTACTTGAGGGGCCGCGCGACACTGAAGCGCGTCTATGTTCTGATCGACAGCCGCCACGGCATCAAGAAGAACGACGACGAGGTCTTGTCACTGCTCGACAAGGCCGCCGTCTCCTACCAGATCGTGCTGACCAAGACCGACAAGATCAAGGCCGCCGGCGTGCCCAGGCTGATCGCCGAGACGCTCGACAAGATCAAGAAACACCCGGCCGCTTTCCCGGAAGTGCTCGCAACCTCGTCTGAAAAAGCAGACGGCCTCGAGCAATTGCGGGGCGCAATCACCGAGGCCGTCAAACAGGGCCTTTGACGCTCAGGCACCTGCCTTAGTCAGATGGGCTCTGAGGCCCATCCTTCTTACATCTTCGGCAGGATCACCGCGTCGACGACGTGGATGACGCCGTTCGACTGCTTGACGTCGGCAATCGTCACGGTCGAGACGCCGCCATTCTCGTCAGTCAGCGTCACCTTGCCGTCGGCTGCCTTGGCCTTCAGCACGCAACCGCCGACCGTCGGCACATCATGCTCGCCGCCGTCATCGGCGATCATCTTGACGAGCGCATCCGACATCACGGCCTTGCCGACCACGTGGCAGGTCAGGACCTTGGTGAGCTGGTCCTTGTTCTCAGGCTTCAGCAGGTTGTCGACGGTGCCGGCCGGCAGCTTCGCAAAGGCTTCGTTCGTCGGGGCAAAGACGGTAAACGGGCCGGCACCCGAGAGGGTCTCGACCAGGCCTGCGGCCTTCACGGCAGCGACCAGGGTCGTGTGATCCTTGGAGTTGACGGCGTTTTCAACGATGTTCTTGGTCTCGGGCATCTCTGCACCACCAACCAACGGATTGGCGGCGTAAGCGGCAACGGTGCCGGCGAGCAGGGCGGCGGTGATTGCGAGCGGGCGAAGGGCGATCTTGAACATTTTCGGTTTCCTCTGTCCTTGGTGTTCTTGAACGCGTCCTGACGGTTCGGGCCGCCGGACGCCTGAGTGGGATCCCTCTATCGGGGACACCACCAAGGACGGAAGGATTCGAAAACAAGTTTCAGAAACGGCGAGAAAATTCTCGCCGCTCTTTTATCTCTTTGATCTGAAAAGAAACTTTCAGCCGATCAGGGATGAACAGGGCCGACGGCCAGCACCGGTCCGGTCGCCTTGCCGGTCGGCGAGCCGCCAAACGGCTCAAGGCTGACGGCGAGCACCACGCCTTCTGCCAGGCGGCCGCGCAGCTCTTCCGGCACCGCGATTTCACCCTGCCCCGTCTGCGGCAAGACACCGAGGGAGACCGGCGGCTGCTCACCCTCGACCAGCCACAGCTCCAGCGATTTCTGCTCGGCACCGCCGGCCGCGACCGGCGTCACCGCCAGCTGGCCCGAGCGCTGGTCGTAGCTCGCAAGCAGCGCGATCTGGCTCTGCTCGCCAGACAGCTCGGCGGTGAGGCGCGTCGCTGGCGGCTGCGGCCGCAAGGCGGGTGCCCATTGCAGGCCGGCCACAAGCGCCAGACCGCCAAGCGAGGCGAAGGTCAGCCCCCGCCAGAGCCAGAGCGCGTTCCACAGCCCGCGGGGCGCAGCGCCCTCCGCGGCCACCGGAAACAGCCGCTGCTCGATTTTGCCGAACAGCTGATCCGGCGGCGACACCTCGGCGTAGTCATCGTTGAACTGGACGAGGTTGGCCTCCCAGCGGCGCACGACCTCTGCAAACTGCCGGTCATGGCGCAGGCGCGCTTCGACCTCGGCGCGCTCGGGCATGCCGAGAACGCCGAGGACATATTCCCCGGCGAGGACCTCGTCCCGCGATCTGTCACCCTTGCTCTGGTCGGGCGTGCTCATCCATGCATTCTCTCAGTTTCAAAAGGCTGCGTCGCAGCCATGTGCGCATCGTGTTCAACGGAACCGCGAATGTCTCGGCCAGTTCCTGATAGGACAGTCCCTCGACATAGGCCTGTCGAACGGCGCGCGCCCGGTCAGGATCCAATGCCTCCATGCATGTGTCAATGCGTGCGCCTTCGGAGCGCAACATCGCCGTCTGTTCGGGGTCCGGACCAAGATCGGCAAGCTCTTCCGCCGCCTCCAGATCCTCGCTCTCGGGCCGCTTCGCCCGCAAGCGGTCGATACAGCGATAGCGCGTGATGGCGCACAGCCAACCATAGGCGTTCATGCCATCGCCCGAATAGCTGCCGGCCTTGTCCCAGATCCGGACGAACACGTCCTGCAGGGCCTCTTCGGCATCACCCCTGTCCTTCAACATACGAAGGCAGATGGCAAAAAGTTTCGGCGAGAGCTTCTGATAGAGGAGCGAAAACGCCGAGCGGTCGCGAAGGGCCACACGGGCCAGCAGCTCGCCGATGTCGTCGCGTACCATGATACCCCCATCCTCCAGTCGCAGCTGATTTAGGGCGGCAATCTGTTTCTGCAATGCGACAGGATGAAGATGCATGTCACAGGCCGCTTATATTCCGCGACGATTATTCCATAGCGGCGACACATGCGTTAAAAGGCCGCCATTCCAAACGAGGTTTTCCCCATGTCGGCTCCCGAAAGCGAAATCCAGGCCCGCCTTCTCGTCCAGGCCCTGCCCTTCATGCAGCGCTATGAGAACAAGACCATCGTGGTCAAATATGGCGGCCACGCCATGGGTAATCCCGAACTCGGCAAGGCCTTTGCCGCCGATATCGCGCTTTTGAAGCAGTCGGGCGTCAACCCGATCGTCGTGCATGGCGGCGGCCCGCAGATCGGCGCCATGCTTGCCAAGATGGGCATCGAATCGCGCTTCGAAAACGGCCTGCGCGTCACCGACCAGAAGACGGTCGAGATCGTCGAAATGGTGCTCGCCGGCTCGATCAACAAGGAAATCGTCGCGCTGATCAACCAGACCGGCGAATGGGCGATCGGGCTCTGCGGCAAAGACGGCAACATGGTCTTTGCCGAAAAGGCGCAGAAGAAGGTCCGCGATCCCGACAGCAATATCGAGCGCGTGCTCGATCTCGGCTTTGTCGGCGAAGTGGTCGAAGTCGACCGCACGCTGCTCGACCTGCTCGCCCGCTCGGAAATGATCCCGGTCATCGCCCCGGTCGCACCCGGCCGCGACGGCGCCACCTACAATATCAATGCCGACACCTTTGCCGGCGCGATTGCCGGCGCGCTCAACGCCTCGCGTCTGCTCTTCCTCACCGATGTGCCGGGCGTGCTCGACAAAAACGGCAACCTGATCAAGGAGCTGTCGGTCGCCGAAGCCCATGCGCTGATCAAGGACGGCACGATATCCGGCGGCATGATCCCGAAGGTCGAGACCTGCATCGAGGCGATCCAGGCCGGCGTGCAGGGCGTCGTCATCCTCAACGGCAAGACCGCCCATTCGGTCCTGCTCGAACTCTTCACCGAGACCGGTGCCGGCACGCTGCTGATCCCCTGAGGTCCAGAATTCCCTTGCCGGTCACTCGATCGGCAGGGGCCTTTCCTGGACCGCCGGGCCCGCCTGCCCGCGCATCATGAAGACGGCGATCAGCACCAGCGCATAGCCGGCAAAATTGTAGAACAGCCCCGTCGCCAGCGCGTGGATATAGGCAGCATGATTGGCGACGCCTGCCGCCACGCTCCCCGCCAGATCGGCAAAGAAGATCTGGCTGACGATGGCGATGCCCAGCGCACTGCCTACCTGCTGGATCGCCTGCAGCGCGCCGGAGCCTGAACCCGCATCATGCGGCGGCACGCCGGCCAGCACCAGCTGGAACATCGGCGCGATCGCGATCCCCATGCCGAGCCCGCTCAAGAGAAGCCAGGGCAGCAATGCCACCCGGTCGGCCACCTCGCCGAAAGCCACGATCTGATAGCGCAGCGCCGCCATGCCGACGATCACCATCATCACGCCGCCGATCACGCGCAGACGCGGCGTGATGTTGCCGAGCCGCCCCGAGATCAGCGAGGCAACGAAGATGCCGGATGAAAACGGCACCGTGGTCAGGCCCGATTGCAGCGGCGTGAAGCCAAAACCCTGCTGCAGGAACATCGCAAAGGTCAGGAAGAAGCCCGGCATGGTCGAGAAGAAGGTCGCCGTCATCAGCGTGCCGATGACGTAGTTGCGGTTGCGCATCAGATTAAGCGGCAAGAGTTCCGGTCCCTTCGTCCGGTGCTGGCGACGCTCCCAGAGCGCAAAGGCGATCGCCAGCGGCACCGCGAGCGCCAGCATGGCGAAACACCAGGTCGGCCAGCCAAAGCCGCGTCCCTCGATCAGCGGGAAGATTATGCAGAAGATCGCAAGACCTGCGAGCAGGATGCCGCCGAAATCGTTCTTCAGGCCCGGGCGTACCGGCAGCGACGGAATGAGGCGGGCGCCGAGGAGGATGGTGATCAGCCCGACCGGAATGTTGATCAGAAAGATCGGCCGCCAGCCGAGGCCGAAGAGATCCATGCTGATCAGCCAGCCGCCGAGCAGCGGCCCGGACACAGAAGCGAGACCGGCGCTCAGGCCAAACAGCGAAAAGGCGGAGGCCCGCTCCTTCGGCGGAAACATCATCTGGGCGATTGCCAGCACCTGCGGCGTCATCACGGCGGCCCCCGCCCCCTGCAGCAGCCGCGCGGCGATCAGGCTGTCGATGCCGGGTGCAAGCCCACAGAGCAGCGAGGCAAAGGTAAAGGCGCCGACGCCCACCAGAAACACCCGCTTCTTGCCGCGCACATCCCCCAGTCGGCCGAAGGGCAAAAGCCCGAGCGCAAAGACCAGCACATAACCGGCCACCACCCATTCGATCTCGCTCGACGTCGCCCCGAGCCCCGACTGCAGGCTGGGCAGCGCCACATTGACGATGGTGACATCGAGCAGATTCATGAAATTCGCCAGCATCATCACGGCAAGCGCCGTCCAGCGCTTCGGATAGGAATGATCGGATGCGGCAGCACCGGGTGGGTTCGAGGCGGTCATGGGGTCTCCGGCGGCTTCTGCGCGTTGCGTGTCTTGGATGTACCGCGCGGGGGGAAAAGCGCAAATGGTTTTGCGGGTGTGCTCGGTGGCACCACAAATTCAACGCGGATGGCGCGCTACCCCTCCCCCCTTGCGGGGGAGGACGGAAAATCGAAGGCTTGAGGTCCGCGCAAGCCGCCTAAACTTCAGATTTTCCCGGAGAGGGGCACGGTTCCGTTGGCACCGAAATCACCGAGCCCCCCTCTTGCGAAATCTCAAGGTTTGGCTCTGAGCGGGCCAATTCCTCTCACAGCCTTCGCGCGGCGTCGCGCTCAGGCCTCCGTTCGCTGAAATCGATTCGCTGGATCGATTTCTGGCCTTCGGCCAACGCTCCGAAGTCTCCCCCGCAAGGGGGAGATGAGCCCGCGGCCCTGGCTTGTGTCTGGATCCTCGGGTCAAGCCCGAGGATGACGACCTTTAGGGGACACAAGGGTATCCTCCTCAGACCTTGTGCGGTGAAGACAGTAGCGGAGGATACCAGGCGCTTTCTCCACACTCCGTCATCCTCGGGCTTGACCCGAGGATCCAAACACAAGCCCGCCAACAGGTGACGTCGCGTTTGCCGCCTTCGCCCCTCATCCGCCCCTTCGGGGCACCTTCTCCCCGCAGGCGGGGAGAAGGCCGAGACGGCCACCGCTTGCGCCCCCCTCTCCCCGCCTGCGGGGAGAGGGGGGGGTGAGGGGCAAAGGCCACAAACGCGGCGGCAGGCAAAAAAGGGGGATGAGTTCGCGACATTTCCCAACAAAATCAAAGCCCGAACCATTTTTTCATCCCCGCCCATTTTTCCTCCCGTAGACTCAACTCCGTCCCGCCCTCGGATACACCTGTCGATGCGATGTCAGGCGAGGCGGGGCCGGCGCCGGGATGGAGGGTTGTCGCAGATCCAAGATCCTGGCCCGCTGCAACGGTCTCCCTCCGGACGTGGGGCTGGAACGAGGGTTTGGCGGTCGGATGCCACCAAACCTGGATACCCCGATCGGAAGGACGTGCCTCAGAGGCACACAGACAAGGCGCCATTGCTGTCGCGAACATCCAGACAGCGGGGCGAAACAAACGGCGGGGATGATGGCAGGCTGCAAATGGCCAAACGATCATCCCCCGGGCGAGGGTCCCGGTCGGAATGGTGCACCATCCGGCGGGAACCTCCCGGGCCACCGGCCAGGCTGAAGCGTCACTCTCGTGGTGATGTCGAAGCCGGACCCGCGCCCGGTCAATCCTCGGTCATCCTCGGGCCTGACCCGAGGACCGAGGACCGTCGCCGCCTTGCCAGAGGGACGCATGCAGCGGGAATAGACGCCGAACGAGGCGCCGGAAGGAGCCACATATTTACTTAGACAGGTTGCTTCTGGCGCCTCGTCCGAGACAAGCATGCCCATCACCGGAGGGAGTTGCTCCCGACCGGCGGCGAAGCTTGGTTTTTTGACAGTGATAGATTTCCCCTCATCCTGAGGTGCCTGACCCTGTCGGGCCTCGAAGGGCGAGGCCACCACGCCTACCCTCATGCTGAGGCACCGGGCAAGGCCCGGCCTCGAAGCACGAGGCCACAGGTCCAGCAAAAAAGAGGGATGCTTCGAGGCCCTCGCTTTGCGAGGGCACTCAGCATGAGGGCGTCGCGCTAACCTGCCGAGGGTTCATCCCACACGTGGTGTGCGGTGGGCGAAAGCCTCGCCGCTTTCCCCTCTTGCGACATCTGATATTTGGCCCTGATCGGGCCAACTCCTCGATTTCGCTTTCTCCCCCGCAAGGGGGGAGACAGGCCCCCTCACACCAGAACCAGCAACAGCACCCCGAGCACGATCAAACCGCAGCCCGCCACCTCCAGCCGATTGATCCGCTCCTTGAAGAACAGGACCGAGGAAGCGAAGGTGAACAGCATTTCCACCTGGGCCAGCGCCTTGACCACCGCCACCTGTTGCAGCGTCATGGCGATGAACCAGCCGAAGGAGGCGGTGGCGCCGACGAAGCCGACCAGCGCGCTGATCGTCCAGGCAGCGCGGATGCGGGAAAGCTCCGCCCGGTCCCGCCACAGCATCCAGGCGAGCATCGAGACGGTCTGCACGACGATAACCACGCAGAGCGTATACCCCGCCTGCATCACAGCATCCGGGGCCGGCAGCGTTGGCGCGAGCGAAAGCGACGCAGCCCGATAGGCGGTGCCCGACAGGCCGAAGAAGAAGCCGGAGGCGAGGCCGATCAGGGCCGTGCGGCTCAAGACAGAGGTCACCAGTGCGGCAGGCGTCAGCGTGGTGCGGGCGACCGAGATCAGCATGACGCCGACGATCGAGACGAGGATGGCGGCAAAGGTGCCGGCGGTGATCGTTTCGCCGAAAAGCACCAGGGCGATCAGCGCCGCCTGGGCCGGCTCCGTGCGGGAATAGGCGGTGCCGACGGCGAAGTTGCGAAACGAGAAGAGGTGGACCAGCAGAAAAGTCGCGGCGACCTGGGCGAGTGCGCCGACGACCGCCCAGCCGGCAAAGACGAGGCCGGGCACCGGCAGCGGCCGGTCGAAGCCGAGATTGAGGATGGCGAGATAGAGAAAAGCAAAAGGCAAGCCGAAGCCGAAGCGGACGAAGGTGGCGCCCGTGGTGCCCATGCGGCTCTTCAGGTGTTTTTGCAGCGCCGAGCGCATGTTTTGCAGGAAGGCAGCACCGATGGTGATGATGGCCCAGAATTCCATGGGGATCGATCCGGAATGACAAACCAACGTCGAAGACGCGGCGAAAGGACGGGAGATGCGGTGAAAGATGGCCCTGATGGCCCTCGATCAGCAGACGCGCAGGCGGATCGTGCCGGCGGCCAGCGGATGGAAACGGCATGGCAGCCGCTTGTGATCCTGGAGGATCACACTCGCCTTGCCGGTACGGATCAACATCATTCTGGCCATGCGCCTCTGATAGCACTTCCCGAAGCGGCAACCAATCCTATTTCCACCGGACCTATCGACCGCGCGACAGGGCGTTTGCCACCTGTTGCATCCTCTGAGGCATCTGCCATAAGGACCCGATGACCAAACCCGCAAAGCTCCCCTCGCCCGACGATTTCGCCCATGTGCGTGACTGGGTCTTCGACCTCGACAACACGCTCTACCCGCATCACATCAATCTCTTCGCGCAGATCGACACCAACATGACCGCCTTCGTGGCGGAACTGTTGCAGGTCGATCCGGTCGAGGCGAAGGTGCTGCAGAAGCGCTATTACCATGAGCACGGCACGACGCTGGCCGGTCTGATGCTGCATCACAAGGTCGACCCCAACGCCTTTCTCGAAAGAGCCCATGCGATCGATTATTCGGCCCTGCTGCCCGACGAAGCGCTGGGTGCAGCGATCAAGCGGCTGCCGGGCCGCAAGTTCATCTTCACCAATGGCACGGTTGCCCATGCTCAGGATGCGGCTCGCGCGCTCGGCATCCTCGACCACTTCGACGACATCTTCGACATCGTCGCGGCCGATTACGTGCCGAAGCCGGCGGGGTCGACGTACGACAAGTTCGCAAGCCTGAACCGGATCGACACGAAAAAGGCGGCGATGTTCGAGGACCTGCCGCGCAATCTCGAAGTGCCGAAGGCACTGGGCATGAAGACGGTGCTCCTGGTCCCGCGCAATCTGGAGACGGCGCTGCTCGAAACCTGGGAGCGGGTGGAGCATATCGACGGCGACAGCGTCGACTTCATCACCGACGATCTCAGCGGCTTCCTCGGACACGTGCTCGGTGATCAGGCCTAAGCTTAGGGCCAAGCTTACCAAAGTTTCATGCGCCTTACCGATCGTTAAGTAGGCTCAAGCTGCCGCAGACCCTACATTCCTTTCATCGACAGAATCATTGAAAGGACCACAGATGAACGGCAAGACCATCACCCTGGCGACCCTTGCGGCGTCTCTTTTGATCGGCACCGCAGCTGGCGGCGCCTTTGCCCAGGATCGCGGCGACCGGCGCGGCCCGCCCCGCGGCGGCCCGGAAGTCATGTTCGTCCGCATGCTGCAGCAGTTCGATACGAACAAGGACGGCAAGATCGAAAAGGCCGAAGCGACGGCTGCGAGCGAAGCCCTGTTCACGCAGATCGATGCCGACAACGACGGCTCGATCACCCCGGGCGAGATGCGCAAGCATCGCGAGGCGATGCGGGCCGAGATGCAGAAAGCCCGTGCCGAGATGAAGGCTGACGGCAAGCCGGTTCCCGGCGACGAGGCTGCCGCGCCGCCACCGCCGCCGCCAGGTGGCGCACCGGATGACGAAACTGCTGACGGCGGCCCCGGCCCCGGCAACGGTCCGCAGGATATGGCCGAGGCCGAAGACATGGGCGGCCCGCAGGACATGGATGCCATGGGCGGACCCGGCCCGGGCAAGCACCATGACGGCAAGGGTCGCGACGGCAAGCGTCATAGCTGGCACAATGAGCGGGCCGAGCGCGGCGAAGGTCGCGGTGATCGAGGACCTGATGGCATGGGTGGTCCAGCCCGGATGATGCGGGTGGCTGACAAGGACGAAAACGGACAGATCAGCAAGGCCGAAGCAACCGCCATGGGCGAGCGGATGTTCGAGCGCATGGACCGCAACAAGGATGGCGTCATCAGCGTCGACGACCTGCCGAAGCGGCCAATCTTCTTCCGCTGATCGCGACGGACAGGTTCAAACGAGACTGCGGCGGCCCCTTACGGGGCCGCTTCTGCGTCGAGGTCGTAGAAATCGGCGATGATCTGCCAGGCTTCCTCCGCCGTTTCGGCGAAGTGCAGCAGGTCCAGATCTTCCGGGGCGATCGTGCCGAAGGTGGCGAGTGCCTCGAAGTTGATGATGTCGTGCCAGAAGGCTTTCGAGAAGAGGATCAGCGGGATCGGCGCCATACGCTTGGTCTGGATCAGCGTCACGGCTTCAAAGAACTCGTCCAGCGTGCCGAAGCCGCCGGGGAAGATGGTGATCGCCTTGGCGCGCATCAGGAAATGCATCTTGCGGATGGCGAAATAGTGGAAATTGAAGCTGAGCTCCGGCGTGACGTAAGGGTTCGGCGCCTGCTCGTGCGGCAGCACGATGTTGAGGCCGATCGAGGGCGCACCGACATCGGCGGCACCACGATTGCCCGCTTCCATGACGCCCGGGCCGCCGCCGGTCACCACGACATATTCGTGGTAGTCGCTGGCCTTGGACTGGTTGGAGCAGAGCTGGGCGAAGCGGCGGGCCTGGTCGTAATAGATCGAAGCGTTCTCCAGGTTTTTCTTCTGCATGTCGTTCTTCGCCGCCCAGGCAGCCTGACCGGGGGCGGGGATGCGCGCACCGCCGAACATCACCACGGTCGACTTGATGTTGCGCTCGGTGAGGATCATCTCGGTTTTGAGCAATTCCAGCTGCAGGCGCACCGGGCGCAGTTCCTCGCGGCAGAGGAATTCCTCGTCGACATAGGCGAGCGTGTAGGAGGACGAGGCGGATTGCGGCGTGCGCGGGATGACCTTCGCGGTCTGGCGATCGGTGGATGAATCCTTCAGCGGATCCCAGGAGCCGTCCTTGCGCCGATGCTTGCCGTTTTTCAGTCTCGCCATGCTTCTTCCTTTCCGACGCGCAAGGCCGCCAGACGCTGTTTTCATGCAGCGACTTATGCGCTAGAGCTTTGCGCGAATTTTCGATCAGACCCTGATCGCTTCCATCCCCAAGGTTAGACAACGAAGTTTAAGGAATTCAGATGAGCGCCTCCGATCTCACCCAGCTCGAACACGTCATCGAAGCGGCTTTCGAGAACCGCGATACGGTTTCGACCGCCACCAAAGGCGAGATCCGCGATGCCGTCGAGACCGCGCTCGACCTGCTCGACAGCGGCAAGGCGCGCGTTGCGACCCGCGGCGAAGACGGCACCTGGACCGTGCATCAGTGGCTGAAAAAGGCCGTGCTCCTCTCGTTCCGCCTCAATGACATGGAAGTCGTGAAGGGTGGTCCGGGTTCCTCGACCTGGTGGGACAAGGTGCCGTCGAAGTTCGAAGGCTGGGGCGAGAACCAGTTCCGCGCCGCCGGCTTCCGCGCCGTGCCGAATGCCGTCGTGCGCCGCTCGGCCTATATCGCGCCGAACGCCATCCTGATGCCCTCTTTCGTCAATCTCGGCGCCTATGTCGGCGAAGGCACCATGGTCGATACCTGGGCGACCGTCGGTTCCTGCGCCCAGATCGGCAAGCACGTGCATCTCTCAGGCGGTGTGGGCATCGGCGGCGTGCTGGAGCCGATGCAGGCCGGCCCGACGATCATCGAGGACAACTGCTTCATCGGCGCGCGTTCGGAAGTCGTCGAAGGCTGCATCGTGCGCGAAGGCTCGGTGCTCGGCATGGGCGTGTTCATCGGCAAGTCGACCAAGATCGTCGACCGCGCCACCGGCGAAGTGACCTATGGCGAAGTGCCGCCCTATTCCGTCGTCGTCGCCGGTTCGATGGGCAGCGACAAGGTGATGCCGAACGGCGTTGCGGCTCCGCATCTCTACTGCGCCGTGATCGTCAAGCGCGTCGATGCGCAGACCCGCTCGAAGACCGGCATCAACGAATTGCTGCGCGACTAATAATATGACGAGGGCGCCGGTTCCGACCGGCGCCCTTCCCCATCGGTCCGGCTGCGCGACATTTCGGCCGCGGCATGCGAGATGACACCGCCCTGCCCTTGGGCTAAGTCTCGACACGGACGAATTGATCACCGATGCCCAGCCCAGATTGACCGACATGAACGCCAGCAGCCCCGTCGAAGTTCTTCAAGCCCTGATCCGCTGCCCCTCCGTCACGCCGGCCGAAGGCGGAGCGCTCACTGTGTTGGAAGACCTGTTGAAGCCGCTGGGCTTTGCCGTCGACCGGATGGTGGAGCGGGACGTAGATACCCCCGACATCGAGAACCTCTATGCCCGCGCCGGCACCGATGGCCCACATCTGATGTTTGCCGGGCACAGCGACGTGGTGCCGGTGGGCGACGAAGCCGACTGGTCGGCCGGGCCGTTTTCCGGCGAAGTCCGAGACGGCATGCTGTTCGGCCGGGGCGCCGTCGACATGAAGGGCGGCATTGCCTGCTTCATCGCGGCCTATGCGCGGCTGGTGGAGGCCGGGAAGGTGCCGAGGGGCTCGGTGTCGCTGCTGATCACCGGCGACGAAGAGGGCCCGGCGGTGAACGGTACGGTCAAGCTGCTCGAATGGGCGGCCGCGCGCGGCGAGCGCTGGGATGCCTGCCTGGTGGGCGAACCGACCAATCCGGATACGTTGGGCGACATGATCAAGATCGGTCGGCGTGGCTCGGTTTCCGGCACGGTCACGGTGCGCGGCGTTCAGGGCCATGCGGCCTATCCACATCTCGCAGACAGCCCGGTGCGCGGTGCGCTGTCGCTGGCAAAAAGCCTGATGTTCCCAGCCTTCGACGAGGGCACGGAAAACTTCCAGCCGTCGAACCTCGAAGTCACCTCGATCGATGTCGGCAATGCTGCGACGAACGTGATTCCGGCGACGGCCCGCTTCAAGTTCAACATCCGCTTCAACGACCATTGGGATGCGGACAGCGTCAAGGCGGAGATCCTGCGGCGGCTCAATGCCGCTGCCGTCGACCCCGAGCTTCGACCGGGTCGCGCGGCGATCGCCTATGAGATGGTGTGGTCGGAGCGGCCGAGCCATGTGTTCCTGACGCGGAGCAACAGCCTGATCTCGTCGCTGTCCGGTGCCATCGAGACAGTAACGGGCCGGACGCCAAAACTGTCGACGACCGGCGGCACGTCGGATGCGCGCTTCATCAAAGATTATTGCCCGGTGGTAGAGTTCGGTCTGGTGGGGCAGACCATGCATATGGTCGATGAGCGGGTGTCCGTTGCCGACCTGGAAACGCTGACGGTGATCTACCAGACCTTTATCGAGCAGTGGTTTGCCCATGCCGACGCTTAAGGAAATTGAGATCTACCTGAAAGGCTTGTGGCTTCTGCTGCGGCAGGATCCAGCCGGCTTCACCCATCTGGATTTCAGCGATCGGGGCGCTGCGCGCTCCTTCTGGTCGATCGCCTGGTCGCTGCCGGCTATCCTCTTGTCATTTGCCTGGTGGCGCGTGCTGTTTCTTGAAGGTCAGGCCGCCGGGACCAAGGCAGGGCTTCTGTTCTTCTTTCGCCTGACGCTTGTCGAAGCAGCAAACTGGCTGGTGCCGGTGATCCTGCTCGGCGTACTGTGCTGGATGGTGGGCCTGGGGGAGAAATTCGCCTCCCTCGTGGTGGTGACCAACTGGCTGGCGCTGCCCGCCTCCTATGCCTATGGCGTGCTGGTGCTGATCATGATGCTGCTGCCCAGCCTCAGCGGTCTGGTGGCGCTTTTGTGGTTCCTGCTGATGGTGACGCTGATCGCGATCCTCTTCCGGATCGTGCGGATGATCGTCGGGGATCACCTGCTGACCATTTCCACCATCGTGATGGTGGTGCTGGTGCCGTCGATGATCCTTGCGGAACTGCTGGAACGCTATCTCGGCGTTTATCCGGGCTGAGACGCAGGTTCTGACGCGGTACCGGACTGCGAGACCGAGTCGAACTCTTGCGAAAACTTCTTCAGATATCCGGCTGCGGCTCGTCGCCAAGATAATCCACCCGCATGAAATAAAGCCCTTCCGGCGGCGCCACCGGGCCGCAGGCGGCGCGGTCGCGGGCTTCGAGGGCCGCGCGCACATCTGCAGGCGTCATCTTGCCCTCGCCGGCCAGTTTCAGCGTTCCGGCAAAGGAACGGATCTGGTTGTGCAGGAAGCTCTGGGCGCTGGCGCGGATCTCGATGAGGTCACCACGACGGGTGACATCCAGACGGTCGAGCGTGCGGACGGGGCTTGCCGCCTGGCAATGGGCAGAGCGGAAGGTGGTGAAGTCGTGGTGGCCGACGAGCTGCTGGGCGGCCGCGTGCATGGCCTCGTGATCGAGCGACTTCGGCACCCACCAGGCGCGGTTTGCCTCCAGCGCCAAGCGGGCCGGCCGGTTGATGATGCGGTAGAGATAGTGACGGCGGAGCGCCGAAAAGCGCGCGTCGAAATCGTCGGGCGCGGCCTGGACGTCGATGATCGAGACCTGCTCGCCGGCCTGGGCCAGATGGGCGTTCAAAGCATTGCGCAGCTTGTAGGGCACCCAGGCGCGGGAGAGATCGGCATGGATGACCTGACCCATGGCATGCACACCGGAATCGGTGCGCCCGGCGCCTCTGATGACGACGGTTTCGCCGGACAAAGACAGGATCGCAGTCTCGAGGGCCGACTGCACGGAATGGCCATTGTCCTGGCGCTGCCAGCCGACATAGGCGGTGCCATCATACTCCACGATCATGCGGAAGCGAGGCATCAGGCGATCACCGTGCCCTTGGGGAGCGGCGTGCCGCGCAGGAAATCACTGGCGCCTAGCGGCTTTCCGCCGGCCTTCTGAAGACGCACGAGGCTGACGGCGCCCGTCCCGCAGGCGACTGTCATGACATCGTCGAGGATGGTGCCGGGGGCGCCGAGATGGCCGTCTGCTTTTGCCAGATGCGAGGCGAGCAGCTTGACGCGTTCCGGCTTGCCGCCGACCTCGATCTCGGTCCAAGCGCCCGGGAAAGGTGCCAGACCCCGGATATGATCGTGGACCTCGCGTGCTGGGCGGGAGAAATCGACCCGTGTTTCGGCCTTGTCGATCTTGGCGGCATAGAGCACGCCCTCTTCCGGCTGGGCGACGGTTTCGAGCGTACCCTTTTCGAGGAGCGCCATGGCCTCGACCATGGCCTCGGCGCCGACGACGCTCAAGGCATCATGAAGCTCACCGCCGGTCATGTCGGGAGCAATCGTAATCTTGCGGGTGAGCGCGACGGGGCCGGTGTCGAGGCCCTTGTCCATTTTCATCACCATCATGCCGGTCTCGGCATCGCCGGCCATGATCGCCCGCTGGATGGGGGCGGCACCGCGCCAGCGCGGCAGGAGCGAGGCGTGACCGTTGTAGCAGCCGAGCCGTGTACCATCCAGGATCGCCTGGGGCAGGAGCAGGCCATAGGCGACGACAACGGCGACATCGGCATCCAGCGCTGCGAAGGCTTCGCGGTCGGCGGGATCGCGGAAATTCAGCGGGTGGCGAACCTCGATGCCGAGCTCTTCGGCGGCCTGATGCACCGGTGATTTCTGCAGATCGAGGCCACGGCGGCCGCCCGGGCGGGGCGGCTGCGAATAGGCGGCGACGATCTGATGGCCGGCGGCGTGAAGCGCCCTGAGGGTGGCGACGGAGAAGGCCGGCGTCCCCATGAAAATGATGCGCAGTGCCATGTCGGTATCGCCTTCAAGAATGGAGGTCGCGCTGGAGCCCGGCCTCGATCAAATCTTCTGACGGGCAGCCTTGGTGAAGCGCTTGATGACCATCTCGCGCTTCAGGCGAGAGATATGGTCGATGAAGAGCACGCCGTCGAGATGGTCGATCTCGTGCTGCAGGCAGGTGGCGAGCAGGCCATCGGCCTCCGTCGTCACTTCCTTGCCGGTGCGATCAAGCGACGTGACCGTGATGGCGGCTGGACGCTCGACCTCGGCGTAATAATCCGGGATCGACAGGCAGCCTTCTTCATAGGTCGAACGCTCGTCGGACGAGCGGATGATCTTCGGATTGATGAAGACGAGCGGTGTCGGCTCCTCGCCTTCCTTGGCGAGATCGATGACGAGCAGACGGCGCGGCACGCCGACCTGGATCGCGGCGAGCCCGATGCCGGGCGCCTCGTACATGGTCTCGAGCATGTCATCGACAAGCTGGTTCAGCTCGGAATCCACGCGCTCCACGGGTTGAGACACCTGGCGCAGCAGCGGATCGGGCAGGATTATGAGTGGCTTGATGGTCATGAGCCTCCCTTAGCGCAAGATCGAAAGGGAGGAAATCGGAAAATGCACCGAGATCCTCCCGTTTCGCCCCACCCGGTCAGGCGGCCGTGCGGCGCTGCGCCTGGCCTGGCTTGTCGCTGCGGGTGCGGATGTGGCTCATCAGCTCCACCAGGCCGGCGACTTCGGCGCGCAGGCGGCGGGTCTCTTCCGATGTCTGCTCGACCATGCCGCTGTTTTCATGGGTCAGGAGGTCCATGTTGCGGGTCGCCTGGTTCACCTCGTTGAGGCCGGTCGCCTGATCCTTGGCGGCGGTTGCGATATCCGAGACGAAGCTGTCGATGGCATCGATGCGAGCGATGATGTCGCCGAGGACCTCACCCGTGCCGGTGACAAGTTCGACGCCCTGCTTCACCTGATCGGAACTCTGCGAGATCAGTTGCTTGATTTCCTTGGCGGCATCGGCCGAGCGCTGGGCAAGCTGGCGGACCTCTTGCGCGACGACAGCGAAACCCTTGCCGGCATCGCCGGCGCGGGCGGCTTCGACGCCGGCATTCAGCGCCAGAAGATTGGTCTGGAAGGCGATTTCGTCGATGACGCCGATGATCTTGGAAATCTCGGTGGAGGATTTCTCAATGGCATCCATGGCGGTGACGGCGCGGTGGACAACCGTGCCCGAGGTCTTCGCCTGGTGCTGGGTCTCGTGCACGGCAGCCGAGGCGCGCTCGGCATTGGCGGCGGTCTGGCTGACGCTGACGGAGAGTTGCTGGAGGGCTGTCGAGCTCTGCTGGACGCCGGCGGCCTGGCGGGTGGTGCGGCTCGCCAACTCGCTCGACGCATGGGCGATGGCATCGGTGCCACCAAGGATTTCTTCCGAGGCGCGGCGAATGGCGGCGAAGGAGACGTTCAGCTTGTCGACCGTATCGTTATAATAGCCGGCCATTTCCTTGAAATTGTCAGGCAGGTCGGTGGTCATACGGGTTTCGAAATCGCTGCGGGCGAGCGATTCCAGGCCCCGACGCAGGTGTTCCATGGCAATCGCCTGATCGGCCTCGAACCGGGCACGCTCTTCCTCCAGCGCCTTCCGCTTGGTTTCCAGCTCGTCGAGATAGACCGAGATCGCGTAATCCATGTCGAGCATGGCGGCCTTGACGAGGGCCTTCATCTTGTCGGCGAGGGCTTCCGCATGGCGCTTGCCGAAGGGGAAGGGCCAGTGCTTGACGAGCACGCCGGCGAGCAGTTCGCCGACCAGCATCGAATAACCGCCGATATACCAGCGCGGCTCAAGCCCGATGCGGGCATGGGCCTTGCCGACCGCGGTGACGCCTTTCACATAGCTCTCATCGAAATTGCCGTTGGCGACTTTGTCCCAGTGGCCGATCTGGGCTTTCTTGGCGCCGTTCATGTGGCCGCTATCGCGGAAGAAGGCGGCCATTTTCGCGGTCTTGCTGACCTTGGCGTAGAACTTGTCGAGCGCCGGGCCCATGACATCGTGGATGGTCGGACGCAGCTCTCCCAAGGTTTCCCGCGTCTTCTGGTCGATTTCCAGGAAGTCGAGGCGTTCGGACAGGTCGGTGTTCGATTTCTGATGCATGTTACCAACGCGAGGCTGTGAGATTGACGGTCGTCAAACAGACCTGTCACGGTTTCCTAAACAGAAGCTGAACGCCGGGGTGAAATTGTTCCACCTGGACCCGGCGCTGTGGGTCATCCCGCCATCCTCCGATCCGCCGGCTGATCGCGACGAACAGGCGCGTGGCTTATGGCGTGGGCATGAGAGCTATGGATCCGGAAACCCTGGAGGGCGGCGAGCAGGCGTTCGGCTTCTTCCCCGAGCGTCGCAGTCTGGGCCGAGGTCTCCTCGACCATGGCGGCGTTGCGCTGAGTGATCTGGTCCATGGAGGCGATCGAGGTGTTGACCTCGCGCAGGCCGCCGGACTGATCGGCCGCCGCAGCCGCGATGGTGCCGACGATCTGGTTGATTTCGCCGATGCGCACGATGATCTGCTTCAGGGCATCGCCGGCATTGTTGACGAGGCCGACGCCGGAATTGACTTGGGTGGAGCTTTGCGAGATCAGGCTCTTGATCTCGCGGGCGGCATTGGCGCAGCGCTGAGCAAGTTCGCGGACCTCCTGGGCGACGACCGCGAAACCGCGACCGGCCTCGCCGGCACGGGCCGCCTCGACGCCGGCGTTCAGCGCGAGCAGGTTCGTCTGGAAGGCGATTTCGTCGATCACACCGATGATCTTGGAGATGGCGTCGGATGACTTCTCGATAGCCCCCATGGCATCGACGGCGCGGGAGACGACCTGTTCGGAGACGCGTGCCTCGTCAAGGGCGATGCCGACCACCTGGGCGGCCTTCTGGGCGCCATCGGCGGTAAGGGTCACGTTCTGGGTGAGTTCGTGCAGGGCGGCGGTGCTTTCCTCAAGACCTGCCGCCTGCTGCTCGGTGCGCTGGGCGAGGTCATCGGTCGCCTCTGCAATCGCGGAGGTGGATTTGAAGATCTCGTCGGCCGAGCTGCGAACCGTACCGATCGTGGCGCGCAGGGCATCAACAGAGGCGTTGTAGTCGCGTGCCATCTCGGCGAAATTGGCGGGCAAATCGTCGGGCAGTCGGGCTTCGAGGTCACCTGCGGCAAGCTTGGTCAGGACAGCCCGGAGGGCGGCAAGCGCGGTTGCCTGCTCGGCTTCGGCGCGTAGCCTCGTCTCTTCGGCCCGCTTGCGCTCGGCGGCCAGGATGTCGAGATAGACGGAGATGGAGTAATCCATGTCGAGCATGGCGGCCTTCATGACGACGGAAATCTCGTCGGCCAGTTGCGGCGCCTTCTGCCGGCCGAAGCGGCTCGGCCAGCGGTCGCGGGCAACCGCGTGGATCAGCTGTTCGAGCACCAGGGCATAGCCGCCGATATACCAGCGCGGCTCAAGACCGATGCGGGCATGGGCCTTGCCGACCTTAGTGACGCCTTCGACGTAGCTTTCGGTATATTCCGCCGTGCCGACGATGCCCCAATGGTCTTCCTGACGGCTCTTGGCACTGCGGATATGATCCTCGCTGCGGAAAAAGGCGGCGGTTTCGGGGACCTTGCGGATCTTGTCGTAGAAGATCTCCAGCGCGCCACCGATATTGGCACGGATTAAGGGCCCCATGCGACGCAGGGTCTCTCGGCCCCTGTCGTCCAGGCCCAGAAAGCGAAGGCGGTTCTTCAGATCGGAATTGTCACTCGACGGCACCATGGTGATTCTCAGTCCATTGCTGGGGCAACGCAGGATCGCGTCCTTTGACCTCAGAAGACGCTCAATTGGTAAATGTAGAGTTTCTAAAATAACCGAAAGTTGTCTTATATTTTTAACGGCATGGGAGGAGATGCCAGCGATGGGCGCTTTTGCCGGCCTTTCTTGTTATTCATCAATTTTTCAGGGTTAAAAACTTCCAAAGAGGTCGGCCGTGACAGTCGCGGCAGAAGTCGCGTTCACTCTTTGATCTGGTTCCTGAGACCGAATCGGGTATAGTCGGTGAATGAACATCCAAGATATTCCCGCCCTCACCATCGGCTCCGTCACGCTCGGCCCCGGCTTTTTGCTGGCGTTGGCCGCCGTAATCATCGCCTTTCCCATCCTTGCCATCGTCCTTCAATCGACGCGTTCCGCGCGCATGCGTGCACAGATGATGGAGGACGCGTTGCGGCGTGACGAGGCGGCGGAGGCGCGCCTCGCAGAACTCCTGAAGGCGCAGGCCGAAATGCAGGGACGGCTGGCGACCATGGCGGAAGTTTTCGGCAGTCGGCAGGCGGAGCTCAACCAGTCGATCAGCCAGCGGCTGGACGGGATGACGCATCGACTGGGGACCACGATCACCGAGCAGACGAAATCGACCCATGACAACCTGCGCACGCTGCAGGAACGGCTGGCGGTGATCGATGCGGCGCAGAACAACATCCAGTCGCTGGCGAAGGATGTTGTGGGTCTGCAGGCGATCCTCTCCAACAAGCAGACGCGTGGTGCCTTTGGTCAGTCACGCATGGAGACGATCGTGGCCGACGGGCTGCCGATGGGGGCTTACGAATTCCAGACGACGCTGTCGAACGGATCGCGGCCGGACTGCACCATCCGGATGCCGAACAATTCGCCGCCGCTGGTGGTCGACGCGAAATTTCCGCTGGAGGCCTGGAACGCCATTCGCGACGGCGAGACACCGGAGCTGAAGAAGGTGGCGAGCCAGCAGTTTCGCCGCGACATCGAAGTGCACATAAAAGACATCTCGGAGAAATATCTGCTGCCGGGCGAGACGCAGGAAATGGCCTTCCTGTTCGTGCCGTCGGAATCGATCTTTGCGGAGATCCACGAGAATTTCGAGGGCGTGGTGCAGAAGGCGCATCGCCAGCGCGTGGTGATCGTCTCCCCTTCCCTGCTGATGCTGTCGATCCAGGTGATCCAGGCGGTGCTGAAGGACCAGCGGATGCGCGAACAGGCGCATCTGATCCAGGGCGAAGTGATCCGTCTGATGGAAGATTTGGGACGGTTGGACGACCGGACGCGCAAACTGCAGAGCCATTTTCTTGCGGCGCAGAAGGATGTCGAGCAGATCATCACTTCCTCCGACAAGCTGGCGAAGCGCGGGGCGAAGATCGAAGCCATGGAATTCGAGGCGCCGGGTGGTGCCGTCGACGCAACCGATGCTGCGCCTCGGGCGGTGGAAAGCCGCACCGGTCTTCTCAAGCTCAGGGTTGTTGACGAAGACTGACGGGCTGGTCCACAAGAGCGCAACACTGGTTAAGGGAGGCTCGCGCTCATGATCACCGTCTTCGGCTCCATCAACATGGATCTGGTTGCCACCACGCCTCGCCTGCCGGTTCCCGGTGAGACGGTCGCCGGCACGGGTTTTGCCACGGCCGCCGGCGGCAAAGGTGCAAACCAGGCGCTCGCCGCGCGGCGGGCAGGTGCGATCGTGCGGATGGTCGGCGCTGTCGGCCGTGACGAATTCGCCGGACCGGCGATTTCCCTTCTCAAGGAAGCTGGGACCGATCTCTCCGGCGTGAAGACGGTGGACGGGGCGACAGGGACGGCCCTGATCCTGGTTGGCGGCGACGGCGAGAACATGATTGCCGTGGTGGCCGGCGCGAATGGAACGGTCGATTCGGGGCAAGCGAAGGCTGCCGTTGCCGCGCTGAAGGCGGGCGATACGCTGATGCTGCAGCTGGAAGTGCCGGCCCCGGCCGTGGAAGCCGCGCTGATGGCCGCCAAGGGCACTGGCGTACGAACGATCCTCAACCTGGCGCCGCTGACGGCGGAAGCCGCAACGCTGGCGAAGCTCGCGGATATCGTGATCGCCAATGAGACCGAGTTCGAGCTGCTGGCCGGACGGCAAGGCTTGAGTGCTGCCGAGCGGGAAGAGACCGCGCTTGCCATGCATCGGGAGACCGGCCAAGTTCTGATCATCACGCTTGGCGCTGCCGGCGTGATCGCGGTCGAGGGCGGCACGCTTCACAGGGCAAAGGGTCTGAAGATCGAGCCTGTCGATACGGTCGGCGCCGGCGATACCTTCTGCGGTTATTTTGCCGCGAGTCTGGATGCAGGACTCGACTTCGATCTGGCGCTGCGGCGGGCTGCCGTTGCGGGATCACGTGCCTGCCTGAAGGCCGGGGCGCAGCCGGCTATCCCTGTTTCGGGCGAAGTCGAGCGGGCAATCTGATCTCTTCTTAGCGGCCCATTAAGTTATGGCGATTTAACGTGAGGCGACCTCATGTCCGGCCGCGGCTGGACAGGCTGCGCCATGATCGCGCGGACCGCATGCCGATGCAGAGTGACCTCTCCTCCAGGATCTGCCATGTTCGCCCTGTTTTCTCGATCCATCGCTATCAAGCTGCTGGTTGTTACCGGCGCAGCGATCGGCCTCGTGCTCTTCGTTTCCAATCTCGTTCTCATTTCCCAGACGCGGGACCGCGTCCATGCGCTGATCATGCAACAGGCCGATGCCGAGGCGAAGTCGATCGCCCGCGAAGTCGCCGGCAATATCGGCGAGCTTGCAAGTGCCGCGCGCCTGATGTCGGGCGTGATCGGCCGCGGCCATGAAGGCAAGTCCTTCGACCGCATGGGGATTACCAATATCCTGAAGGCGAATCTGGAGCAGAATCCCTTCGCATTCGGTAGCTGGATGGCCGAGGAGCCCGGGGCGATCGATGGCCGGAAAGACGAAATCAAGGGGCAGACCGATCTGGGTGCCAATGCCGACGGCATCTATACCCCCTACTGGTCGAAGGACCGCAACGGGGCGATCCAGTACTCGACTTTTGCGGCCAAGTACGACGCCGAATGGTATGCGCTCGCCGCGAAGAGCGGCAAGGGCGCGATCACGGCGCCTTATCTTGCCGAAGGCACCGACGTGCCGACGACGATGAGTTCGATTGCCTATCCTGTCTTCTCCGGCGGCAAGATGATCGGTGTCAGCGGCGTCGACATTTCGCTTCTCTCCCTTTCGGACAAGCTGAAGGCCCTGAAACCCTTCGAGACCGGGCGCGTGCTGCTGGTTGGACAGGGCGCGCAGTGGCTGGTCGCACCGAATGACGATCTTCTGATGAAGCCCTATGAGGCCGAGGGCGCCGATGCGGTCAAGACCGCGATCAACAGCGGCAAGGGCAGCGTGCTGAGCAACCTTGGCGGCGAAGACGGCGAAAGCTTCGATCGCCTGCTCTACCCCTTCGAAGTGCCTGGCGTGAACGCGACCTGGACCGTCATCGTGGACATTCCGCACGCGGCAATCAGCGCACCGGTCAAGGCGCAGACGACGATGATGATCATCGGTGGCCTGGTGATGCTTGCGGCCGTGATGATCGCGCTGTTCCTTGCGGTGCGTTCGCTTGCGCAGCGGCCGTTGCACGGGCTGGTCGGCGACGTGGAGCGCATGTCGAAGGGCAATTACGAGACCGATGTTTCCAACCAGGACCGGCTGGACGAAATCGGCATGGTGGCAAAGGCACTCGATGGCTTCCGCCATCGCCTCGCCGAAAGCCACATGCTGGCGGCAGAAGCGGAGGCGCAGCGCAGCGCTGCGGAAGGCGAGCGCCGGCGCAACGAGCAGGACCGCAATGCGTCGGCTGCGACCCAGCAGCATGTGGTGGCAGCCCTCGGCAATGGTCTTGCCCAGCTGTCGCAGGGCAACCTTACCTATCGCCTGCCGGATGAATTCCCGGGCGAATATGCGGCGCTGAAGCGCGACTTCAACGATGCTGTCGCAACGCTCGAACAGGCGATCGCTTCCGTGAATTCCGGTGTGGTCAACATCAGTGCCGGCACAGGCGAGATTTCCGAAAGTGCGGCGGACCTCGCCAAGCGCACCGAGCAGCAGGCGGCGAGCCTGGAAGAGACGGCGGCAGCGCTCAACGAGCTAACCGAACAGGTCAATTCCAGCGCCGACAATGCCGGTGTCGCGGCCAATACCGTCAGCATCGCCGTCAAGGACGCCGAGGCATCCGGTGAAGTCGTGCGCAAGGCCGTTGCCTCGATGCAGGGCATCGAACAGTCCTCGATGGAAATTTCGCGGATTATCGGCGTCATTGACGAAATCGCCTTCCAGACGAACCTCCTGGCGCTCAATGCCGGCGTCGAGGCTGCCCGCGCAGGGGAAGCCGGCAAGGGTTTTGCCGTCGTTGCCCAGGAAGTGCGCGAACTGGCGCAACGCTCGGCGACGGCAGCAAAGGAGATCAAGGCGCTGATCAACGCGTCCGGCGCCCAGGTGAAGGATGGCGTGCAACTCGTCGGCCAGGCCGGCGAGACCCTGCAGAAGATCTCCGATCAGGTCATGCAGATCAACGGGCTGATCCGGCAGATCTCGGCTTCGGCGAGCGAACAGGCTTCGGGCCTGAAAGAGGTCAATTCTGCCGTCAACCAGATGGACCAGGTGACGCAGCAGAACGCCGCGATGGTGGAAGAAACGACGGCGGCCAGCATGGCGCTGCGCGGGGAGTCCGACAACCTGCGTACACTTGTGGCGCGCTTCCAGGTGAGCGGCAACGCGCAGCCGGGAGCAGCCCTCAGGGCCACGGCCGAGGCGATGCGCCAGCCTTCCAGGCCCGCAGCAACGGCGACCACCCGCGCTCCGGCCTACCAGCCGACGCCGCGCAAGGTGGCCGCGGCCGGTGGCGGCGCATCCGGCGGCGACAGCTGGGAAGAATTCTGAGGTCTTCCGAAGGCTTTCCCACAAACATAAAGGGTCGCCAGCGATGGCGACCCTTTTCCATTTCGGCCAAGGCCGTTGCGCGAAAGCGCGTTCAGAGACGGGCGAAACGCTCGATGAGCAGGTCGAAGAAGCCGTCGGCATCGACGTTGCGCATGACCTGGACGTTCGGCTTGCGGCCGGACACGCGCCACCAATCGACGACGGTCATGCCGACCGTCAGTTCGGATTGCAGCTCGATCTCGACGTTGCAGTGGCGTCCGCTGAAGAGTTCCGGCTTCAGAAGGTAAGCGATGACAGTCGGATCATGCAGCGGACCACCGTCAGACCCGTATTTCTCCTCGTCGAAGCGTTCGAAGAACTGCAGCCATTCGACCATGGTTGCGGCCGGCCTGGTGCCGATTTCGGCGATGCGGGCGACGCGGGCCTTGGTGGTCATCAACTGGTGGGTGACGTCGAGCGGCATCATGGTGACGGGGATGCCGGAACCGACGACAGCGGCTGCGGCATGGGGATCGACGTAAATGTTGAATTCGGCGGCAGGCGTAATGTTGCCGCCTTCGAAGAAGCCGCCGCCCATCATCACCAGTTCCTTCACGCGGGGCGCGATGTCCGGTGCCTTCTGGAGAGCGAGCCCGATATTGGTGAGCGGGCCGAGCGTGCAGAGCGTGACGGATCCTTCCGGCTCGCGGCGGATGGTATCGATGATGAAATCGACCCCGTGCTGCGGTTGCACCTTCATCGTCGGTTCCGGCAGGACCGCGCCGTCGAGGCCGGTCTTGCCATGCACATGCTCGGCGGTGACAAGGGGGCGTACCATCGGCCGCTCGGCGCCTTCATAGACGGCGCGATCCTGCTGGCCGCAGAGTTCGCAGACGATACGGGCGTTGCGGCTCGTATAGGAGAGCGGCACATTGCCGGCGACCGTCGTGATGCCGAGAAGGTTCAGTTCGTCCGGGCTTGCAAAGGCGAGCATGAGGGCCGCTGCATCGTCCTGGCCGGGATCCGTGTCGATAATGATTTTGCGGGGGTCTGTCATGGGATGTCCTGATAGCGAAAGCGCGAGGCTTGGCGATCCGAATGGCGTTTGTCAAGCATTCGACCGCTTGTCGCGCCGCACGACACTCCCCATATTCGGGCGGAGAAAAACCGGCTTCGGCCGGTTGCGCAAACAGAGGATCAGATGAGCCGAAGCCGACTTCCCGCCGAGGGGTTGATCATCACCTTCAGTCTCGCCGAGGGCGTTCCGCTCCGGCGGCCACGCGGAAGCGACGGCTATCCGCCGTATGACATCGAACGCCTGCCCTCCGACAAGGGACAGGACCGGCTGCGAATCACGCTTGCGGTCGCGGGCTTCGGCGAGGACGAACTGGACGTGACGATCGAGGGCGGGCAGCTTTCGATCACCGGCAAGCAGGCCGAACGGGAAGAGCAGGATTTTCTCTTCCGCGGCATCGCGGCACGCCAGTTTCAAAGGGTTTTCGGGCTGGAAGACGGCATGGAAGTGACGGGCGCCAGCCTGCGCAACGGACTGCTCTCGATCGACATCATCCGCATGGCACCGGTCCATCTGGTACGGAAAATTAACATCTCGGCCGCAGAATGAGGGGTGCGGCATGGTTTGCCGCCTCTCCCCCAATGTGGAGGCTCGGAATGTTACTGAAAGAAGCTTCAGCGCGCCTGACGCAATCCGAACTGGCTCATCTCGGAGCCGGCGAAGTGGGCTATATTCGCAAGATGAAATCCGACGAGGTGACGCGCTGTTTTCCCGAAGCGCCGGAGATCGACCCGACGCTCGATCTGTGGGCCCTGTTTGCCGCCGACGGCACGCCGATCCTTTTGACCGACAATCGCTCGAGCACCTTTTTCAAGGCGGCCGAGGACGATCTGAAGACCGTTTCGCTGCACTGAGCGGCATGACGTATGGAAAGAGCGTCAGCGCAGGCTGACGCTTCATCAGCGCCGGATGAAGGTGAGATAGGCCGAGGAACGGCCTTCGCGGCGGGCCTTGGCCTCGTAGCGCGTGCCCGGCCAGCCGTCATAGGGCGTCAGCCAGTCGGTCGAATTGCGCGCCGTCCATTCGAAGCCCCCGTGATCGCGGCAATGCTGCAGCGTCCAATTGACATAGGTGTCGATATCGGAGGCGAAGCAGAAGGTGCCGCCCGGTTTCAAGACCTTATGGAAACGTTCGAGATTGACCTGGGAGACGAAACGCCGCTTCCAGTGGCGCTTCTTCGGCCAGGGATCGGCATAAAGCAGATCGATCTGGTCGATCTGGCCTTCCGGCAGCCAATCGAGCAACTGCGTCGCGTCGTCGTCGTAGACCCGGATGTTCTTCAGACCTTCAGCCTCCACGACGGCCAAGAGCTTTGCCATGGAGTTGACGAAGGGCTCGACCCCGATGAAGCCGGTCGACGGGTTGGTGCGGGCTCGGTGAACGAGGTGCTCGCCACCGCCGAAGCCGATTTCGAGGCGGATCTTCTCCACGGGCAAGGGAAAGAGCGATTTGAGGTCAGCAGGGACGGCAGAGTTCAGGTCAACCTTGAGCTCGGGCAGGATGGTTTCCATGCGCCCAACCTGCTGCTCGCGCAACGGTTTGCCCTTGCGTCGACCGAAGAAGGCTTCGGTCGACCTCGTCTTGCGTTCCGCGTCCGTCATGTCACCTTCAAGCCTTGAGAGCGTCCTTGAGCGGCTTGACCAGATCGAGCTTCTCCCAGGAGAAAGAGCCGTCGCGGCCAGCCTTGCGGCCGAAATGGCCATAGGCGGACGTCTTAGCATAGATCGGCTTGTTCAGGTCAAGATGGCGGCGGATGCCCGACGGGGACAAATCCATGACCTTGCGAAGCGCGGCCTCGACCTCGTCCTCGGTGACCTTGCCGGTGCCGTGCAAATCGACATAGATCGACAGCGGCTGGGCGATACCGATGGCATAAGAGATCTGGATCGTGCAGCGGTCGGCGAAACCGGCGGCGACGACGTTCTTTGCGAGGTAACGCGCGGCATAGGCGGCAGAACGGTCGACCTTGGTCGTGTCCTTGCCGGAGAAGGCACCGCCGCCATGAGGAGCTGCACCGCCATAGGTGTCGACGATGATCTTGCGGCCGGTGAGGCCTGCGTCACCATCCGGGCCGCCGATGACGAACTTGCCGGTGGGGTTGATGTACCAGGCGCAGTCGTCGGCGATCTTCAACTCGCCCAGGGCTTCCTTGATGAAGGGTTCGACGACCTGGCGGACCTTCTTGGAATCCCAGCTCTCGTCGAGATGCTGGGTCGAGAGGACGATCGAAGCGACCTCGGCAGGCTTGCCGTCGACGTAGCGGACCGTGACCTGGCTCTTGGCGTCGGGGCCGAGCTTGCCGACGTCGCCTTCGCCCTTCTTGCGGGCGGCGGAGAGCAACTGCAGGATCTTGTGGGAATAATAGATCGGCGCCGGCATAAGGTCGGGCGTTTCCTTGCAGGCGTAACCGAACATGATGCCCTGGTCGCCGGCGCCTTCACTGTTGGAGCTATCGGCTGCCTTGTCGACGCCCTGAGCGATGTGAGCGGACTGGGAGTGCAAGAGCACGTCGATCTTGGCGGTTTTCCAGTGGAAGCCGTCTTGCTCGTAGCCGATATCGCGGATCGCTTTGCGGGCGGCGGACTTGAACTTGGCAGGGTTGATAACCTCGTTGCCGTTCTTGTCGGTCTTCATCAGGCTCGGCGGCAGGCGGACTTCACCGGCAATGACGACGCGATTGGTGGTGGCGAGGGTTTCGCAGGCGATGCGCACCGTCCAGGGATCAACCCCGGTCTTGGCCGCTTCCCGGTAGACGAGATCGACGATCTCGTCGGAAATGCGGTCACAAACCTTGTCCGGATGACCTTCGGATACGGATTCGCTGGTGAAGAGATAGTTGGCGCGCATCGGGATTCCCCTCAAAGTATGGATGGCGGCATCGTTACCCAGTTCAAGTTTCGATGACAAGAACACAACGACATAAATATATCTTTATGTGAGTAAACTTTTTCTCCACAAGGCGAAAAAAAAGCGGCCCGGGGGGACCGCTTTTTTTTTGGGTCATCCAGCGATCACTCAGTATCCGCTTCGGCTCCGAGAGCCTTGACGAGATCGACGATCTTACGGCGGACCTTGGGGTCGGTAATCTTGACAAAAGCGCGGTTGAGCTGCAGGCCCTCGGAGGAGGACAGGAAGTCCACAACGTAGTTGGAGCTTGAGGCTTCGGCCATGCCGGTTGAAGACGATGCGTGTTCGCCCGGCGCGTCTTCAAAGAAGAAGGAAACCGGGACGGTCAGAATATTCGAAATATTCTGGAGGCGGCTTGCACCAACACGGTTGGTCCCCTTCTCGTATTTCTGAATCTGCTGGAATGTGATGCCGAGGCTTTCACCAAGCTTCTCCTGGCTCATGCCAAGCATCGTGCGACGAAGGCGAATCCGACTACCCACGTGGATGTCAATCGGGTTCGGCTTCTTCTTGTTCTCGATCATTAATGTCGTCCTGACAAATGTGTTGGCGTTTCGACCATAACCCCATGCCCGCCCAACCATTACGATACGTTGTACTCGTCGTCGATGATCTTCCAGCATACTTGCAGACTCACGGTCGGAGCCACTATGCAATTTTAGGGGTTTTTGGTCAATTCATTCGCCTAATAAAACCCAGACTAGAAATGAAGGCCACGAAACCAAGACTTCCTAGGATCAACCAAAAGTTTAGGTTGTGGTCAAAATTGTTCCATTTCGGGACAGAACCTATGCTCAGGGTTGTATCGAGTGCGCCTGATGCGTTTAGAGAAAGCCCGTCGACAACCTCACCATGCGCATCAATCACGGCAGAAATACCGTTATTGGCATCACGCAAGAGCGGAACACCGCGCTCCACCGCCCGCAAGCGGGACTGCAGGAAGTGCTGGTAGGGGCCAGGCGTTGCGCCGAACCAGGCGTCATTGGTGATGTTGAGGATGGCGTTTGCACCTGCCAAATCCGGCGGAATTTCGCCGGGAAAGATCGCCTCGTAGCAGATCAGCGGGTAGAAGGAGATGCCCGAGGGAAGAGTGAGCGGCGACCGGCTGGCTGCCGGCGAGAAGCCACCGGGCAGGCTGATCAGCTCTTCGACGCCGAAGCGGCGGAGCACATCCTCGAAGGGCACATATTCGCCGAACGGCGTCAGATGCACCTTGTCGCTGGCCGACAGGATCTGGCCCTTGTCGTCGATCATGTAGATGGAATTATAGTAGAGCGGCGGCAGGCCCGCGCCGCGTTCCTCAGCACGCACCGCACCGGTAATCAGCACCTGACCATCCTGGAGCACGTCTCCGATGCGGACCAGGGCGTCCGGATTTTCAGTCAGGATAAAGGGCACGGAGGTTTCCGGCCAGACAATCACGTCCGGTCTCTTTTGCCCTTCGGCCGGCGGCGCAGATGTCAGCGTTAGATGCTTCTCAAAGATGCCGACGCGATCCGAATTCTCCATTTTTTGCGCCTGGTCGATCGCCGGCTGAACGAGGCGGACGCTGATCTGCCTCTGCTCTGTCGTGTCCGGTGGTGCGAAAGAGAGGCGCCAGCCGCCATATCCTAGATGTGCTGCAGAGAGGAGCACGGCGATCAGCAGGCCGGGCACCAAGCCTCTGCGGGTTCCGAGCAGAGCGGGCGCGGCAAAGACGAAGACAGACAGTGCAGTAACCCCGAACAGGCCGAGCACATAGCTCGACTGCATCATCAGCGGCACGGGCATGGCGGCATAACCGATGGCGTTCCAGGGAAAACCAGTGGCGAGCGTGCCGCGCAACCATTCCGCAAGGCCGAAGCCGAAGGCCAGAGCTGCGATCCGGCCCATGCCGTCAGACCAGACGAGGCGGGCGAGCATGGCGGCGAAGCCGTAGAAGATGGCGAGCATGGCCGGCAGACCGAGGACAGCGAGCGGGATTGCCCAGGCAAAGCCGCTAGCATCAACCAGGAGCGCATTGCCCAACCACCAGAGGCCGGCGACAAAATAGCCGAGGCCAAAGAGCCAGCCGGTGACGAAGGCGGCGCGCAGATTGAGGGTCCCGCTGCGTTCTGGGTTACCGGTCGAGCCGTCGAGAAGCCAGACAAGCAGGGTGAAGGAGACGAACATGGCCGCGAAGACGCCGAATGGCGGCATGGCGAGAGCGCCGATCGCGCCCGCGAAGAGAGCGAGCCCTGCGCGTCGCCATCCCCCGAGCAGCAAGATCCTGCCGGCCAATCGTTCCATGCACACCCCTCCGCTACCGCGAATCAACCGCCCGGCAGTGTTTCAAACTTCCGTGCGGATGTCGCGGTCTTCGCCAGCCACGTGGTTACGTACCCGAAGCAGACTTATTGCCGTCCGCAGGGGATGTGTGACCGGCCTGCGCAGCGGGTGTCGGCGGGGTTGCAGATGCGGGCAAGGGGACCACGTCTGCCGAAGCGGGCACGACGGGATCGGTCGCTGGCGCAGGTGCTGTCGGCAGCTTGGTGCGGCGGGGTTTCGGCTCGGCCCTCGAAGCGCGCGGCTTGACCTCCGTCGCCTGGGGAGCCGGTGCCTTGGCCGGCCCGGCCGGTTTCGGTTGCGCGCGCGTCTTAGCGGCTTCGATCTCATCGCCACGGATTTCGCTCTCGCCCTTGGTGGAGCGGCGTCGGGCGGCAGCCCTTTTGCGGGTGACGCGCACGCGTTTGATGCGGCGGGGATCTGCGTCGAGAATGTGGAACTCGAAGCCCGGCAGTGCCTGGACGACTTCGCCTCGGGCCGGAATGCGGCCGAGGGCCGAGAAGATCAGGCCGCCCAGGGTGTCGACGTCTTCCAGGCGGTCCTTGATGTCGAAATCGGGGCCGATGGCTTCCGCGATCTCCTCGAGTTCGACCCGGGCGTCTGCCACAAGGACGTCGTCGGAAATGCGGCTGAACATGACTTCTTCATCGTCATGCTCGTCGTCGATATCCCCGATGACCATCTCGACGATGTCCTCGTGGCTAACGAGGCCGTCGGTGCCACCATATTCGTCGATGACGAGTGCCATCTGCGTACGCGCAGCCTGCATCCGGCTCATCAGGTCGGAGGCCAGCATCGACGGCGGCACGAAGAGGATGGAGCGGATGATACCGGCTTCGGCGACCGTCTTCGACAGATCGATGCGGGAGAGATCGAAATCGATCTTCGACTTCGCCGCCTTATCGGTCTTTTCGACCTTGTCGGCACCATTGACGGCACCGTTTGCAGCAGCACGGGCGGGCGCGCGGCGGCGACTGCGGGCCTGCTTCGTCACATAGGAGAGAAGGTCGCGAATATGAACCATGCCGCGGGGATCATCGAGCGTTTCGGCATAGACGGGCATGCGCGAACGGCCGGAGACCTCGAAGATGGTCATCAGTTCGCCGATCGTCACACTCTGGTCAACCGCCTCGATATCGACGCGCGGCACCATGATGTCTTCGACCCGGACTTCACGGAAGCGCAGGATGTTGTGCAGCATCGCCCGTTCTTCGGGCGTGAAGGCTTCGCCCAGGCTCGCATCCGCCTTCAGCGCGACGGTCAAGTCCTCGCGCAGGCTCGTCGATGACGACGGCTTCAGGATGCGGGCGAGGCGCGCCCAGAAGGAGGTTGAGTTTCGGTTCGAGCTTTCCGCTCGCGAAGGACTACTGCCCTCGTCGGACGACGAACCTTCCGGTCCATCATTGGCCTCGGGGGCCGTTCTTGTCACAAAGTCGCTCATTGGTCCAAACTATCAGATGGGGTCCTGCCCCGCATAGGGGTCAGATAGGCCAAGTTCCGCCAGAATGCGAGTCTCCAGCGCTTCCATTTCCTCGGCGTCTTCCATTTCGATGTGGTCGTAACCGAAAAGATGGAGGAATCCATGAACCATCAAGTGGGTCAGATGATCCTCGAAACTTTTCTCCAGTTCGACGGCCTCGCGCTCCACCGTCTCGCGGGCGATGATGATATCGCCGAGCATCGGGCCAGGCATCTTGCCGGGGGTCAGCGGAAAGGCGGGAAAGGACAGGACGTTGGTCGGCTTGTCCTTGTTGCGCCATTCCGCATTGACCTCGCGGATCATCTCGTCATCGGCGAAGACGAGAGAGACTTCCGTTGGCTGTTTCGGAAAGGGCTGTCCCTCGACTTTGGCGAGATAGGTTTCCGCCGCGCCGAGCACGCGGGAGGCCAGGGCCTCCAGCGCCGTCTCATCGGTCCATCCGTCAGCTTCGACGGCGATCTGTATGTCCAGTTGCGTCATATCGAGTGGAAGCTGGCCGTCAGGATTCGGCCTGCTCGCTTTCATCCTGTACCTTGTACTTGGCGTCATAGGCCTGAACGATGCGGCCGACCAGCGGATGGCGCACAACGTCGGTATCCTTGAAGCGTACGACCGAGACGCCTTCCACACCCTTCAGCACCTGCAGGGCCTCGACCAGGCCGGAGGTGACACCGCGTGGCAGGTCGACCTGGCTCGGGTCGCCGGTGATGATCATGCGCCCGTTCTCGCCGAGGCGGGTCAGGAACATCTTCATCTGCATCGAGGTGGTGTTCTGGGCCTCATCGAGAATGATCGCGGCATTGGCGAGCGTGCGACCGCGCATGAAGGCGAGCGGCGCGATTTCGATGACGCCGGCGGTGATGGCGCGCTCGACCTTGTCACCGGGGATCATGTCGTAGAGCGCGTCGTAAAGCGGGCGCAGATAAGGATCGACCTTGTCCTTCATATCGCCGGGCAGGAAGCCGAGACGTTCGCCGGCTTCCACGGCCGGGCGCGACAGGATGATCTTGTCGACAACGCCGCGCTCGAGAAGCTGGGCAGCATGGGCGACCGCGAGATAGGTCTTGCCCGTGCCGGCGGGACCGACGCCGAAGACCAGCTCGGCCCGTTCCAGCGCGCGCATATAGGCGTCCTGGGTCGGGGTGCGGGCGGCGATGGTCTTCTTGCGGGTGGAGATCTGCGCCATGGACAGGCGGGCCTTGCGCTCGAGCGTCGGCAGGCTCAGCTGATCGTCGGCAGCGACCGCCATGCGGATCGCACCCTCGACGTCGGAGGCTTCGACCGAACCGCCGCTCTGCAGACGGGCATAGAGGAAATCGAGTGCCCGGCGGGCCTGGTTGGTCGCCTGCAGTTCACCGGTGATCGCCACGGAATTGCCGCGGGCCCGGGCTTCGATCTGCAGCCGCTGTTCGAGCAGCTTCAGATGCTGGTCGAACTGGCCGAAGAGTTCGCTCGCCAGCCTGTTGTTCTCGAACGTCAAGATGAAGTGATTGGCGTCGGTCGCAGCGGTTTTGATGTGGCGCGAGGGTGAAGAAACCACTTCTGTTGCGTTCAAGCGATCAGGCTCCTGGATCAGGTTAAGGCCCTCACTCTAACCCTCTGCCACCTCGGCAAACAAGCTGTTTGGGCCGGCTGCGGTGATTCGTACCTGTATAATGTCACCGATTTGCGATGACTTTGCATCAAGATTCACAGACTGCAGCCAGGGGGAGCGTCCAATCAACTGGCCGGGCATGCGGCCAGGCTTCTCAAGGAGCACATCCATCTGGCGCCCGACCAGGGATTGCATGAAGGCCTGCTGCTGTTCGAGCAGCAATGCCTGGAGGCGCGCCAGGCGTTCGGTCTTCACGTCCTCGGCGACCTGATCGGGCAGATCGGCGCCGGGCGTTCCGGGACGGGTTGAGTACTTAAACGAATAAGCCTGCGCATAGTTCACTGTGCGCACCAAATTCATCGTGTCTTCGAAATCCTGGTCCGTTTCGCCGGGGAAGCCGACGATGAAATCGCCCGAGAGCGCGATATCGGGGCGGACGGAGCGGATGCGCTCGATCAGGGCGACGTATTCGGAGGCCTTGTGGCGGCGGTTCATCGCCTTGAGGATGCGGTCGGAGCCCGACTGCACCGGCAGATGCAGATAGGGCATCAGCATGCGCAGATCGCGATGCGCCTCGATCAGGCGGTCGTCCATGTCGCGCGGATGGCTGGTGGTGTAGCGCAGGCGGGCGAGGCCGGGAATTTCGGCCAGCCGATAGAGAAGATCGCCAAGGCCGATCGCCCTGCCCTTCTCATCCTCGCCGTGCCAGGCATTGACGTTCTGGCCGAGCAGGGTGAGTTCGCGCACGCCTGAATCGACCAGTTTGCGGGCTTCCGTCAGAAGCTGGGAGAGCGGGCGGGAGACTTCCGAGCCGCGGGTATAGGGCACCACGCAGAAAGTGCAGAACTTGTCGCAGCCTTCCTGGACGGTGAGGAAGGCGGTGACGGAACGGGGTTTGCCGATGACCTTGGTCGGATCGGGCAGATGCTCGAACTTGTCTTCGAGGGCATATTCCGTATCGACCACACGCTCGCCCAAACGCGCCTTCTGCAAGGCCTGCGGCAGGCGGTGATAGGTCTGGGGACCGAGCACGACATCGACGGCGGGTTCGCGGCGGGAGATTTCCTCGCCTTCGGCCTGGGCGACGCAGCCGGCGACGCCGATCATGAATTCCTTGCCTTCGGCGGCACGGGCCTTCTTGTGCTCGCGCAGGCGACCGAGGGCGGAATAGACCTTTTCGGCTGCCTTTTCGCGGATGTGACAGGTGTTGAGCAGAACGAGGTCGGCCTCTTCCATGACTTCGGTCGGGGCATAACCATCGGCCGCCAGGGCATCGGCCATGCGGCCGCTGTCATAGACGTTCATCTGGCAGCCATAGGTCTTGATGAAGACCTTGCGCGTGTTGGCGCCCGGCGCCTGTTGGGTCGGCAAGTCGAGGATGTCCTGGGTCATGCGGGCTATTTAGTGGTTTTCCGCCGGCGATTAAACCGAAAAATTGGCGAAGAACCCGCTCAACGCCGGTGGCGGCCGCGCAGATGGGCCAGCAGCATGTCGCGCAGGCGGCTCTCGACATGGCTGGCGAGGCTCTTGCGGTTGTCGCCGGGGCGGAAGTCGACAGTCTCGCCGAAGGTGACGTCGACATCCAGCGCGCCGGCCCTGAGGACGCCGAGCAGATGGGGGATCATGCCGATATCACCGGGCCAGCCAGCGATCGGGCGATGATAGCGGCCCATGGGCAGGCCCTGGATGCGGGTATAGGCGATGGCCACTGGCTGGACATGGACGACGGCGTTTTCCGCATCCTTCGGCAAGGCGGCGGCAGCCGCGCCGAACAGGGACGACTTGACGGAGAGCACGCGGTTGCCGTCCGATGTGGTGCCCTCGGGGAAGAGTACGACAATTTCACCATCGGCCATGCGGCCGGCGATCTCGTTCACCTGATCACCGGTGCGACGCTTTTCTTCGCGCACGACGAAGATCGTCTTCTGCAGGCGGGCGAGCGTGCCGAAGACCGGCCAGGAGGAGACTTCGGTCTTGGCGATGAAGACGACGTCCGCCAGCGAGCCGAGGACGAGGATGTCCTTCCATGACGCATGGTTGGCGGCGATCATCAGGGGACGGCGCGGGTCGAGAGTCCCATGCGCATGAACGCGGATGCCGAGGCAATAGAGGGCAATGCGGTGCCAATGGCGCGGCAGGCGGCGGCGCAGGGGCCAATCGAAACGCAGAGCCACAAGCTGAAGCGTAATGAGGACCAGCGAGACCAGCAGCAGAACAACCGCCATCACGGCGATCCGCAGGCCGTTGACGAAGCCGAGGCCCTCACCGGATTGCATGGACTATTTCTCGTCCTTCGACAGGGGGATTCCGTAAAGCTCCAGGCGATGGCCGACGAGGCGGAAGCCGTGTTCGCGGGCGATGCGTTCCTGCAGAGCCTCGATTTCCGGCGAATGGAATTCAACGACGGTGCCGGTCTTCAGATCGATCAGGTGATCGTGGTGCTCTTCGGGGACCGTTTCATAGCGGGACCGACCGTCGCGGAAATCGTGGCGCTCAATGATGCCGGCGTCTTCGAAGAGTTTGACTGTGCGATATACCGTCGAGATGGAGATCTTGGCGTCGATTTTTGAGGAGCGACGATAGAGTTCTTCGACATCGGGGTGATCGTCGGAATCCTCCAGGATACGGGCGATGACACGGCGCTGTTCGGTCATGCGCATGCCGCGTTCGGCACACAGCGCTTCCAGCGATTTCATGGCATCGTTCATAAGGTCAGCATATCCGCAGATGATCGGTTCGTGCAATCGCCGGGTTAGCGAAGATCGCGGCGCATGACAAGCGCGGAGGTCCGGCGACCACTGTCGTCGGTGTAATAGGCGGGGCGTTCGCCCACCGTCTCGAAACCGAGCTTGCGGTAGAGACCCAAGGCCGGGGCATTGCCATCATCGACTTCAAGGAAGATGGCCTCGCCGCCGCGATTTTTCGCCTCACGGGTGGCGGCCTGCATCAGGCGCCAGCCAAGACCGAAACGGCCGACCTTTTCGCCGACCGCGATGGTCAGGATCTCGGCTTCACCGGCAACTTCGCGGGCGAGCACGAAACCCGAGAGCGGCGCCTTGAAGATCAGCGTGTTCGTCTGCCAGGCAGCGAAACCGAAGGTGTTGGGCTGAAGCAGCAGGCTTAAAAACTCACCATCGCCCCAGGCGCGGGGAAAGCGCTGGGCGTGGAGTTCGGCGACGGCGCGGCAGTGATCCGGCACCATTTCTACGATTTCGAATTCGGGCTGGCGGTAGAACAGGCTGTCGCGCATGTCAGGCTCTCGATACGGCAAAACCCGTCTGCGGTTTTGCATCAGGTCCGCGCAGATAGAGCGGTTTGGCCTTGCCCTGAGCTTTCGTCGTTGCTGAAATGCGGGCGACGATGTCGATCGGGTAGTGATCGGGTTCGGTGACGGCTTCGGGATCGGCGATCAGAGCGGACGCTGAGCCGATGACCTGGGTTCCGGCAACAGCTGCGCGGGCGAGGAAATCCTCCAGCGTAACAAGGGCCGGTTCGTCCAGAGCCAGCCCATTGCGGAAGGTCTGGACGTAAACTTCTTCGCGATGGGCGTTGATGCCGGCGAGTACCGGGGCATCGCCTTCCGGCGCTGTGCGGGCGAGGACTTCGAGCGTGCAGACGCCGACACATTCGATGCCGAGCGCAAGGGCCAGGCCACGGGCGGCAGCGACGCCGACACGGATGCCGGTGAAGGAACCAGGGCCGACGGTGACGCCGATCTTGTCCACCTTGTCCAGGCTCAGGCCAGCGCTCGTCACGGCGTCCTCGATCATCGCCATCAGCCGTTCGGCATGGCCGCGGCCGATGGTTTCGCTGACGCGCGCAAGCACGGTGTCGGTGGATGAGTCAAAAACGGCGGCTGCGCAATCCACACCCGCCGTATCGATCGCAAGAACGATCATCTTGTCTCCCGTCCGGCCGATCAGACCGCTTCGACTTCCTGCACTTCCGGAACGAAGTGGCGGAGCAGGTTCTGCACGCCGTGCTTCAGGGTTGCCGTGGACGACGGGCAACCGGCGCAAGAACCCTTCATGTTGAGGAAGACCTTGCCGTCGCGGAAGCCGCGGAAGGTGATGTCGCCGCCATCCTGGGCCACGGCCGGGCGCACACGGGTTTCGAGCAGTTCCTTGATGGTCGCGACGATGGTCTCGTCGCCGGCCTCGAAGAATTCTTCGTCACCATCAACCTCTGCCGAGGTCGAGGCTGTGCCCATGACCGGGGCACCGCTCATGAAATGCTCCATGATGGTCCCGAGGATGGCGGGCTTGAGGTGCTGCCATTCCGGGCCGTCCTTGGAGACGGTGACGAAATCGTAGCCGAAAAAGACGCCGGTGACGCCGGGAATCGCGAAAATGCGGGAGGCAAGCGGCGAGGCGGCAGCACTTTCGGCGTCGCGAAATTCCGCCGTGCCCGTCTGCATCACCACCTTGCCGGGCAGGAACTTCAGGGTGGCGGGGTTCGGCGTGGCTTCGGTCTGGATGAACATGGCGATCTCCGCGCGGCGCTCTCACCGCTCAAATTTAGAATTCTTCAAAAGTTAAGGCTTCCGGCCCGGCAGTTCAAGTCACGATCGACCGGTCGCGGCAAAAGATCAACACAGGGCGTCGATTTCCTCGTCGGTCAGCGAGTCCGGCAAGACCGTGACGGGGATCGGGAAAGCGGCGCCGCGACCAGCGATCATGGACACGAGTGGACCCGGACCTTCCTTGGTGGAGCCGGCAGCCAGCACCAGGATCGCGATGTCGCGGTCTTCCTCGATCAGGCTGTTGATCTCGGGATAGGCGCTGCCTTCGCGGATGACCAGTTCGGGCTCGATGCCGATCGTTTCGCGCACCGTCTGGGCGGCCTTTGCCATCACGGCCTCGGCCTCTTCCCGGGCCTCCGCCCGCATGATCTCCTCGACGCCCAGCCATTGCTGGAAATCGCCATCGGGGATCACGTAGATCAGGACCAGTCCACCGTTGGAATTCTTGGCGCGGCGGCCGGCATAATGGACGGCGCGCGAGCATTCCGGGGTGTTGTCGATGACCGCCATGAACTTGCGGCGGTGACCTTCAAGACGTGAGAGACGTGTTGAAACCATAGAAAACCCCGCCGCCGGATCGATTACATGTGGCGTAGGCGGGCTCCGGGCGAACCCGCCTGCATGGTGACCTTATCGCACGAATCCGATGATGTCGCGGACTTCGTTCATGGTCTTTTCGGCACGAACACGGGCGCGTTCGCCACCGTCGCGCAGAACCGCATCGATGTGGCCAGGGTCTTCCATCAGACGGCGCATCTCGGCGTTGATCGGGGCGAGAACCTCGACGGCGAGATCGACCAAGGCCGGTTTGAAGACCGAGAATTGCTGGCCGCCAAATTCGGCTAGCACGTCTGCCTTGGACTTGTCGGCAAGGGCCGCGAAGATGCCGACGAGGTTGTCGGCTTCGGGACGGCCTTTCAGGCCTTCCGTTTCGCTCGGAAGCGCGTCCGGGTCGGTCTTGGCCTTGCGGATCTTCTTCGAGATCGCGTCCTGGTCGTCCATCAGGTTGATGCGCGAGAGGTCGGACGGATCCGACTTCGACATCTTCTTGGTGCCGTCCTTGAGGCTCATGACGCGGGGCGCCGGGCCGTCGATCAAGGGTTCGACCATCGGGAAATAAGCATGCACCGGCTCTTCGCCGACCTTGATGTCAATCCCGAGACCGGTGGGGACGATCTTGTCGTGGAAGTCCAGGTTGAACTTCATGGCGATGTCGCGGGCAAGCTCCAGATGCTGCTTCTGGTCGTCACCGACGGGCACATGCGTGGCGCGGTAGACGAGGATATCGGCGGCCATCAGGCTCGGATAGGCGTAAAGGCCGAGCGAGGCCTGCTCGCGGTCCTTGCCGGCCTTGTCCTTGAACTGGGTCATCCGGTTCATCCAGCCGATGCGGGCGACGCAGTTGAAGATCCAGGCGAGTTCCGCATGCTGCGGCACCTGGGACTGGTTGAAGACGATGTGCTTCTTCGGATCGATGCCGGCAGCGAGGAAGGCGGCGGTGATCGAGCGGATCTGGCTCGGCATGTCCTCGTGCACCAGCTGGGCGGTCAGCGCGTGCATGTCGACGACGCAGTAGATGCAGTCGTTGTTTTCCTGCAGGGCGACGAACTTTCTGATAGCGCCGAGATAGTTGCCGAGATGGAGGTTGCCGGTCGGCTGTACGCCGGAGAAAACCAGCGGCTTGAACTCAGTCATTGTTATCCTCAACAGGCTGGTGGAGGGCCCGATCTACTGATCGTGTCGGTCTGGGCTTATGCACGGCGGGCGGGGCGCAATCAAGCGCTCACTTTCGCGCTCAGAGCTTCGTCCGCTCGATCAGATCCCAGAGATTTCCGTAGAGATCGGCAAAGACGGCGACGGTGCCATGGGGCTCGTGGCGCGGCTCTTCCTGGAAGACGACGCCTGCCTTGAGGAAGCGGGCGTGGTCGCGGGCGAAATCATCAGTTTCGAGGAAGAAGCCGACGCGGCCGCCGGTCTGGTTGCCGATTGCCGCGCGCTGGGCATCGTCCGTGGCTTCGGCGAGCAAGAGGGCCGCGCCCTCCCCGCCCCTTGGGCGGACCACCAGCCAGCGCTTGCCCTCGGGTTGAACCGTGTCTTCCACGCAGTCGAAACCGAGGCCGTCGCAGTAGAATGACTTCGCGCGATCATAGGTGTCGACGACCAGGGAGACGAGAAAAAGGCTGCTTCGGCTCATCAACGAAGACTTTCGGTTCGATCTGTGACGCAGCGGCGTCTGACATCACGCCTACGGGTTTTTCCTCCCTGAATCGAGAGGGTTAGATAACGGTTTCGTGTGCAACCGCCTTGGACGCCACCGCCCTGCGGCGCTCCCTAAAGCTATCAATTGAGCATGGCGCACCAAATTCGCCACATTTGCAGGAATAAAAAACCTCCGCAGGCGATCTGGATCGCCAAAAACAACAAACTCATTCCAGAAGGTCACTCATGCGCACATTGTTTCGCGTCGCGCTCGGCTGCGTCCTTTCCATCGGCTTGCTCTCCCCGGTGGAGGCGGTCGAGACCAAGAAGCGTCCCTTCTTCATGAAGCATGACACGACGGTCGCTTATACTCTGCAGCGGGTGAGCGTTCGCGCCAGCTGTTTCCCCGACGAGTTGAAGGGAATTCTTGCGCATATCGCCAAGAAGACCGGCAAGAAGCCGATCGTGACCTCCGGCCACCGCCCGCGCTCGGGCAAATCCCAGCACAGCCACTGTTTCGCCGCCGATATCCGGGTTCCGGGCGTGCCGGAGAAGCAGATCGTGGCGGCGGCGCGCACTGCGCCAGGGATCGGCGGCATCGGGCGCTATTGCAACGGCATCGTGCATGTTGACATCGGGCCGAAGCGGACCTGGACCTATTGCTGATCCGGGGCGCCTGTTCCTGCATCCGTCGGCCCGGCTGACTTCGGCTTGCGCTTCAAGTTGCGCCTGATCATGCCGAGATCGGCACCACCGATGGCAAAGGCGACGCCGAAATAGACCGGCATGGCGAGCGCAATCAGACCGCCGAGGGCGAGCAGCTGGTCGAACAGAGGGCTCTGCGGCGTGAGCCAGGCAGACCAGCGGCCAGAGAGATAGACCAGCATGGCCGCCATGACGGCGGACGCAACGAGCAGGCGGAGCGTGCGGGTGATCAGCGATCGCTCGATAACGAGATGGCCACGCCAGAGCAGCACGGAGAGGAGCAGGACAGTGTTCGTCCAGCCGGCAGCGGCTTCGGCGATGGCGATCCCGCTTTCTTCGAAGATCGGGAAAAGCGTCACCGCGAGGCCGGTGTTGATCACCACCGAGATCATAGTGAAGCGCATGGGCGTCTTCGTGTCTTCGCGGGCATAATATCCCGGCTGCAGGGCCTTGATCAGCACGAAACCCGGAAGGCCCAGGCCATAGATCGCCAGGATCGAGGCAACTACCGCGGTGTTCTGTTCGGAAAAGGCACCGCGCTCATAGAGCACGCGGATGATTTCATCCGAGAGAACCCAGATGCCGGCGGCGGCCGGAAGCGTGAGGAACAGCACGAATTCAATCGCGCGGTTCTGAAGATTTCCCGCTTCCTTCATGTGGCCGCTTTTCAGCGCACGGGCGAGCTCCGGCAGGAGCACGACGGCGACGGCGACACCGACGACGCCGAGCGGCAGCTGATAGATGCGGTCGGCATATTGCAGGGCGGCGATGGCGCCCTCCTTGCCCGAGGCGATGGCCTGGCCGATCAACTGGTTGATCTGGGTAATGCCGCCGGTGACGGCAGCGGGGATCGCGAGCACCAGCAGGCGCTTGACGTTGGGCGTGAAGCGCGGACGCTTGAAGGACAGGCGGATGCCGGCATGGCGCACGCCGAGATAGACGACCGCCATCTGCAGGAGGCCTGCGCCCAGCACCGACCAGGAGAGAGCCCAGGCGGTGGCGGCGGGATCGGCGCCGGTCCAGAGCGCCCAGCCGAGAGCACTGATCATCAGCACATTGAGGAAGACGGGCGCGATGGCGGCGGCGAAGAAATGATGCAGCGAATTGAGCATGCCGCTCAGCATGGCCGTCAGCGACATGCACATCAGATAGGGGAACATGACGATGGCGAGCCGCACCGTCAGCCCGAACTTTTCCGGATCGTCGGCAAAGCCGGGGGCGATGATCCATTCGACCAGGAGCGGCATTGCGAGCTGCATGCCGATGGTGAGGATCATCAACACGGAGAAGAGAACGCCGAAGACCTCTTCGGAGAAGCGCTTGGCGCCATCGATGCCGTTCGCTTCGATCTCCTTGGCAAACAGGGGCACGAAGGCTGCGTTGAAGGCGCCTTCGGCAAAGAGACGGCGGAAGAGATTGGGGAAGCGGAAGGCGGCATAGAAGACGTCGGCGACGGGGCCTGTGCCGAGTGCGGCGGCCATCAGCGTTTCACGGGCGAAGCCGAAGACGCGGCTGCCGAGCGTCGCACCGCCGACCGTCATGAATTTCTTGACGAGGCTCATGTCAGGCGCGCGCCTTGCGGGGCGCAGGGGTAACGCGCGGCGGTGGCGCGATGATTCCTGATGGCATGTTGTCCTTCAACTCGTCGGGCTGTTCGGTCATCACCGGCTTCAGGCGATTGGCGATGTTGGCCTGGCGATTTTCGTTGGTCACCTTCTGGCCGACAAGGTCGGTGACGTAAAAGGTGTCGATGACCTTTTCACCGAAGGTGGTGATGCGGGCCGAATGGATATCGAGCGAGAGGTCGGAGAGCACCGCGGTGATTTCCGCCAGAAGACCGATGCGGTCGAGGCATTCGACTTCAATGACGGTGAACTTGTTGGAGAGCGCGTTGGAAATACGCACGTCCGGCTGGACCGGGAAGGTCTTGTTCTTCTTCTTGCCCTTGGAGCGCGTGGCAATGACTTCCGGCAGCCGCTTGCGGCCCGAGAGCACGTCCTCGATCATCTTGCCGATCGTGGCGGCACGGCGCATCTCGTCCTCATCGATCGGAAATTCGCGGTTGATCAGGATCGTGTCGAGTGCGCGACCGTCCGAGGTCGTGAAGATCTGCGCGTCGGCGATATTGGCTCCGGCAGCCGCACAGGCGCCGGCGATGATCGACAGGAGACGCGGGTGGTCGGGTGAGAGCACGGTGATTTCGGTGATCGCGTGGAACTGGTGGGTGCGCACCATGGTGGCGAGCGCCTTGCCCGCCCTGTCCGATTCGCGAATGAAATGGGCGTGGCGGACCTGATCTTCGAGGTCGACCGAGAGAAGGTAGGGCTCGTAATGCAGCTTGGTATAGGTTCGCTGATCCTTCTGGCTCCAGCCTTCCAGCGCCTTGGAAAGCTGCTCTGCGGCATGCTTGGCGCGCTCCTTGCGGGAGACCTGGCTGAAGCCGCCGGAGAGCAGAAGCTCGGTCTCATAATAGAGCGTGCGCAGAAGCTGGCCCTTCCAGCCGTTCCAGACGCCGGGGCCTACGGCGCGGATATCGCAGATCGTTAGCACCAGCAGCATCTTCAGCCGGTCGAGCGACTGCACCTTTTCGGCAAAGTCGGTGATCGTCTTGCGGTCATGCAGATCGCGGGTCTGGGCGACCATGGACATCAGGAGATGCTGATCGATCAGCCAGACGACCATTTCGGTCTGTTTGGGCGAAAGGCCGAGACGCGGGCAGAGCTTGCGGGCGACCTTGGCGCCGGCCACCGAGTGATCCTCCTGGCGGCCCTTGGCGATGTCGTGCAGCAGCACCGCGACATAGAGCGCCTGGCGATCCTCGATCTCCGGCATGATCTTGTTGGCGAGCGGATGGATTTCTTCCGCCTTGCCCTTGTCGATCTCGGAGAGCACCTCGACAGTGCGAATGAGATGCTCGTCGACAGTGTAGTGATGATACATGTTGAACTGCATCATCGAGACGATCTTGCCGAATTCCGGCATGAAGCGGCCGAGCACGCCGGCCTCGTTCATGCGGCGCAGGATGAAGCCCGGATCCTTGCGCGAGGTGAGGATTGACAGGAAGAGACGGTTTGCTTCCTCGCTTTCGCGAAAATCATGGTCGATCAACGACAGCGAGCGGGTGACGGCTTTCAGCGCATCCGGATGGAATTCGAGGCCGTTCAGATCCGCCACATGGAAGAGGCGCATGATCGACATCGGGTCCTTCTTGAAGACACCGGGATCGGCAAGTGCAATGCGGCCGCGATCATCGATGAATTCACTGGCGCCGGGGATCTTGCGGGGGCGATTGGCGAAGCGGCCGAGCATGCCGCCGATGCCGGGAGCGGCCTTGGCCTGCTGGTCTTCGAGGGCGGCGGCAAATATGCGGGTGAGATCGCCGACATCCTTGGCCACCAGGAAGTAATGCTTCATGAAGCGTTCGACGGCGGAGAGACCCGGTCGGGCCTGGTAGCCTAAGCTTTTGGCGATCTCCGGCTGGATATCGAAATAAAGCCGCTCTTCGGGCTTACCCGTCAGGTAATGCATGTGGCACCGGACGGCCCAGAGGAAGTCGTCGGCCTTCTGGAAGAGGCGCCACTCGGCGCGGGAGAGCACGCCGAGGCGTACGAGTTCGTCCGTGTCGCGGACGTGGTAATTGTATTTGGCGATCCAGAAGAGTGTCTGGAGATCGCGCAGGCCACCCTTGCCTTCCTTGACGTTCGGCTCGACGAGGTAGCGGCTGTCGCCGGCCTTGCGGTGGCGCTCGTCGCGCTCGGCAAGCTTGGCGGCGATAAATTCGGGGGCCGTTCCGGTCGTCACTTCCTGGTCGAAGCGGTGCTGCAGCTCGGTAACGAGCGCTTCGTCGCCGCAGATATGGCGGGTTTCGAGGATCGCCGTGCGAATCGTCATGTCCGACTTCGACAGGCGGATGCATTCCTCGACCGTGCGGGTGGCGTGACCAACCTTGAAGCCGACATCCCAGAGCAGATAGAGCACGAATTCCACCGCCTTGTGCATGGCGGGGCCTGCCTTGGCCGGCAGCAGGAAGAGCAGATCGATATCGGAGCCGGGCGCCAGCGTGCCGCGGCCGTAACCGCCGACGGCCGCAACGGAGAGGCCGTTCGTATCCTTCGGATAGACATGGGTTCGGGCGAAATCGAAGATCACCGAAATCAGCTGGTCCTGGATCCAGGAGATGCGGTTGGCGCAGTTCATCCCGCTGCCATCCTCGAAGAGCTTCAGGCGCGCCTGTTCGCGCGCATCGGCGGAAGCCTTCTTCAGGATCGGCAGGAGCTTCGAACGGGTCTCCAGCATATTGCCGCAGCCGGCCTCGGCGACCGTTTTGCAGGACGCTTGCAGCGCGTCGATGTCGAGGAGGTCGTCGAAGGCGAGGTCTGCTTTGGCCATGGGAGCGGCATCATCTCTTGAACCCGGGAATCGGCCGGGATTGGGGGCGCTATAGCGCCTTTCGGGCGCGATTGACAGGCACTCTACCGATCAAGGCTTGCCAAGTTGTTTCTTGAGATCATAGAGCGCGTCGAGCGCCTGGCGAGGCGTGAGGTCGTCAAGATCGAGTGAGCGGAGCGCCTCCTCGACCTTGGAAGGGCCTGATTTCTGAATCTCCTCGCGGCGCACAGCGACCTGGAAGAGCGGCAGATCGTCGATCAGCTGGGCGGCGGGGTTCTTGCGATCGCTGTCTTCAAGCCGTGTCAGAACCTCGCGGGCGCGGGCAACAACGGCGGCCGGCAGGCCGGCGAGACGGGCGACCTGGATGCCGTAAGAGCGGTCGGCAGCCCCTGGGCCAACCTCATGCAGGAAGATGACGTCGCCGTCCCATTCCTTGACGCGCATGGTGACGTTCGACATGCGGGCGAGTTGTTCCGAGAGTGCGGTGAGCTCATGGAAATGGGTGGCAAAGAGCGAGCGGCAGCGATTGGCCTCATGCAGATGCTCGACGGCAGCCCAGGCGATGGAGAGGCCGTCGAAGGTGGCCGTGCCACGGCCGATTTCATCCAGGATGACCAGCGAACGATCCGTCGCCTGGTTGAGGATGGCCGCCGTTTCGACCATCTCGACCATGAAGGTCGAGCGGCCGCGCGCCAGATCGTCGGAGGCGCCAACGCGGGAGAAGAGGCGATCGACCACGCCGATATGGGCGGCACCGGCGGGCACGAAGGAGCCCATCTGGGCGAGGATGGCGATCAGCGCGTTCTGGCGCAGGAAGGTCGACTTACCGCCCATGTTGGGGCCGGTCAGCAGCCAGATGGCGCCGGGGCCTTTGGTATCGTGGGGCGACAGATCGCAGTCATTGGCGATGAAGGGGCTTGCAGCCTGGCGACGCAGTGCTTGCTCAACAACCGGATGGCGGCCGGCGGTGATGGCGAACATCCTGCTGTCATCGACCAGCGGGCGGCAATAGCCCTGCTCCTCTGCTAGAGCAGCAAGACCGGCGGCGACATCGATCACGGCGAGCGCCCTTGCTGCGGCCTTGATCGGCTCGGCAGCGGCAATCACCTGAGACACCATCTGGTCGAAGGCGGCCAGTTCGAGCGAGAGCGCCTGGCCGGCGGCATTGGCGATGCGGCTTTCGAGATCGGCGAGTTCCGTCGTCGTGAAGCGCATGGCATTGGCCATGGTCTGGCGATGGATGAAGCGGGACTTCGCCTCGTCCGTGTCGGTCATCGGGCCGGCATTGCCGGCGGTGACTTCGATGAAATAGCCGAGCACGTTGTTGTGCTTGATCTTCAGCGACTTGATGCCGGTTTCCTCGGCATATTGCAGCTGCAGGCCGGCGATGACACGGCGGGACTGGTCGCGCAGTGCGCGCAGTTCGTCGAGCTCAGGAATTGCACCATCGCGCAGGAAGCCGCCATCGCGCTTCAGGAGTGGCAATTCGTCGGCCAGCATCGATGCGAGGCTCGGAGCCAGATCGGCGGGAAGGGCTGCGAGATCGGCCAAGGCCTCCGTGAGTTCCTTCGGGAGGCCCGCAGGATCGAGCAGACGGCCAACTTCGGCGGAGGCGGCAAGGCCGGCGACGATGGAACCGAGATCCCGCGGGCCACCGCGATCGAGTGCCAGACGGGACAGTGCGCGCGGCATGTCGGGTACACGCTTCAGGGCATCGCGCAGGCGGTCGACAAGCAGGCCGTCGGCCATGAGGAAGGCGATGGAATCCTGACGCTCGGCGATGGCCTCCGGATCGGTCAGCGGCGACATCAGGCGTTCGGCGAGCAGACGGGCGCCACCGCCGGTGACGGTGCGGTCGATCGCCTTCAGGAGCGAGCCGTTGCGCTCGCCCGACAGCGTCTTCACCAGTTCGAGGTTGGCGCGGGTGGCCGGGTCGATGAAGAGCGTCGAGGCGGCGTTCTGGCGTTCGGGGAGACCGAGCGGCGGGCGCTCGGAGATCTGGGTCTTTTCGACATAGGCGACAGCGGCGGCGGCCGCGGCAATTTCAGCGCGGGAGAAGGCGCCGAAGCCATCCAGCGTTCCGACGCCGAAGTAGCGGGCGATGCGGCCCTCGGCGCTGGCGCTGTCGAAGAGCACCGCCGGCTGTGGCACGACGACACGGCCGAGCACGTCGAAGGCGGGCTTCAGCTCTTCATCGTGGAAGAGCGTGTCCGGCACGATCAGCTCGCGCGGCTCGATGCGCAGGATATCGGCGAGCAGGCGGGTTTCGGTCGTCTCGGCCAGGCGGAAAATGCCGGTGGAGATGTCGATCCAGGCGAGCGCCAGCTGCGGGGCGGAGCCGCCGCGGATGCGGGCGAGCGCCATGAGATAGTTGGATTCGAAGGGCGAGAGGAGCTTTTCCTCGGTCAGCGTGCCCGGCGTGACGAGCCGCACGACATCACGCTTCACCACCGACTTCGAGCCGCGCTTCTTGGCTTCGGCCGGATCTTCGACCTGTTCGCAGACGGCGACGCGGAAGCCGAGCGTGATCAGCTTCTGCAGGTAATCATCGGCCGCATGCACCGGCACGCCGCACATGGGGATATCCTGACCGAGATGCTGGCCCCGCTTCGTCAGCGTGATGCCGAGGGCACGGGAGGCATCGACCGCATCCTCGAAGAAGAGCTCGTAGAAATCGCCCATGCGATAGAAGAGCAGGCTGCCCGGATTGGCGGCCTTGATCTCGATATACTGCTCCATCATCGGGGTCGCCGTGGCGCGGCTTTCCTCCGAGGTCAGCTCGGCGACATTCAGGACATCACTCGGGGTGGCTTGGTATAGCGTCACGGGCTCAATGTTTTCTTGAAAAGAAAGTCGGCTGACACTAACGACTTAAGACGAGGAAACACAACCAGGATGGGTCGGCGTTCGCCCGCTGCCCACAACAAGGTGAGGGGACGCATGGCAAGCGAGACGAAGACCGGCCGGACGAAGGTGTCGGTCACGGAACAGGAAGCGCTGGACTTCCACTCCCAGGGGCGCCCCGGCAAGCTGGAGATTACCCCGACCAAGGCGATGGCAACACAGCGCGATCTGTCGCTCGCCTATTCACCGGGCGTGGCCGTGCCCGTCAAAGCAATCTTTGCCGATCCTGCAACGGCCTATGATTACACGACGCGTGGCAACATGGTGGCGGTCATCTCGAATGGCACGGCGATCCTGGGGCTGGGCAATCTCGGGGCGCTGGCCTCCAAGCCGGTCATGGAGGGCAAGTCGGTTCTCTTCAAACGCTTCGCCGATGTGGATTCGATCGACCTTGAGGTCGACACGGAGAATGTCGACGAATTCATCAATTGCGTGCGGTATCTCGGGCCTTCCTTCGGCGGGATCAATCTCGAAGACATCAAGGCGCCGGACTGCTTCATCATCGAGAGCCGCCTGCGCGAGTTGATGGATATTCCGGTCTTCCACGACGACCAGCACGGGACCGCGATCATCGCGGCGGCCGGCCTGATTAATGCGCTGGAACTGACGGGACGCGACTTCAAGACGACCAAACTCGTCTGCAATGGTGCGGGCGCTGCGGCGATTGCCTGTATCGAGCTGATCAAGGCAATGGGCTTCAACAGCGAGAACATCATCCTCTGCGACACCAAGGGCGTGATCTATCAGGGCCGCACCGAGGGCATGAACCAGTGGAAGAGCGCCCATGCGGTCAAGACCGACCGACGGACGCTGCGCGAGGCGATGGAAGGGGCCGACGTCGTGTTCGGCCTGTCGCAAAAGGGCGCCTTCTCCGCCGACATGATCGCCTCGATGGCGGACAACCCGATCATTTTCGCCATGGCCAATCCGGACCCGGAAATCACGCCCGAGGAAGTGGCGGAGATCCGCTCGGATGCGATCATGGCGACCGGGCGTTCGGACTATCCGAACCAGGTCAACAATGTTCTGGGCTTCCCCTACATTTTCCGTGGCGCGCTCGACGTGCGCGCCAGCCAGATCAATGACGCAATGAAGATTGCCGCCGTCCGGGCGCTCGCCAACCTCGCGCGCGAGGACGTGCCTGATGACGTCGCTGCCGCCTATCAGGGCCAGCGGCCGCGCTTCGGGCCGCAATACATCATTCCCGTGCCCTTCGATCCGCGGTTGATCTCGGCGATCCCGGTTGCCGTGGCGAAGGCCGCAATGGAGACGGGCGTCGCGCGCAAGGAAATCGAGGATCTCGGCGCCTATGCTCATGAATTGTCTGCCCGGCGCGACCCGATCGCAGCCGCCACGCAGCGGATTTTCGAGCATGTGCGCAGCCACCCCAAGCGCGTCGTCTTTGCCGAAGGCGAGGAAGAACAGGTGATGCGCGCGGCGATATCCTTCGCCAATCTCGGCCTCGGCACCGCCATCCTGCTCGGCCGCGACGAACCTCTGAAGGCGACAGCCGAACGGGCCGGGATCGATCTCGACCGTCCGGGCATTGAAGTGGTCAATGCGCGCATGTCGACGCGTGTCGAGGCCTATACCGAATATCTCTATGCCCGGCTGCAGCGGAAGGGCTATCTGCACCGCGATGCGCAGCGGCTGATCAATACGGACCGCAACCACTTCGCCGCCTGCATGGTGGCGCTTGGCGATGCCGATGCCATGGTGACCGGGACGACGCGCAACTATTCCACCGCACTCGAAGATGTGCGTCGCTGTATCGATACGGCCCCGGGGCATCGGGTGATCGGCGTTTCGCTGGCGCTGGCGCGCGGACGCACGATCTTGGTGGCGGATACCGCCGTGCACGACATGCCGACGGCCGAGGAGCTTGCTGATATCGCCGAAGAGGCCGCCGGCGTTGCCCATCGCCTTGGACTCGAACCACGCGTGGCTCTGCTTGCCTATTCGACCTTCGGGCATCCGACGGGGGAACGCTCCGAGCGGGTTCGTGAGGCCGTGAAGATCCTCGACCGGCGCGGTGTGTCCTTCGAGTATGATGGAGAGATGGGCGCGGACGTGGCGCTCAACAGCCACCGGATGGAGCAGTATCCGTTCTGCCGTCTGTCGGGCACGGCGAATGTGCTGGTCATGCCGGCGATCCATTCGGCGGCGATCTCGACCAAGATGCTGCAGGAACTGGGCGGGCTGACGGTGATGGGGCCGCTGCTTATTGGCCTCGAAAAGTCGGTGCAGATCGCGCAGATGGGCGCCAAGGACAGCGACATCGTCAACATGGCAGCAATCGCGGCTTACAACGCGGCGGTTTGATCGGGCCCGCGTGTCTCAAGCAAAAACGGGGGCGGCTTTCGCGAGCCGCACCATGTCCTCTTCCAGTTCGGCCTTCAGCCAGCGCTTGAATTTTTCCACCTTGTCCGACCGTTTCGCTTTCTCGGCGATGACGAAGTAGTGGCCAAATCCGGTCTTGACCGCCGGGCCGAAGGGGGCGACCAGCTGGCCATGCTGCAGCTGATGCGAGGCGAGTGTTTGCCAAGCCAGCATCACCCCCTGCCCCGCAATCGCGGCATCGAGGCACAACGAGGCTTCGCTAAAACTGTGGCGCGCCTTGATTTCGGCGCCGGACAGGCCGACCGCCGAGAGCCAGACATCCCAGGTGAACATGGCCCGGCTGTCGATGATTTTCGGCAGAGGGAGGAGATCGGCGGGTTCACGCAGCGTTTCTGCCATGGCCGGCGTACAGACCGGAGCAACGCGCTGCTCCAGGATCAGCTCCGACTTGAAGCAGGGCCATTGGCCGCGACCGACCCTTATGCGCAGATCCACATCCGTCTTGCTGGCGTCCGTCAGCCGATCATTGGCATCGATGCGAAGGCCTATGTGGGGATAGAGCGCGGAGAAGGCCGAGATGCGGTGAACCAGCCAGCGAGCGGCGAAAACCGGGGCAACGGAAATGGTGAGCAGGCTGTCATCGGTCTTCTGGGCCAGGGCGACGGCACCGGAGAGGAGCCGGAACCCATCCAGCAGACGCGAGAGAACGCCGCCGGCCTGCTCAATCGGGACCATGCCCCGGCTGGTGCGTTCGAAGAGGGTTCGGCCGAGCTGTTGCTCGGTCTTGATCACCTGCTGGCTGACGGCACCGACCGACACGCCGAGTTCGTCCGCCGCGGCCTGGAGCGAGCCGAGACGGGCGACGGCCTCGACGGCGCGCAGGCCGTTGAGATGCACCTGATTAAGGTTTTTCATATAGGAAAGCTATAGCCGATCGGGGCAAAACTCAATTGAAAAGCATCCGAAGGAAGCGGAGGATCGAGACCTGTTCAACCCGATTTCGCGTCACTCACGCGCGCGGAAGGCAAGGCCATGTTCAAGAATTTCTGGAAGACGTCAGTTCAACCGCGCAATCAGGTCGCGCAGGACTGGCGACACGATCCGCTGGGCCACCCTGCCCTCCTGGCGATGAACCAGAGGGCGCTTGCGGACCTGCCGATGGTGGCTGAGGTGCCCGTGCGGATGAGCACGGTGCAGGTGGCCGATGGTTGCCGACGCGGCGCAGACGAAGGGATTGTCGAGGGATGTGCCGTTTCGCGGTGATCGGTGCAATCTGAGGACAGTTGGTTCGGCTGCCGCCCCTCATCCGACCCTTCGGGCCACCTTCTCCCCGCAAGCGGGGAGAAGGAATCAGCTGGCGCTGGCGAAGCGGCCGGCGTCGGCGCCGTAGTAGTTGACGTAGCGGCCGGAGATGCTGGAGATCGGCAGGATGATCAGGACGTCCGTCGTGTTGAAGGCCTGATCGACGACGGCTCCATTGCCGACCATGGCGCCGAGGCGGAGGTAACCCTTGATCAGCGGCGGCATGGAGAACAGCGCGCGGCGCGGGTTGACGGCTTCCGACGGCATCAGGTCCATCTCGCGGTAGAGATGCGGCAGGGCGTCGACCGCCCATTCGCCCTTGGCCAACGCATTGTGGTAGAGGAAAGACAGCGCCAGCGCGTGTTCTTCCGGCTGGGTGCCGGGGAAGGAGCCGCAGCCGAACATGGCGTCGATGCGGTTTTGCAGCGCATAGGCCCAGCAGCCCTGCCAGAGCAGTTCGACGGTGCGTTTGGTGCGGTATTGCGGCAGCACGCAGGAGCGGCCGAGCTCCATGAAACGCTTGCCCGGATGGCGGGCGACGAGCGCGTCGACGCCGAATTCGGAGCCGGAATAGAAACCGCCATGGGCGATGGCCACTTCGTGGCGCAGCAGGCGATAGGTGCCGACGATCTGGTCCTCGGCATCACCCTCGATCGAGCGGTCGAGCACCAGAAGATGGTCGCAGAGGCTGTCCCAGCTGTCCACTTCGCGGCCCCGGCGGGCATCTTCAGCGGAAACCTGCGCCTTCATCTCCTCGACGAAGACACGGTAGCGCACGGCCTGGGCCGCATCTATCTCGCGTTCGGTGCGGGCGATGCGGGTTTCCAGATTGCCGATTCGGCCGAGGAGATCGCGCGTGCCCGATCCGGCCAACGGCGGCGCCACGGAGGTGACATCCAACATCATTCCACGGTCTATCAGGTCCACGCTCATCGGCTTTGTCCAGCGTTCAAATCACGGGCGTTTAAACACTTTACTGCAACAGGAAAGTGACAAAATTTCGCGCGCCCGTCACTCGGCGTCGGGCTTCGGCTTCCGGTGCTGGATGATCTCGTCGATGACGATGCAGATGGCGCCGAGCGTGATGAAGCTGTCGGCCAGGTTGAAGACGGCGAAGGACCAGGTGTCGGTATAGAACAGGACGTAATCGACGACATAACCATAGGTGAAGCGGTCGATCAGGTTGCCAAGCGCGCCAGCGATGATCATGGCAAAACCGAGATGAGCGCAATGCTGGTCAGGGCCGGTCTTGCGCCAGAGCCAGAGGACGAAAGCGACGATGACAAGGCGTAGCGCTACGATGAACCAGGCGTCGAGATGGGACAACATGGAGAAGGCGACGCCGAGATTATGGGTGCGATAGAGCGCCCAGAAGGGCAAAACCGGGATCAACTCATGCATGGGGAGATAAATCTCCACCGCATATTTGATCGCCTGATCGAGCAGAAGCGCGGCAATGATGAAGAGAACGACCGGCAGCGGCCGATTGAAGGCTGACAGCATCGGTCACTTGCCTCCGTCGAGGGCGAGCAGGTGGCGGCGGACCTCGAAGAGCATGACGCCGGTGGCGACCGCGAGGTTGAGGCTGTCGGCCATGCCGACCTGCGGAATGCGGGCGAGTTTGTCGGCGGCCTGGGCGAGATCATCCGGCAGGCCGGACTGTTCGTTGCCCATCATCAGGATGACCGGCTTCGACTTGTAATCGATGGTGCGGTAATCGACGGCGCCGGCGAGATGGGTGGCGACGAGCCTGATATCGACGGATTTCTTCCATTTGAGGAAGTCGGCCGGCGTGGTCTTGACCAGAGGCAGGGCGAACATCGAGCCCATGGTGGCGCGCACGGTTTCCATCGAAAAGGGATCGGTGCAATCGCCGACGAGGATGACACCCGAGGCGCCGGTGGCATCGGCCGTGCGGATGATGGTGCCGAGATTGCCGGGGTCGCGGACGCGGTCGAGCGCGATCCAGGTTTCCGAGCCCTTCGGCTGGATGTCTTTCAGCGCCGTCCAGCGCTGTTCGAAGACGGCGGCGACCATTTGCGGGTTCTCCCGCCGGGTGATCGAGGACATGACCTTTTCGCTGACTTCCAGCACCAGACCGCCTGCGGCGACCGTGCGGGCGGCGACCTTCTCGACCAGCGGCTTGCCCTTGCCGGCCTTGGCATAAACCAGGGTGCGGATGGTCCAGCCGCGATCGAGCGCGTCGATGACGAGCTTCAGGCCTTCGGCGAGGAAGGTGCGGCTTTCGTCGCGCGCCTTCTTCAGGGACAGGGCCTTGATGTCCTTGATGATGGGGTTGGCGAGGCTGGTGACTTCCTTGACCTGGCCGACGCGGCGCGGCCCCTCGTTTCGATAGTCGTCGGTCATTTCGGCACCCAGCGGCTGAAGAGAGAAGTGGAGAGCGCGCGGCCCGGTGTCTTGCCGTCGAGGCCGGCCTCGCGGATGACGAGTTCGCCGGATTCGACCAGACCGCCCTTGCCGCGCATGGTTTCGCGCATGAGTTCATGGATCGAATAGAAGCTGGCACGGATCGAATAGGCGGTCAGCACGAGACCAACGGCCTTGGGTGCCAGGAGTTCGCGGCAGATATCCAGCATCAACGGCAGGTGGTCGAAGAGCTGCCAGACTTCACCATTCGGGCCGCGACCAAATTTCGGCGGGTCGGTCAGGATGATGTCGTAACGATTGCCGCGGCGCTCCTCGCGCAGGATGAACTTCATCGCATCCTCGCAGATCCAGCGGATCGGCGCCTTGTCGAGGCGGCTCAGCGACTGGTTTTCGCGGGCCCAGCCGATCGCCTTCTTCGAGGCATCGACATGGGTGACTTCGGCACCGGCGGCAGCGGCGACCAGGGAGGCGACGCCGGTATAGCCGAAGAGGTTGAGGACCTTCAGCGGCCGATCGGCGGCTTCGACCTTCTGTTTCATCCAGCTCCAATGGGCGATCTGCTCGGGGAAGACGCCGACATGGCGAAACGCGGTGAAGCGGCCGTGGAAATCGATGCCAAGCAACGAGAGCGGCCAGGTTTCGCCGAGCGCCTCGCGGGGGAAACGCCAGCGCCCCATGCCGTCTTCGTCGGTGTCCCCGGTGAAGACGGCATCGGCCTTGTCCCAGACATGGGAGGGCAATGCCTTCGGCCACAGAGCCTGGGCTTCGGGGCGCACGATACGATAGGGGCCGTATTGCTCGAGCTTCAGGCCGTCACCGCTGTCGATCAGGTGAAAATCGCCGGCGCCCGTGGATTCGAGGATGAGGGGCACGCGTTCCGACGGACGCTCGCCCGTGCGGACCGTGAGCGGGCGAGCCGGTTCCGATGCGGTTTCGGCGGTGTTCGCGACCTTTCCGTCTTCCGAAGGGCTTCGACGCACCGGCCGCGAATTGCCGCGCTCGGGCTTGCCGGCGGCCTGACCGGACGACGGCTTCGACGGCTTGCCGGCAAAATCCGCAGACTTCGGCGGACGGGGGCGCGCGGCGTCGCCATTGGCTTTCGGCTTCGCTCCCGGGAATGGCTTGGCGCCGGGGCGACGTTCCCTGTTCTTCACGTCAATGATCCGTGGCTCGGTGCTAATCTCGGCCAGCCCTTAGCATTCCGGACCGGGCGCGGAAAGAAAATTTGCCGCGAGGCTATTTCGAGGTCAGCTGGGGCGCGGACAAAGGCAGGCTCGCACCGGCGATCTGTTCGGCGCGGCTCTTCTGGCGATCGGCCTCGGCCTGCCACTGCTGGGCTGCGCGCGACTGTGTGCGGGCCTTCTTGCGATGCTTGCCCTGGGAAAACCAGGTGACGACGGCGCCGAGCAACACACCCAGCATGACCGCCAGGATAAGCAGGACGAAGAGCGGTGCGGAAACCGACAGCGCCTGATCGGCCGGATTGAAGGGGTTGAGCGCCAAGCTAACGGGGTGACGGTTGGCGACGGCCAGGACGATCAGGAGGATCGCCAGCGGCAGCAGGACCACGAGGCTCACGATTTTCCGCACCATCTGTAAACTCCCTGCTGTTCCGCCTCCAATTCGAGGCGGCGTGCCGACAGGCCCAAGGTAAGGCCAGGCGCCGAATTTTCAATGCGACAGGATGTTATTCGTCGTCCTCATCGCCCATGCCAGGGTTCAGGCGTTCACGCAGTTCCTTGCCGGTCTTGAAGAAGGGCACCCATTTTTCCTCGACGAAAACGGTTTCGCCGGTGCGGGGATTGCGGCCGGAACGCGAGGGGCGGTTCTTCACGGAGAAGGCGCCAAAGCCGCGCAGTTCCACGCGATTGCCGGCGGCGAGCGCATCGGTGATTTCATCGAGCACGGCGTTGACAATATTTTCGACATCGCGGTGATAGAGATGCGGATTACGGGCCGCGACAATCTGCACCAATTCCGACTTGATCACGCCGACCCCCTGAATTTTCTGTTGTGACTTGAGCGGCGCCAACGTTGCCAAAGCAAAAAAGCACAGTCAAGGAACAACTTAACCATAACGCGCGCCCCTTGCTAAGCCAATGACCGATGTCACAAACATTTGGAAGGGCGCCGGTCTCACTTTCTCCGCATGAAGGAGCGAAGACCGGGCGTTCTCTCGATGCTCCTGCGCCTCCTCTTGTGCCACGCTGGCGACAATCCATATGGGCCGTATTGGCAAGCGCCGAGAGACATGCGAAACGACGAAAACTGCGGGCCGCTCAGGAGACTGACTGCCCGCCATCAAAACGGATTGCGACGAATGCTGCAGACCCCCACCGACATCCGTCAGGCAAACGGAGCCGCCTCAGATGCGGCAGCCTATCGTCGCGCGGTGGGCCATTCGGCGCGCGTGCGGCGGCTGCGTGTGCTTCTGCCGGTGGCGGCGCTGATCATCTCGTTGATCTTTATCGGAGTTTCGGCAGTGCGCAGCCTGATGCCGGAGGAGTTGCATATCGAATCCGCCAAGATCGAGAACGGCAAGATCGTGATGGAAAAACCGGCGATCTCAGGTCGCAATTCCGACGGGGTCAACTATTCGATGCGGGCAGACCGCGCCCTGCAGGACATCAAGAATCCAAACCTGATCAATCTCGAGACCATCACCGCGGCCGTGCCTGTAAACGACAAGGTGGTGGCGCGAATCGTTGCCCAAGGCGGGCTGTTCGACCGGGGCGCCAATCTGCTCAATCTCGACAAGCCGTTCACGCTCAATCTGTCGAGCGGGATCGACGCGCAGTTCAATTCCGCACGCCTCGATATTGCCGGCGGCACGATGGAAACGAAAGATCCGATCGCCATTCAAACCAAGGGCGCGTCGATTGTTGCGAACTCCCTCAATATGAAGGATAAGGGTCGAACAATGATATTTTCGGGGGATGTCAGGTTGAACATCGAGCCGTCCTCCCTGCGCAGCAATCGGTCAATGGAAACGATCCAGCCATGAAACATCGCCGCCTCTCCCCGCTCATGATCGCTGGTCTCGTGTTCGCTGCCGGCTGTGCCACCTTTGCCGGATCTGCGGCAATGGCTCAGACGAAGAGCAGCCAGATGGCCGGGATGAAGCTGTCCAACGATCAGCCGATCCAGATCGAAAGCGACGCGCTGGAGATTCGCGAGCAGGAAAAGAAGGCTTTCTTCACCGGCAACGTCAAGGTGGTCCAGGGCACCACCACGCTTCAGGCCGGCGCCATGACGGTTTTCTACCGTGGCGAGGGAAGCACGGTCACGCAAGGCAATGCCGATATCGAGAAGATCGACGTCTCGGACAAGGTGTTCCTGCAGTCGGAGACGCAGCAGGCAACCGCCGACAAGGGCTTTTTCGACATGTCGCAGCAGGTCTTCGTGCTCGAAGGCGACAAGGTGGTGCTGTCGGAAGGGCAGAATGTTTTCGTCGGCTGCAAGCTGACGGTGCACATGGAAACCGGCCAGGCCAAACTCGACAGTTGCGGGCGTCGCGTGCAGATCCAGCTCGACCCCAAATCGCAGAAAAAGTGACCGATCGGTTTGAACGTGCAAATTCCTTTTTTTTCCAGGACTAAGCAGGCCAACCCGGCGACTGCACCGGCAGGTTTGCCGGGCGACAAGGCGCGCTATGAAGGCACGCTGATCGCACACGGCCTGACCAAGACCTATAATTCCCGCCGCGTGGTCAACGGGGCATCGCTGGTCGTGCGCCGAGGCGAGGCGGTCGGACTGCTCGGCCCGAACGGTGCGGGCAAGACCACCTGTTTCTACATGATCACCGGCCTCGTGCCTGTTGATGCCGGGACAATCTCGATCAATGGCAATGACGTGACGTCGATGCCGATGTATCGACGCTCGCGGTTGGGCGTGGGCTACCTACCGCAGGAAGCGTCGATCTTTCGTGGCCTGAGCGTCGAAGACAATATCCGCGCGGTGCTCGAAGTGCATATCTCGGACAAGAAGCAGCGCGAGGCCAAGCTCGACGAGCTGCTCAACGAATTCCATATCGAGAAGCTGCGTAAGTCGCCTTCCGTGGCGCTCTCCGGTGGTGAGCGGCGGCGCCTGGAAATTGCCCGTGCGCTGGCGACCGATCCGACCTTCATGCTGCTCGACGAGCCGTTCGCTGGCGTTGACCCGATTTCGGTCTCGGATATCCAGAATCTGGTGCGCCACTTGACGGCGCGCGGGATCGGAGTCCTGATTACGGACCACAACGTGCGCGAGACGCTGGGGCTCATCGACCGGGCCTATATCATCCATGCCGGCGAAGTGCTGACCCATGGCCGGGCCAATGACATCGTCAACAATGCCGATGTTCGCCGCCTTTACCTGGGCGACAAGTTCAGCCTTTGAGCTGGACAATAAAAGTCTGCCCGCGCTCTCCTGCGGCTTGACCAAACCAAAATAAAAAGCAATTTTTGGGCCAAGTGGATTTCACCCTGCATTATTCGCAGTTTGCGGGGTGAATGCAGGGGAGTCGAGCGTCCGCCATGGCCTTGTCCGCGAATCTGTTCCTGAAACAGAGCCAATCGCTGGTGATGACACCGCAGTTGATGCAGTCCATTCAACTGCTGCAGATGACCCATATCGAATTAATGCAGTTCATCTCGCAGGAAGTGGAACGCAATCCGCTGCTCGAATTGAATGCAGATGACGGAGATTTGGGCTCGGACTCTGCCGATGCCGCCGACGCCCATGGCAGCGCCACCGTCAACAACGGCCAATCCACCGACGATACTGTTGCCAGCCCTTCGCTCGACAGCGACTGGTATGAGGGCAGCGGCAGCGAAAACCTCAATGACCGGCTGGACACGAATTTCGACACCGCCTTTGCCGACGAAGGCTCCAGCATGCGTCCCGATGCGCCGGAGCTTCTCGGGCAGTGGAAGTCGATGCCGGGGAATTCCGGGGAGACTGGGGAAGGCTTCGATCTCGACGATTTCGTTGCCGGGCAGATCAGCCTGCGTGACCATCTGAACCAGCAGATTCCTTTTGCTCTTCCGACACCTGCCGACCAACTGGTTGCGGCCGTCATGGTCGATCACCTTGACGAATGCGGCTATCTGCGGCTCGATCTCGATGAACTGGCGGCGCGACTGGGGCGTGCACGAGAGCAAATCGAAACGGTGTTGCAGACGCTTCAGACGCTGGAGCCTGCGGGCGTCTTTGCACGCTCGCTCAGCGAATGCCTGGGGATCCAGCTGCGCCAGCGCGACCGTTATGATCCGGCCATGGCTATGCTGGTCGACAATCTGGAACTGCTCGCCAAGCGGGATTTTGCCACGCTGAAGCGGCTGTGCGGCGTGGACGAAGAGGATCTTCTCGACATGCTGTCGGAGATCCGCAAGCTCAACCCGAAGCCAGGCGGCTCATTCGAGCACAGCGTCTCGGAATCGGTGACGCCCGACGTCGTCGTGCGCTCCGATAACAATGGCGGCTGGCAGGTCGAGCTCAATCCGGATGCGCTTCCCCGGGTGCTGGTCAATCACAGCTACATGGTGGCGGTGGGTCGCCAGGGTGTGGCCAAGGACAGCCCCGATCATGCCTTCATGTCGGAATGCCTGCAGAACGCGAACTGGCTCACCCGCAGCCTCGATCAAAGGGCGCGGACGATCAGCAAGGTGGCGGCCGAGATCGTGCGGCAGCAATCGGCCTTCCTGGATCACGGGGTCGATCACCTGCGGCCGCTGAACCTGAAAACGGTCGCAGACGCGATCAAGATGCATGAATCCACGGTCAGCCGCGTCACCACCAACAAATATATGCTGACGCCTCGCGGGCTCTTCGAGCTCAAGTATTTCTTCACGGTGTCGATCGCATCCGCAGAAGGTGGCGACAGCCATTCGGCCGAGGCCGTGCGTCACAGGATACGGGCCTTGATCGAGAAAGAAAGCCCTGAGGCGGTGCTATCGGACGACGACATCGTCGACACGCTGAAATCGAGCGGTGTGGAGCTTGCGCGCCGGACCGTGGCAAAATACCGCGAGTCCATGAACATCCCGTCCTCAGTTCAGCGTCGCCGCGAGAAGCGGGCCATGGCGAAGATTTCCTCCCACTGAGACCCCTGAAAATCCGGGAAATTAACCGGTCATTGACTTTTGCCGAGATGGCGGCTAGAAGCGCGCCGCAATCGACAGCGCACACTGTTGGCCCCGGAGACAATTGGCCGGATCATGCCCGACAAACGAAGGTACAGACTGCCCGCACCACTCTAAAAGCTTGGACGCGGGCGTCGCTTGGCGTAAAATGGGCACGTAACCAATCATAAGAAGGGAAACTCCATGAGTGTGCGTGTATCCGGCAAGCAGATGGAAATCGGTGAAACTTTCCGCCAGCGGATCGAAGACCGAATCCAGGATGCGGTTACCAAATACTTCGACGGAGGGTATTCCGGGCAAGTGGTCGTGGCAAAATCGCAGTCGCGATTTTCGGCCGATTGCCTGGTGCATCTCGATACCGGCGCGAACCTGCATGCCGCAGGCGAGGCCAATGATCCGCAAGTGGCCTTCGACACCGCCTTTGAGCGCGTCGAGAAGCGCCTGCGCCGCTACAAGCGCAAGCTGAAGGATCATCACGCCGGCGAAGCATCGAACCCGCCGATCGAGGTGGCCTACACGGTCATGGATTCCGTCGACGACGATCACGAGGAACTGCCGGAAGACTATGCGCCGACGATCGTGGCCGAAAGCACGAAGAAACTTCGGACCATGACGGTTGCTTCGGCAGTCATGGCCCTCGACATGACGGACGAACCTGTGCTGCTGTTCAGAAGCCCGGGAAAAGAACAATTGAATATCGTTTATCGTCGGAATGACGGTAATATCGGGTGGATCGATTCCGCCAACATCAAAGGCTGACGAGACTGGCGCGGGCGGACGTAAACGTTCGCCCGCCACCGGCTCAGACGCATGAAGGAAATTGATATGGCCTTGGCAGATTTGCTGCATCAGGATGCTGTCGTACCGACACTCAGGGTGAATTCGAAGAAGCAACTGCTTCAGGAACTCGCGGCTAAGGCTTCCAAGCTGACCAACATCCCTGAGCGCGAGATCTTCGACGTTATCCTGCAGCGCGAGCGGCTGGGTTCCACCGGCGTCGGCAATGGCATTGCCATCCCGCATGGCAAGCTCAACAAGGTCACCCAGATCACCGGCGTTTTCGCACGTCTGGAAACACCGGTCGATTTCGAGGCGCTGGACGACCAGCCGGTCGATCTCGTCTTTTTGCTGCTCGCCCCGGAAGGTGCGGGCGCCGATCACCTGAAGGCGCTGTCGCGCATTGCGCGCGTGCTGCGTGACCAGGACCTGGTCGCTAAGCTGCGCGCAACCGAATCCGCCTCGGCGATCTATACCTTCCTCAACGAAGAACAGGCTTCCAACGCGGCATAGACTGCGAGCGGCCGACAGCAGACATAAAAAAAGCGCCCTTCGAGGCGCTTTTTTCGTATGCGGTAAAGGCCTTGCTCAGGCCTTGGCAGCATCCTCGGCGGCAGCTTCGGCCTTCGGGCCACCCTTCGCAACGCCGACCATGGCCGGGCGGAGGACGCGTTCGCCGATCGCGTAACCGGCCTGCACGACCTGAACGACGGTGTTGTTGGCGACATCGGGATTGGGGACCTCGAACATGGCCTGGTGGAAGTTCGGGTCGAACTTCTGGCCGACCGGCTCGATCTTGCGAATGCCGTGACGTTCCATGGTCGCCAGCATGCCGCGCTCGGTCATCTCGACACCTTCGATGAGCGCTGTGACCGCAGCATCCGCGCCGGCGCGGGCGTCTTCCGGCAGGCTTTCGATGGCACGGCGCAAGTTGTCGGAGACCGACAGCATGTCACGGGCAAAACCCGTCATCGCGTAAGACTTGGCGTCCTTGATTTCCCGTTCGGTGCGACGGCGCAGGTTGTCCATGTCGGCTGCCAAACGCAGGAAGCGGTCGCGCAGGTCGGCATTTTCCGCCTTCAGAGCATCGAGGGCTTCGGCCGCGCCGCCTTCGGCGTCGGTCGTCGCTTCGGCGTTTGCCTGATCTTCCTGAGCTTCGGTAGCGTAAGCCTCTGCGGCGTCCGCGTCAGGTCCGTTCTTGTTGGTTTCTTCGGTCATGACGTTCTCCGAATGATTCTGCATTTTCGAACACGAGGTTCGATTTCGTGCCCGATATCAGGGTTTGGGGTGAAAAAATCAAGGGTCGCCGGCCAATTCGGCCTAACGCCCGGTCCGCGACAGGCGCGCCATGAGCTGGGCGGTGTAATCGACCATCGGCACGATGCGGGAATAATTCAGCCGCGTGGGGCCGATCACACCGACGGCGCCGACGATGCGGTCTTCGCCATCGCGATAGGGTGCTACGATGAGAGACGAGCCCGACAGCGAGAAGAGCTTGTTTTCGGAGCCGATGAAGATGCGCACACCCGGGCCACTTTCGGCAAGATCGAGGATCTCGATCAGGCTTTCCTTGCGCTCGAGGTCGTCGAAGAGCAGGCGCAGGCGATCGATGTCCTCAAGGTCGACCAGACCTTCGAGCAAGTTTGCACGACCTCGGACGATGAGGCGGGTGGGGTTCTTATCGGCCCCCTCCCCCGACCAGACCGCCAGGCCCCGCTTGACGAGGTCCTGGGACAAGGTATCGAGTTCCGAGGCGACCTGCGTCTTCATGCTGTCGATCTGGCTGCGCAATTCGCGCAGTGTCTGACCCGCCAAGTTTGCATTGAGGAAGTTGGCGGCCTCCGTCAACTGCGAGGCGGTGACGCCCGAGGGCAGGTCGATGATGCGGTTTTCGACCTGGTTGTGTTCGCCGACGAGCACGGCGAGCGCCTTGGTCGGCTCGAGCCGAATGAATTCGACATGCTTGAGGACCGGATCGTTTTTCGCCGAGATGACCAGACCGGCGCCGCGCGACAGGCCCGACAGCATGCGGCTCGCCTCGGTCAGCATGGTCTCGACCGGTTGATCCGGACTTGTCGGACGGATCTGGCGCTCGATGCTGTCTCGCTCGGTCTCCGAGAGGTCCCCCACCTGCATGAAGGCATCGACGAAAAAGCGCAGGCCAGCTTGCGTGGGCAGACGTCCCGCGCTGACGTGCGGCGCATAGATCAGGCCCAGATGCTCGAGATCGCTCATCACGTTGCGCACGGAAGCGGGCGACAGCGACATCGGCAGAAGGCGGGACAGATTGCGCGAGCCGAGCGGATCACCGGAGTCGAGATAGGTCTCGACGATCCGCCGAAAGACCTCTCTGGATCGGTCGTCCAGCGATGCGGCAACATCTGCGATGGTCGTCTTGGGTGCGGCCATTGTCAGCGCAGTGATGATCTCATTGTTTCCATGGGAAGAATATAGTCATTCGCATGCCGATGACAAAGGGCAAATTCGCCGGAAGTCCCGAGTTGCCGGGCGTTCATTCGGTTTTTTCTTTGCAAAGGACAGCCGCCCTCCTTAGAAGGCAGTGACAACCCAGGAGATACCGATGCGGCCATCCGGCAGAAAAACAGATCAAATGCGCAAAGTCTCGTTCGAGCGCAATTTCTCCAAGCATGCCGAGGGATCCTGCCTGGTGAAGTTCGGCGATACGCATGTGCTGTGCACGGCGAGCCTGGAAGACAAGACGCCACCGTGGCTGCGCAATTCCGGCAAGGGCTGGGTGACGGCGGAATATGGCATGCTGCCGCGGGCCACGGGCGAACGCATGCGCCGCGAAGCCTCTTCCGGCAAGCAGAGCGGCCGCACCCAGGAAATCCAGCGGCTGATCGGCCGGTCGCTGCGCGCGGTCGTCGATCTGGAGGCACTCGGCGAACGGCAGATCTCGATCGACTGCGACGTCATCCAGGCGGATGGCGGCACGCGCACGGCCTCGATCACCGGTGCCTGGATTGCGCTGCATGACTGCCTGAAATGGATGGAAGCGCGCAACATGGTGAAGGTGGAGAAGGTCCTGAAGGACCATATCGCGGCCATTTCCTGTGGCATCTTCGCCAACCAGCCGGTGATCGACCTCGATTACCTGGAGGACTCGGCGGCCGAGACCGATGCCAATTTCGTCATGACCGGTTCCGGTGGCATCGTCGAGATCCAGGGGACTGCCGAAGGCAAGCCGTTCAGCCAGGACGAGTTCCTGACGCTGCTGGGTCTGGCCCGCAACGGCATCGACGAACTGGTGACGCTGCAGAAGCAGGCGATCGGCTGAGGGCTGCCGGATGATCGAAGGTGTTCTCGAGACCGCACTCTACGTCGATGACCTGGACAAGGCCGAGACCTTTTATGGCGAGGTGCTGGGGCTTCAGACGATCCGGAGAAACGGCAATCGACACATCTTCTATCGTTGCGGATCGGGCATCCTGCTGATCTTCAATAGCGTGGAAACGCTGAAACCCCTGCCGCCCGGCTCGCTGGACGTGCCGAGACACGGCGCCACGGGGCCGGGCCATGCCTGCTTCCGGGTCACCGGAAACGATCTCGACGCCATGGCGGAGACGCTGAAGAAAGCCGGTATCGCCCTGGAATCGACCGTCACCTGGCCGAACGGTGCGCGATCCATCTATTTCCGCGATCCGGCGGGAAACAGCCTGGAATGCGCCGAGCCACGGCTATGGGATCTGGAATAGGACATTCACTATGCGCAAGCTCGACACCCGCACCATCGTCGTTGCCAGCCACAATGCCGGCAAGATCGCCGAAATCGCCGACCTGATCGGCCCCTTCGGCTTCTCGGCCAAATCGGCCAAGGACCTTGCTTTCGTCGAGCCCGACGAGACGGGCACGACGTTCGAGGAAAATGCGGCGATTAAGGCGCTGGCCTCTGCCAAGGCCTCGGGTCTGCCGGCGCTTTCGGACGATAGCGGCCTGGTGATCGATGCGCTTGATGGTGCGCCCGGCGTCTACACCGCCAACTGGGCCGAGCGGGAAGACGGGACACGTGATTTCCCCTGGGCGATGGAGAAGGTCGAAAAGGCACTTGCCGAGCGGGGCGCGACGGGGCCG